>CAYTLZ010000474.1:0-1001 GCA_964438785.1 uncultured Actinomycetota bacterium | reverse complement strand
ATCACGTCGGCGACACCATCGAGGTGGATGTGAACTCGATCGTGCAGCGCACCACCGGACGGCTGCTGTTCGCGGCCCCGAGCCCATGACGGACGAGGCACCGGGCCCCGACACCCCGACGCCCCGTACCGCGGCCGTGCTCGTCGCCGCCGGTGATGGCACGAGGCTCGGCACCGCTGGCCCCAAGGCGCTGGTCGAACTCGACGGCCGGCCCCTGGTCGCGCATGCGCTGGCCGGCCTGGTGGCCGCGCGGCTCCCGGTCGTCGTCGTCCATCCGGCGGGCCACGCCGAGGCGTTCGCCCGCGCCGTCGGTGACCTGCCGGTCGCCGCGTTCGTGGCCGGCGGTGCGACCCGGACCGCCAGCGTCCGCCGTGGCCTGGCCGCGCTCGACGTCGACGTCGAGGTGGTCGCCATCCATGACGCGGCGCGTCCGCTCACGCCGGTCGCGGTCGTCACCGCGGCCCTGCGGGCCGTCACCGACGATCCCGACGTGCTCGCCGCCGCTCCGGCCCGGCCCGTGGCCGACACCCTCAAGCGGACCGACGGTGACGAGGTCGTCGGCACCGTCGATCGCACGGGGCTGGTCGGGGTCCAGACGCCACAGGTGTTCCGCCGGGCCGTCGTCGACGCCGCCCTGGCGTCCGGTGACGACGCCACCGACGACCTCGCCCTGGTCGAACGCCTGATCGCCGACGGTCGCGCCAGGGGCCGCGTGCTGGTCGTGGCCGGATCACCGTGGTCCCACAAGATCACCTACCCACACGATCTGGCGCTGGTCGAGGCGCTGGCGCTGACCCGACCACCACCGGGGGCAGCGTGACCGCCGTCAGGATCGGCACCGGACTCGACATCCACGCGTTCGTGGACCCGGATGCGGGCCCGACCGGAGCCGCCGACCGCACGCGCCCTCTGGTGCTGTGCGGTGTCCGGCTGCCCGACGGCCCCCCGCTGGCCGGCCACTCGGACGCCGACGTCGGGGCCCACGCGGTCGCCGATGCCCT
>CAYTLZ010000473.1:0-1015 GCA_964438785.1 uncultured Actinomycetota bacterium | reverse complement strand
CACAGCACCGTGACGGAGCCCCGGCGGATCGGGCCAGCGCGCGGGTGCCGACATGGGGTGCCGCCGGTCAGTGCGACCGGCCCGCCCGTGCGACGGGCTCCACGAAACCGCACGCCCGGTCCCCCTCGGCCACCGGGACCGACCCCGAGGAGGCCGAGATCACCACCAATCCGGCCGCAGCCCCGCGCTACAACGGCCTCATCAACAAGCACAAGAACGCCGCTTGAACCACACGACCGGGGTTCTGGCTCCCACAGGGTCGGCTTCTCTGCCTGCTCGGCTACCTGCGTTCGAGCTGCTCGAGCAGCGGCAGGAACTCGGCCGCGGTCAGGACCCGGATGCTGCCGATAGGGTCGGCATCGAGGACCAGCTGGTCGCCGGTGACGATGATGTCCGCGTCGCCGGCTCGCGCCGCGTCGATGAGACGGTTGTCGTCCTCGTCGCCAAGGATGGTGGCGGTAGGCGGCAGATCGGTGACACGGCTCGTCCGGGTCAGACGGTCGATGAGCGCCTCGGGATCCGGGAACTGCTCGGCGAACTTGCTGCGTCGGATCACGTCCTGGACTTCGCGGAGCAGGGCGACACTCGTGACGGCCACGAAGCGTCCATCGAAGGCGGCGTCGAGCACGAGCCCGGGCACCCCGCCCCATCCAAAACCGGACACGATGATGTTGGTGTCGAGGACGACCCGTCGTGTCACCGGCGCTGCGAGCGCACGGCTTCGATGGCTTCATCCACCAGTTCACGTTCGAGCCCAGCCTCGGCGATCCGCTTCCGGGTTTCAGCCGCTATCTCCTTGAGCTCCCGGCGTGCGTCCTGCCCGGCGGCCAGGAGCAGCTGGTCGTAGCTCTCGCGGTCCACCACGACGGCGGCGAGCCGTCCGTCCTGGGTGAGCTGGACCACATCGCCTTCCGTGAGGTGGTCGAACAGCTCACGCAGCCGGATGTCATCGTTCTCGATCGGCACGGTTCGCGTCACAGCCAGCTCCACTCGTCGCTGGGGTAAGGATACTTCC
>CAYTLZ010000472.1:0-1018 GCA_964438785.1 uncultured Actinomycetota bacterium | reverse complement strand
CGGCGATCCGCCGAGCCGGCTTGCTGCTGTCGTGCGGTGCTGCGGTGTGTCGATGCGTCGTGCGGTGCTGCCGTGCGGCGCGGGCGGCTGCGTCGATCTCCATCTGTATGGGAGCGCTCCCATACCGGTGACAGCTGCAGCCCGGGGTCCGCCTCGTCGTCGTGTCGATCAGGTGAGATGCACCATCAACCGGGCAGGATCGGCCGCCACGGCGGTGGGAAGAGCTCGGCTGTTGGGGTTGATCGGATGGTGCCCGGCCTCAGGGTGGGTGATCGGCCCGCCGGTTGCCGGGGTACTCGCCTGTGGATGGGAGCGCTCCCATACAGGCCGCGAAGCGAGGCGCAGATCGGATGCAGGTTCATGTCGGTGTCATCGTCCGGGTGTGGTCCGGGACCGTCGATCCTCTGACCACCAGCGTGGTCGGGAGTTCGACCCGTCGGGCGGGCAACTGAGGGGTACGGATGCGCTCGAGAAGGAGCTCGACGGCGACCACCCCCGTCTCCGTGACCTCCTGCCGCACGGTCGTCAGGGAAGGCGTCGCCTGCTGCGCCGGACCGAGATCGTCGAAACCGACCACGGCGACGTCCTGTGGCACGCGCTGACCTGCCTCACCGATCGCGCGCAGCACCCCGACCGCCATGCGGTCGGAGAAGGCGAAGATGGCGTCCGGCTGCTCCGGGAGCAACCGCTGGGTCGCCGCGTAGGCGCCCTGCTCCGTGAAATCCGACTCCACGACCAGTCGCGGGTCGATCGGCTGCCCGGCTACCGCCAGGGCCCGCTCGAAGGCCACCCGGCGGGTAGCAGCGGCACCGCTGCGCATCGGGCCGGTGACCGTCGCGATGCGACGCCTGCCGAGCTCGAGCAGGTGCTCGGCAGCGAGCAGCGCACCACCCTGGTTGTCGGCGTCGACCGCCGAGATCTCGGGCGTGCTGACCTCTCCCACCATCACGAAGGGGATGTTGGACTCGGTCAGCTGCCACACCAGGGGGTCGTCGGTGAAGGTCGCGGTGACGATCAA
>CAYTLZ010000471.1:0-1029 GCA_964438785.1 uncultured Actinomycetota bacterium | reverse complement strand
CTCGTGCGGGTGGTGGCGATCTGGGCTGACCGGTCGGAGGACCTGTGGGCGGACGGACAGGTCGCCGCGGTGCTGGTGTTCGAGAACCGAGGCGAGGACGTCGGTGCGACCCTCTCGCACCCCCACGGTCAGATCTACGCCTTCGGTCATCTCCCGCCCCTGTTGCAGGAACGTGCCAGCGCAGCCCGACGACACCGGGCACGCAGCGGAGCCTGCCTCGGATGTGCGGTCATCGACCACGACGTGAGCGCGCCGGCACGCCAGGTCGTGGACAACCCGAGCTTCCAGGTGTCGGTCCCTTTCGCGCCGGACTGGCCTTTCGAGATACATGTCCGGGCACGACGGCACGGTGCCGGTCGGCTGGAGGATCTGACCATCGATGAGCGGCGCGATCTGGCCGCTGCCCTGCGCGAGGTCGTCCGCGTCTACGACCGCTTCTACGACGAGCCGATGGCCTACCTCATGGCCTGCCAGCAGGCGCCCAGGGATGAGCATGGGACGGTCGATGACTGGCATCTCAGCTTCGAGTTCTTCCCGCCGAACCGCGGGCCGGACAAGCTGAAGATGCGTGCCACGGTGGAAACCGCAGCGGGCTTGTTCATCAACGACACGGATCCCGAGGTCACCGCCACGGAGCTTCGGCAGACCGCGGATCGCACTCGGCCCGCCAGCCTTCCCGAGCTACCGCTGGTCCACGTCGTGCGCTGCTGAGGCAGCGGCATCGCGGCCGCGACCGGTCAGACGTCACTCGCTCGCCACCACCTCGACCGCCATGCCGATGTTGCGCAGCGCCGCCAGGAGCTCCGGGTCGGCGCCGTCGTCGGTGATCAGCAGATCGATCTCCTCAAGGCTGCAGACGTGTGCGAGCGCGACCTGGCCCAGCTTCGTGCTGTCGGCGCACACGATCCGCTCCTGCGACGCGGTGAGGACGAGCCGCTTGATCTCGGTCTCGGGCAAGTTGACGTTGGTGATGCCCCGGTCGACGTCGACACCGTTGCAGCCGATGAAGGCCTTGCGCGCGTTGATGCT
>CAYTLZ010000470.1:0-1034 GCA_964438785.1 uncultured Actinomycetota bacterium | reverse complement strand
CCAGTGGCCGATGCGCCCGTGGACGCGTTGGTCGACGACCCACGCGCCCGACAGACGAGCCTGTTGGTGCTGTCGCTGGTCGCCGCCCTCGGCGGTGGCATCGCCGCCGGTTTCAGCACCTACCTCGTGACCTCCGCCGTTGATGGTGGCTACACGAGTGAGGTCGCCGGCATCATCTTCGCGGCGGCATCGCTGGCAGCCGTCATCGTCCGACTGGTCGTCGGCCGTGTGGCCGACGCCGGACAGCCCGGCAGAGAACTGCGCCTGCTGCGCGGCGCACTGGTGTTCGGAGCCGTCGGCATCGCCATCAGCGCAACGGCGACACCCGCGACGGTCGTCATCGGTGGTGTGCTCGGACTCGGTGCCGGCTGGGGCTGGACCGGGCTGGTGTTCCTAGCCGCCGTTCGTATCGATCCTGAGCGGCCGGCAGCCGCATCCGGTGTCGTCCTGGCCGGACTGGCGATTGGCGGCGTGATCGGTCCGGCGTTGTTCGGCGTCATCGCGGACGCTGCCGGTTTCTCCATGGTCTTCGCGTTCGCGTCCACGGTGATGGCAGCCGCGGGCGTCGTCGTGAGTTTCCCGATCCGTCAGATTCGGTCTGCCGCCCTGAGCGAAGCGTGAACCCTGCAGGCTGCCGGCAGCATCTCCGGTCCGGTCTGTGCTCCCTACCGACCCCTCCTCAAAATACACCGATAAGATACATTACGTAAACTAAAGCTCGTCGGGCCCGCAGAGCCGCATCCCGCGTGCTCAGCCCATACCGCCTGGGTTGGCCCCACTCTCGGCGTGGGACCCCTCGAGACCCGTAGCCCCACTCAACCCGTGTCCCCTCTCGATCCGGTCGGCCAGCTGGGGCGGTGATCGAGGCGTGCCCGACTCTGGACACGCGCGACTCTGTGCACGCCCGACAGCCCATCTGGACGCGGACATCCGGCGGTCCACGACCACCAGGACGCGGTCGCTCAGAACAACCGATCGCTGGAATCCCCGGAATGTCTGGCGGGTGGAGACTTTCCTGAGGATGGTTGTCTGCT
>CAYTLZ010000469.1:0-1038 GCA_964438785.1 uncultured Actinomycetota bacterium | reverse complement strand
CGCTCCTGCTCGAACTGCAACGGTGCGAGCGCATCGCACCGAGCGCGACTCGGTCTCCCACGAGTTCGTCGCGGCCTGTACCTCCCGTGTGATGGCAGTTGGGAAGAAGTCGCGCTGCATCCGGGCCACACCGGCGCTTGCGGCCAGGCCACCCTCGGACACGTGGCGCGGGTGGTCGTTCGGCTCACGGGTGAAGCTCATCCGCGAGCGACCAGGGCCGGCGGTCGGTGACACCGTCTGATCCGAGGACCATCACGCTGAGAGTGATGAGCGAGGTTGCACGGTCCCAACCCCGCTGTTCACGGACGCGCGCAGTGGGTCAACGACCTCTGCGGCCTGCAACGGCCGGTCGCGGTTCCGTCCAAGGTTGCCGCATGAGGCGCGGGTGTCACAGGTAGTCGGCTATCTGCTGTCAGTGCCGCAACGAGGACCGTTCATGTACGAGATCCTGCACCGCATCGATGAGCCGTTGACCGACCTGACCGGGCTGGTCCTCAACCACACCACCACGCGCGCCGGCGCGTGGATCTTGGCCACGGGGACCTGGCAGATCCCGGAACTTGTCAGGCAGGTTGCGACAGCTGGCGATCTGACCCCGGTGCGCCACAAGTGCGGGCTGCGGCGAGCACCCAGGCGGTGGCCTGCCGCTGCTCGTTGAGGGCTGCTGGGGCACCACCTGCGGGTGCGGCGATGCGTCGGGCTACCGCTCGGCCCTGTCACTGCTGGTGGCCGCCGTCGAGAACCGCGATGACATCGCCGCGGTCGGCGAGCAGGCGAAAGCGTTGAGGACGGAGCCCGTCGCCGCGGAGTACGACTTCCAAGCGGTCCCGGAAGGCCATCCGGCGACGCCTTGCCCCGCGCTCTACTGCCGCCTGACGGCTGCGACAGCGGACACGTAGGCCGACCGGGTCACAGGTCGAGTTGTCGCGCCGTCTGCCCCGTGCGGTGGCGTTGGGAAGAGGTCGCGCCTGGACCGGGCCCTCACGGCGGTTGCTGCCCGGTACGGGAACGGTGCGCAGCAGTGGTCCCGCCGGGGCC
>CAYTLZ010000468.1:0-1052 GCA_964438785.1 uncultured Actinomycetota bacterium | reverse complement strand
CCCTGGCCTCAACCGGTGAGGTGCTGCACGCCCGCATGCGGGGCGGCAACGCCGGCGCTGCCCGCGGCGCCGGCTCGTTCGTGCGCGAGACCATCAGCCGGATCCGTCACGCTGGCGCCACCGGCAAGCTCACGTTCCGGGCTGACTCGGCGTTCTACTCGAGGGCGTTCATCACCGCCTGCCAGGATCATGACGTCGCGTTCTCGGTCACCGTGGACAAGAACAGCGCGATCCGGCGCGCTATCGGCCAGATCGACGACGACGCGTGGGTGCCGATCCCGTACTGGCTCGACGGCGGCGCCGACGTCGCGGAGACCACCTACACCGCGTTCAAGGGCACCAAAGACGCCGTCGAGTTGCGGCTGATCGTGCGCCGCGTGCGTCCCACCCCCGGCTCGCAGCTCGCACTCGATGTGGTGTTCGACTACCACGCCATCCTCACCGACCGGACCGAGCCGCTACTCGAGCTCGAAGCCGACCACCGCCGTCACGCCGTGGTCGAACTCGCCATCCGCGACCTCAAAGCCGGCGGGCTCGCACACGTTCCCTCCGGGATCTTCACCGCCAACGCCGCCTGGCTCGCACTTGCCGTGCTAGCCCACAACCTCGGACGCTGGACCCTGGCAGCCGCCGGAGAGGGCTGGTCGAAGGCGACCACCGAAACGCTGCGGACCAAGCTGGTCTCCATGCCCGCCCGGCTCGTGCACAGCGCCAGACGCCTCAAACTCCGGGCCCCGACGAACTGGCCCTGGCACGAGGCGTTCCAGGCAGCCATCGTCAGGATCGCGGCCATCCCCGCACCGACCTGACAGCTCTCCGCCGCCCGACCGTCCGCACAGACCCCAACGACCCCGCTACCCGGACCCAGCCCGGGACCGTCGGCATGCCCACACCTGGGTCAGAAACCACCCTCAAGCCCCGACCAGGACCCGACCCTCGTGGATCGCCGTTCCCCGCAGTCACAAACGCCGCCCACCAGTCGCCTCGGTGCATTCAGGCTTAGTCGCGCGTCAGGTAACGCCACACGAACAACGCCGCGAGGGCCGCACCGA
>CAYTLZ010000467.1:0-1057 GCA_964438785.1 uncultured Actinomycetota bacterium | reverse complement strand
CCTGGAGATCGCGGAGCGGTGCCCGCTGTGACCACGGGGTGCCCTCGGGGTGACCTCGGGGCGACCACGGGGTGACCTCGGGTACCGGGAGGCCTACGGTGGCGGGCATGTCAGGATCACATCCGCCTCGCAACGACCACGCCGCTGACCGGGCCGACCGGTCCGACGGGGCTGACCGGGCCGACGGGGCTGACCGGGCCGACCGGTCGGTTGGAGCGCTGCTCGGCACCTTCGTCGGCGACGCTCTCGGCATGCCCTTCGAGGGGCGCCGCCACCGCACGATCCCTGCCGAGCCGGAGCTCGAGGACGCCCGCCCCGGGAGGGGCACCTACACCGACGACACCCAGATGATGATCGCCCTCGCCACCTCGCTGCTCGCCCGCGATCGCGTGGACGCCGACCACCTCGCCGTCGCCATCGAGGTCGCGGCCACCGAGGAGCTGCGTGCGTCCCTCGAGGACGGGCCGCAGGGCGCCTCCCACGTCCGGGATCTCGCCGCGCAGCTGGCGCAGGTCGACACGTGAGCTCGGCGACCCGCAGGATGCGTGAGGACCGTGTCGCCGGTGCGCTGGTCGGCATGGCCGCGGGCGACGCCCTGGGCGCGGGCTATGAGTTCGCCCCACCACCCCGCGGCGAGGTCGCGATGATCGGCGGTGGGCTGGGCGACTTCGCCCCCGGTGAGTGGACCGATGACACCTCGATGGCCGTCTGCATCGCCGAGGTCACCGCCACCGGCCGCATCGACCTGGAGGCGGTCGGTGCGCGGTTCCTCGCGTGGCTGCGCTCGGGACCACCCGACATCGGCATCTCCACCGCCGCGGTCCTGCGTGCAGCGGACGCCGCCAGGGCGAGCTCAGCTGACACGGCCGAGCAGCACCCGGCCGGTGCAGCCGCGGCGCTCGCGACGGCCGCGGCGCGCTACCTGGCCGACCACCCCCGGGGCGGCGCGGGCAACGGCGCGCTGATGCGCACCGCGCCCGTGGCGCTGCTCCACCTCGGCGACGACGCCGGCCTGGCCACCGGCGCCCGCGCCGTCGCCGAGTTGACCCACGCCGAC
>CAYTLZ010000466.1:0-1067 GCA_964438785.1 uncultured Actinomycetota bacterium | reverse complement strand
CGGTGGGAGCGGGGTGACCTCGACCTCGACGGACGGTGGGAGCGGGGTGACCTCGACCTCGGCGACGCGGGACAGGGGCGGCGCGTCCCTGCGCAGGCGCTGGACGAAGCGCTGCACCGCGGCGTCGTCTCCCTCCACCTCGATGAACACCCCGGCCGCGTCGTTACCGACGTGTCCGTCCAACTCCAACTCGCGGGCCAGTCGGTGGACGAAGGGACGGAAACCCACACCCTGGACCACACCCGTGACACGCACCCCGATCCGGGTCCGTGTCGACGCCATCCTGCCTCCGATCGGTAACCCTCAGCGCTGCGTGGCCTCGGCATCGGCGTCGGCATCGGCGGTGCCGCTGTCGCGTCAGCCGGAGGGGGTGCGGTCTGCCCCGGCGGAGAGTGCGCGGGTGGGGGGTGCGCGGGTGGGGGGTGCGGGTGGGGGGTGCGCGGGTGGGGGGTGCGCGGGTGGGTGTCAGTGTCGCTCGGCTGCGGCGTGGCCCGGGCGCGGGTCGCAGTGTCGCCCGGACGCAGGTGTTCAGACAAGGCCCGAGGTCCCTGAACCCCTGCCCCAACGGCCTCATCGTCCCGCGGCACCCGGCGGCCCGCGGCACCCACCGACCCGATGCCAGGATCCGGCCATATGTGGCCGAGGAATGGCACCGACTCGGCTCGATGGACGGACCGATGTCAGAATCCGGCCATCCACGGCCGGATATGGGCACCAACTCCGCTTCGTGGGCGGACCGGAGCATCCCACCGGGAAGCGATGGTCGCCCCATAGCAACGACCCCCGGCACCCGGCGGCCCGCGGCACCCGCGGCACCCGGCGGCCCGCGGCACCCGGCGGCCCGCGGCACCCACCGACCCGATGCCAGGATCCGGCCACCTCTGGCCGAAAGATGGCATCAACCCAACTTCATGGTCCAATCGCTGCCAGTTTCCGGCCACCTATGGCCGGATGTTGACATCACACGCGATGTGGGAGCTCTTCGACCCGCACTCCCGGCCTCCACCGACCGGCCCACCGACCTGCGGAACCGCGGCGCCCAACGACCAGGAAGGTGAGGTCGGGTG
>CAYTLZ010000465.1:0-1074 GCA_964438785.1 uncultured Actinomycetota bacterium | reverse complement strand
GATGCGGGACATGGGTGCCTCTCCCCTACCAGACGTAGGCCAGGACCTCGCCGCCACGGCCGTCCTTGCGGGCGGTCCGGTCGGTCATGAGGCCGGCGTTGGTGGACAGGATCGCGACGCCGAGTCCGCCGAGCACGCGCGGGATCTCGTCACGCTTGACGTAGACCCGCAGGCCCGGCTTGGAGATACGGCGCAAACCGGTGATGACGCGTTCACGCTCCGAGCCGTACTTCATACGGATCGTCAGCGTGGCCTGCGGCTCGGTCTGCTCCACGCTCCAGCCTTCGATGTAGCCCTCCTGCTCCAGGATCTTGGCGATGTTCACCTTGATCTTGGACGAGGGCATCGAGGTGGTCTCGTGGTAGGCGATCGACGCGTTGCGCACACGCGTGAGCATGTCCGCGACGGGGTCGGTCATGGTCATGATGGTGCTCCTATGGGGTTACCGGGACCGATGTGGGGCCCGGCACTTCCCGGTTCGTTGGGTGGGGAGGCCGCGACTACCAGCTGGCCTTGCGCACGCCCGGCAGTTCGCCGGCGTGGGCCATCTCGCGGAAGCAGACGCGGCACAGGCGGAACCGCTTGTAGACGGCCCGCGGACGACCGCAACGGTCGCAGCGCGTGTAGTTCTGGACGTCGTACTTCATGCCACGCTTGGCCTGCGCGATCTTGGACTTCTTCGCCATGGTGTGGATCAACCCTCCGTGGGGCGTCGTGAGGCGGGTGCCGAACTCAGTTGTTCTCGGGGCGCGCGAACGGGAATCCGAAGGCGTCGAGGAACGCCCGGCCCTGCTCGTCGTCCTCGGCGGTGGTGACGATCGTGATGTCCATGCCGCGCACCGCGTCGATGTCGTCGTAGTCGATCTCGGGGAACATGAGCTGTTCGACCAGACCGAAGGTGTAGTTGCCGTGGCCGTCGAAGGCGGTCGCCTTCAGGCCCCGGAAGTCGCGGATACGTGGCAGGGCGACCGACAGCAGACGGTCGAAGAACTCCCAGGCCCGATCGCCGCGCAGGGTGACCTTGACGCCGATGGGCATGCCCTCGCGCAGCTTGAAGCTGGCGATGGACTTGCG
>CAYTLZ010000464.1:0-1077 GCA_964438785.1 uncultured Actinomycetota bacterium | reverse complement strand
CGTGGCGACCGAGGTCGAGCTGCCCCAACTGGGCGAATCCGTCGAAGAGGGCGTCATCACCGCCTGGCTGGTCGAGGTCGGCGACACCGTCGAGGTCGATCAACCCATCGTCGAGATCTCCACCGACAAGGTCGACACCGAGATCCCCTCGCCCGTCGCGGGCACCATCCAGGAACTGCGCGCCGAGGTCGACGAGACCATCGCCGTGGGCCAGGTCATCGTCGTCATCGGCGACGGCGACGCCCCCGCCGGCGACAGCGACACCTCCGACGACACCTCCGACGACACCGCGGCAGCCGACAGCACCGAGGCGACCGACGACGCCGACCGTGGCGGTGACACCGGAGGCGGTGACACCGGAGGCGGTGACACCGGAGCCGCGGCAGCGGCCGCGAGCAGCAGCGCCACCTCGTCCGGCGGCTCGGGCGACGACGGTCAGGTCATCGGCAGCAAGGCCCTGACCTCGCCACTGGTCCGCAAGCTCCTGCGTGAAGCCGGCATCACCCCCGAACACGTCGAGGGCACCGGACCCGGTGGTCGCATCACCCGCGACGACGCGGAGCGGGCCATCGCCAGCGGTGGCGAGGCCCCCGCGGCAGGCACCGCCACCGAGACCAGCGCCGCCGGCGCGGACACCGCGCCGACGGCCAGCGCCCCGTCGGTCACGCCGCCCCCCGCGGTCGTCCAGGCACCGGGCGAGCGCCAGCGTCCCGCCGCGTCCCCGACCCAGATCGACTTCGGCGGCGACCGCGAGGTCACGCAGGACCTCAACCGCGTGCGCAAGGCCATCGCCCGGTCCATGATGGAGTCGCTGCAGACCACCGCGCAGCTCACCGCCGCGGTCGAGGTCGACCTGACCAACATCATGAACCTGCGGGCAGCCACCAAGGACGCCTTCAAGGCCAACCACGGCGCGAGCCTGTCACCGCTGCCGATGATCGCCCGCGGGGTGTGCATGGTGCTGCCGCGGCACCCGGTGATGAACTCCTCGATGGACATGGACGCCGGGACGGCGACCTTCCACCGCTACATCAACCTCGGTATCGCCGTCGACACCGAGCGCGGGCTGCTGGTCCC
>CAYTLZ010000463.1:0-1087 GCA_964438785.1 uncultured Actinomycetota bacterium | reverse complement strand
CGCTGTCGGTGGAGCTACCCGAGGGCGACTACGCCTGGGTGCTCGAGTTCGACGATGAGTCGGCCTACGTCGGCCCCTTCCACGTCGGCCCCGCGGAGGAGTTGCCGGAGGACAGCGACGACGAGGAGGCCGTGGTGACCACCGCGGGGGGGACCGGCACCAGCGCCGACGGCGGCGGTGGAGGCGGTGGAGGCGGCGGCGACGGCGGCAGTGGAAGCGCCAACGACAGCGGTGCTGCAGCGAACAGCGGCGGCGAAGACAGCGGCAGCGGCGACGACGACGGCAGCGGCGCGGCGAACAGCACAGTGCACAGCGGAGGCGACGACGGCAGCGCCGGCGCCGTGAACAGCACAGTGAACGGCGGTCGCGACGGCGCAGTGAACGGCGGAGCCGACGACGGCGACGGCGGTGGCGGTGGCGGCGGCGCAGTGAACGGCCCGATGAACGGCGGAAGCGGAGGCAGCGACGGCAGCGCCGTGAACAGCACAGTCAACGGTGCAGTGACCGGCGGCGGCGACGGCGGTCAAACCCCGGGTACTGGCCCCGAGCTGGCCGGACCGGTCGAGTCGGATACCGGGAACGCCGGTGACCGCGTCACGGTGCACGTTGACACGTCAGGCCAGGCTCTTGACGACGTGACGGTCACCTTCGGCGGGTTCGTCGCGCCGAGCATCAACGTGCGCAACAGCGGTCCCCACTCCCTGAGCGGCGTCGTGGTCCCAACGGGACCGGGAGAGGGAACCGTGGACGTCGTCGTCAGGGGTGCCGACGGGTTCGAGGTGGCTTTCGAGGCAGCCTTCACCTACCTCAGCAGCACACCTTCGGAAGCAGGCGCGGAGAAGGAGTCGACCCCAGGCCGGACCACCGGGGAGTCGATCCGGCTCAGCAACGGCCTGACGGTCGTCGAGGCGACCGCGCGCTATCCGACCAGCCAACTGCCGTCGTCGCTGTGGGCACCGTCCTGCACGACCAACTGCAGCGCGATGCACCTCAGGAACGCCGGATAGCAACCCGACGCCGGGTGGGATGAGAGGCAGGGAGCCCGTCGCTGCTGGTCGAGAGGTGCCGCGGGCGCTTGACCACGGTG
>CAYTLZ010000462.1:0-1098 GCA_964438785.1 uncultured Actinomycetota bacterium | reverse complement strand
CCACCGCTGACCGACTCGCGGCTGCCCGGATCGCCGTCTTCGGCGTCTGGTTCGCCATCATCGCGATGACTCCGGTGACCAAGTTCACCCGCCTGCCCGCGGAAGTGATCGCGCCGGCCGGGATCATGCGGATGCTGCCGATGGAGGCGCTACTCGCCTCTGAGTCGACACTCATCGCGCTCAAGGTGACGGGCCTCGCGCTGACGTTGGCCTGTGTGCTCGGTGTACGCCCATGGCGTCCCATCGCGCTCACGGCGGTCCTCTTGATCCTCTGGCACGACGGCGCGATGAAGAGCATCCAGGGCTACGCCAACCATGCCCAGGCGGCCGTGCTCCTCACCGCCGTCGTGCTCGCGTTGGCTCCCGCCGCGGATGCCCTCTCGATCTGCCGCCGACGCGCTGGGCCAAACGGCTGGCGATACGGGGGACCGATGCTGCTGAGCGCTGCGATCGTCGCGACCACCTACGTGCTGATCGGATCGCGGCGTGCGGTACAGGGCGGCGTCGCTGTGTTCGCCGACGGTTCGATCGAACGGTGGCTCGCCGCAAGATCGCAGCAGTACGGTCCGTACGACTTCGACCTCGGTCTTGCAGTGCTCGACCTCCCCTTCGCGGAGGTGCTGGTGGTGACCGGGATGCTCGTCGTGACGGTCTTCGAGGTGCTCTCGCTCCTCTCGCTGCGCTCGGCCCGCTTCCGTGCGATATGGCTCGTGGTGATCGTGTCCTTCCACATCGCCACGCTGTTGCTGATGAACATCTTCTTCTGGGAGAACCTCGTCCTGCTGTCGGTGTTGTTCACCGGTTCGGTCGACCGTTCACCGAACGCACGCAACCGGGACGACCGCACCAGGCTGGCTTGGCGCGGTTAGGCAACAGCGGCGGGAGGCTCCCGGACAGGTGGAGACGCGTACGCTGTGCCCACCAGGACCACGGCGTGATCGGTGACGGGGATGGGCGTGAACTTGTCGAGGGTGCACGCATGACCGAGCGACCAGCTCTCGAGATCGACGGGGTCACGCGTAGGTTCGGTGAGCTGACCGCTGTCGATGACATCACGCTCGACGTCCAGCAGGGCGAGATCGTCGGACTGCTCGGCCA
>CAYTLZ010000461.1:0-1102 GCA_964438785.1 uncultured Actinomycetota bacterium | reverse complement strand
GTGCGCCCGTCGATGTCGGTGGCCACCCCGCCCATCGTGTAGTGCTGGGCGGGGGTGACCGGGAGCGGCGCAGCGGGGTCGAACCCGGCGCGCCGGGCGGCGGCGGCCACCGTCGGGAAGCGGTCCTCGAGCGGGCAGCCGATCGGGGACGTGTCCAGCCGGACCGGCCCGCGCCGGGCCGCGGCGAAGCAGGCCCGCGCTACCACGTCGCGTGGTGCGAGTTCGGCGTCCGGGTGGACGGCGGTCATGAAGCGCCTGCCGTCGGCGTCACGCAGGACGGCACCGGCACCGCGCAGTGCCTCGGTGACCAGCGGCAGTGGATCGCGGTCGACGTCGAGAGCCGTCGGGTGGAACTGCACGAACTCCGGGTCGCGGACCCGTACCCCGGCCCGCAGCGCCATCGCGAGTCCGTCACCGTTCGCCGACACGGGGTTGGTGGTCCGGGCGAAGAGGTGTCCGAAGCCGCCGGTCGCCAGCACCAGGGCGGACGTGCTCAGCACCTCGTGGCCTCGCTCACCGACGACGGTGACGCCGGTCAATCGACCGTGGTCATGGTGCAGGTCCAGGGCCCGGGTCCCCTGGAGCACGGTGATGTCCGGTCGGGCGGCCATGGCCCGGACGAGCCCCGCCATCACCTGCGCGCCCGTCGCATCACCGGCGGCGTGCACGATCCGGTGGGCCCGGTGCCCGGCCTCACGGCCGAGCCGGTAGCCCGCACCATCGCGGTCGAATCGGATCCCGAGCCGATCGAGCCAGGCCACACGCTCCATGGCCGCCGCGGTGACGGTGCGAGCCACCTCGGTGTCCCCGAGTCCGCCGGCGACGGTCACGGTGTCGCGGGCATGCGCGGCGGGGTCGTCGTCGGGGCCCAGTGCGGCCGCGATCCCACCCTGCGCCCACGCACTCGCGCCCGCGCCGATGACGCCTCCGGTGACCAGCGTGCAGTCACCGAGTTCCAGCGCGGCACTCAGCCCGGCGAGACCGCCGCCGACGATCACGGCCCGGTGATCCGCCGGGTGGGACAGGACCGTCATCGGACCGCCAACATGGCCTCGACCGCGCGGCGGGCACCGGCGGCGACGTCGGCCGGTACCTCGACGGC
>CAYTLZ010000460.1:0-1104 GCA_964438785.1 uncultured Actinomycetota bacterium | reverse complement strand
GCCACCCGGTGAGCAGCGTCCGGATGAAGGGGTCGTCATCGACCACCAGGATGAGCGCGGGCGGTGCATCCCCATCGAGCCCCGAGTGGGTGAGGCGTGGGCGCAGTAGCGTGGGTTCGGTCAGCTCAGCACTCACCGACCACCCCCGTCGTCCTCGGCTGCCAGCGCGCCCCGCAGCGCAGCGAGGGCCGGCTCGAACTCCTCCAGCACCCTGGTGCCCGGTGGGTGTAGGTCCGCACCCCCGCCATCCATGGCCGCCAACGCCGTGGCCTCGAGATTTGAGCAGGCCGTGGCGAGCCGCTGCAGTCCGAGGGTCGCAGCGTTCGACCGCAGGGTATGGGCCGCGACCCGGACCCGCTGCGGGTCGCCCGCCGCGATCCCGTCACGGATCTGGTGGGCGTAGCCCGGGGCGTACTCCTTGTAGATCTGGTAGAGCCGGGCGAGCAGGTCGTCCCCGCCCCGGCGATCGCTGCTCAAAGCGGTCAGGGCCGCGGGATCGAGGCGGGGGGCCTGATCGGTGCGGTCACCGGTCTGGCCGACAGCGCCGGGCGGTCCCAGGTCGCGGTCCGGCGCCAGGCTCAGCGCCTGGCTGATCGTCACGTGCAGCTGCTCGCGGCTGAAGGGCTTGGCCAG
Organism: uncultured Actinomycetota bacterium; assembly: GCA_964438785.1. Lineage (GTDB taxonomy): Bacteria > Actinomycetota > Nitriliruptoria > Nitriliruptorales > Nitriliruptoraceae > PWLR01. The sequence goes on along the minus strand of CAYTLZ010000460.1, from coordinate 471 downwards.
CAGCAGGTCGAAGCCCGCCTGTTCACAGCTGGCCCGGCGTACGGAACTCATGTCCGCGGTGACCGCCACGAGCGGGAGGTGGCGCAGGTCGTCCTGCCGGGCCCGGATCTCGCGCGCGGTCTCCATGCCGTCGCGGCCAGGCATCAGAGAGTCCAGCAGCACGACGTCGTAGGTGTCCTGCTCCAAGCATCGAAGGGCCTCGTCACCATCCTGCGCGAGGGTCATCTCACAGCCGAGCTCCGCCAGGAACCCGGCCATGACCTCCTGGTTGATGCGGTTGTCCTCCGCGACCAGCACCTGCACGCCCCGCAGATCCCGCGTTGCCACCACCGTCGGGGTCTCCGGGGCGGCTTCCGCCACCTGCAGCGGAAGATCGACGATCGCCCGGGTTCCCCCGCTCGCGGGTTGCTGCAGACGGAAGCGTCCTCCGTGCAGCCGGACCAACTCACCCACGATCGACAGGCCTAAGCC
>CAYTLZ010000459.1:0-1120 GCA_964438785.1 uncultured Actinomycetota bacterium | reverse complement strand
GTGAGGGGCTCGACAACCTCACGTTCGTCATCAACTGCAACCTGCAGCAGCTCGATGGGCCGGTGCGCGGCAACGGCAAGATCGTGCAGGAGCTCGAGGGCGTGTTCCGTGGGGCCGGCTGGAACGTCGTCAAGGTCCTGTGGGGGCGCGAGTGGGACGAACTGCTCGCCCGCGACACCGACGGGGCCCTGATCGCGCGCATGAACGAGGTGCCGGACGGCGAGCTGCAGACCTACCCGGCCCGCGGCCCCAAACACATCCGTGAGGGGTTCTTCGGCACCAATGACAAGCTCAAGCAGCTCATCGAGCCGTTCTCCGACGAGGACATCGCCCGACTGCGTCGAGGTGGCCACGACTACCGCAAGGTGCACGCGGCCTACCAGGCCGCCATGCAGACCACCGGTGCCCCGACGGTGATCCTGGCCCAGACGGTCAAGGGCTGGACGCTGGGTCCGGACTTCGAGGCGCGCAACGCCGTCCACCAGATGAAGAAGCTGTCCTCGGCGGCGCTCAAGACCTTCCGTGACCGGCTCGAGCTCGACGTCTCCGACGAGGCGCTCGAGGGGGATATCCCGCCCTACTCCTACCCGGGTGACGACGCGCCGGAGATCGAGTACCTGCAGGAGCGTCGGCGCGAACTCGGCGGCTACGTCCCCGCGCGCCGGGTGTCGTTCCAGGTGCCGACCCTGCCCGAGCACGACGCCTTCGCGGCGTTGAAGGAGGGGTCGGGCAAGCAGGAGGTCGCCACCACCATGGCGCTCGTGCGCGTGTTCAAGGACCTGCTGCGCACCAAGGAATTCGGCCAGCGGATCGTGCCGATCATCCCCGACGAGGCCAGGACCTTCGGGATGGACTCGTGGTTCCCGACCGCCAAGATCTACGACCACCTCGGGCAGACCTACGAGCCGGTCGACCAGGAGCTGCTGCTGTCCTACAAGCAGGCCAAGGACGGCCAGATCATCCACGAGGGCATCACCGAGGCCGGGTCGATGGGCACGTTCCACGCGGCCGGCTCCAGCTACGCCACCCACGGCGTCCCGCTCATCCCGTTGTACATCTTCTATTCGATGTTCGGCTTCCCGCGCACGGCCGACTCTATCTGGTCGGCCGCGGACCAGCG
>CAYTLZ010000458.1:0-1171 GCA_964438785.1 uncultured Actinomycetota bacterium | reverse complement strand
GAGAGAGAACGATGATCCAGACCGAATCGCGGCTGAAGGTCGCGGACAACTCGGGGGCGCGCGAGGTGCTCTGCATCCGTGTGCTCGGCGGGTCCGGTCGTCGCTACGCCTCCGTTGGAGACGTCTTCGTCGGCACGGTCAAGAACGCCATCCCCCAGTCCAACGTCAAGAAGGGCGAGGTCGTCCGCTGTGTCGTCGTGCGCACCACCAAGGAGCGCCGCCGGCCCGATGGGACCTACGTCCGTTTCGACGACAACGCCTGCGTGATCGTCCAGCCGGACGGTCGCCCGCGCGGTACCCGCATCTTCGGTCCCGTGGCTCGTGAGCTGCGCGACAAGAAGTTCATGCGGATCATCTCGCTCGCCCCGGAGGTGCTCTGATGCGACGCATTCGTAAGGACGACCTCGTCGAGGTCATCGCCGGCAAGGACAAGGGCACCGCTGAGTCGCCCAAGCGCGGCCGCGTGGTGAAGCTGTTCGAGGAGCGCGATCGTGTGCTGATCGAGGGCGTGAACTACGTCAAGAAGCACGAGCGCATCCAGTCGGCCCAGGGTGGCGCCCAGGAGGGCGGCATCATCGAGACCGAGGCACCGATCCACCTGTCCAACGTGATGCCGGTCTGCCCGTCGTGCGACAAGGCGACGCGTGTCGGCTTCGTCTACGAGACCGAGGGTGACCGTCGCTCGAAGGTCCGTGCCTGCAAGCGGTGCGACGGCACCTTCTAGCCCACCGCCCCACCAACACCGACGTTCACCACGACGCCACGCGGCCCCACGATGTGCACGGGACCGGTGCCCACCCGCACGAACCGGCGGCCAGCCCACCGGTTCGCGCGCAGGTGAGTGCGGGTCGTAGCCGGCGAGGAGCAACCACCATGAGCGAGACCGAGACCCCCACCGTCACCGCCCCGGTGACACCGCGGCTCAAGCAGATCTACCTGGACGACCACAAGGCGAAGATCGCCGAGCAGTGCGGCATCAGCAACGTGATGCGCATCCCCACGCTCGAGAAGATCGTCGTCAACGTCGGTCTGGGCGAAGCCGTGAACGATGCCAAGGCGCTCGAGGGTGCCATCAAGGACATCACGACCATCACCGGTCAGAAGCCGCGCGTGAACCGGGCCCGCAAGTCCATCGCCAGCTTCAAGCTGCGCGAGGGCATGCCCATCGGCG
>CAYTLZ010000457.1:0-1174 GCA_964438785.1 uncultured Actinomycetota bacterium | reverse complement strand
GCGTCGTGCGGGTGGGCGACCCGGGTGGCATGGTCCACCCCATCAACGGCGAGGGCATCAGCTCCGCCATGGAGGCCGCGCAGCTCGCCGCCGAGGTGATCGACGGCGCGCTGACCACGAAGCGGACCAGCGACCTCGACGCCTACGACGCGGAACTCCGGCGTCGCATCGGCGGCTACTACACGCTCGGCAAGGTCTTCGCGGACCTGGTCGGCAACCCCACCGTGATGCACGTCTGCACGACCTACGGCATGCCGTACCGTCCGCTGATGGAACTGGTCATGAAGCTCATGGCCCACCTCACGGACGCGCGGCCGGCCGACACCAAGGACGCCGTCGTCAACACCCTGCAGCGTCTGGCACCCGCCGCCTGACGCATCGCCGCGTGCCCGCGAGCGCCGCACGCGTCTTGCGGGTCCGCGCGACCCGGCCCTACCGTTGCAACCGATTCACCGTCTTTTTTCGTCCCCCGCCATGCCCGTGTCCGTCGGCCTCCAGCCGGTGGGGTAGCGGGTGCCCTCCGAGGGAGCCCCAACGTGCTGTCCGAGTTCCTCCCGGTTCTGCTGCTGTTCGGTCTGGCCACCGCGTTCGCGGTCGGCTCCATCGCCGTCAGCAGTCTGGTCGGGCCGAGGGTCCCGAACCCGACGAAGCTCGCCGCCTACGAGTCCGGCAACGAGCCGCTCGCGGACGTCAAGAACACGCGCTTCTCGGTCAAGTTCTACATGGTCGCGATGCTGTTCCTGATCTTCGACATCGAAGCCGTGTTCGTCTACCCGTGGGCCATCGTCTTCCGTGAGCTCGGCTGGTTCGGGCTCGGTCAGATGGGACTGTTCATCGGCATCCTGGGCGTGGCATTCATCTATGAGATCGGCCGAGGAGGCCTCGAGTGGGACTAGAGAGCAAGCTCCCCAACGGCATCCTGCTGACCAACGTGGAGAAGTTGGTCAACTACACACGCTCCACCTCGCTGTGGCCGGCCACCTTCGGGTTGGCCTGCTGTGCGATCGAGATGATGACCACCGGTGGCCCGCGTCATGACATGGCGCGCTTCGGCATGGAGGTCTTCCGGGCCTCGCCGCGGCAGGCCGACCTGATGATCGTCGCCGGGCGCGTGTCCAACAAGATGGCCCCGGTGCTGCGCCGCATCTACGACCAGATGGCCGACCCGAAGTGG
>CAYTLZ010000456.1:0-1188 GCA_964438785.1 uncultured Actinomycetota bacterium | reverse complement strand
GTCCAAGCGCGCCGGGGAGACCATCGACCTCGACGAGGTGGTCGAGGAGGTCGGCACCGACGTCGTCCGGTACCACTTCCTGCGCCAGGGGCTCGACACGACCGTCGACTTCGACCTCGCCGTCGTGGCCCAGCAGTCGATGGACAACCCCGTCTACTACGTCCAGTACGCCCACGCGCGGATCAACTCGCTGCTGCGGGCCGCCGACGAGCGCGGGTTCGACCATGGCACGGTCGACGACGCGGACCTGTCGCTGCTGATCCACCCGGCCGAGCTGGAGCTCATGACCACGATGGCGGCGCTGCCGTTGACCGTGGCGGAGGCTGCGGAGCTGCGCGCCACCCAGCGTCTCGCCCGCTACGCGGAGGACCTGGCCGGCACCTTCCACCGCTTCTACACCGAGTGCCGGATCCTGGCCCCGGCCGATGCGAGCGACGAGGAACGCGCCGCGGCCGAGGCCCTCGGCCGCGCCCGCTACCACCTCGCCGTCGCCGCCCGGCAGGTACTGGTCAACGCGCTCGGCCTGCTGCGCGTGAGCGCCCCGGAACGGATGTGATGATGGCCGCTGACCCGATGGCCTCCCCAGGGCCCACCAACCCGATGGCCTCCCCAGGGCCCACCGACCCGATGGCCTCCCCAGGGCCCACCGACCCAGCGCCCGCCATGCGGGCCACCGACACGACGGCCGGCCCCTGGCCGTTGACCGCCACCCGCGACGACGCCGGCGTGATCACGATCGGCGGCGTCTCGGTCACCGAGCTCGCCCGCGAGCACGGCACCGCCCTGTGGGTCGTCGACGAGGACGACCTGCGCACGCGCTGTCAGCGCTACGTCGAGGGCTTCCCCGGCGTGGACGTCACCTACGCGTCCAAGGCGTGGTGCGCGATCGGGATCCTGCAGATCGCCGACGAGGAGGGGCTCCTGATCGACGTCGCCTCCGGCGGCGAACTGCACACCGCACTGCTGGCCGGGGTCGACCCGGCGCGGCTGGTCCTGCACGGCAACAACAAGTCGGTCGCGGAGCTCGATCGGGCGCTGGAGGTCGGGGTCGGACGGATCGTCGCCGACTCGTTCGTCGAGCTCGACCGGATCGAACGGCTCGCCGCCGCACGTGGCGTCACCGCACAGGTCTGGCTGCGGATCACCCCCGGGATCGACGCGCACACCCACGAGTACGTCCGGACCGGT
>CAYTLZ010000455.1:0-1192 GCA_964438785.1 uncultured Actinomycetota bacterium | reverse complement strand
CGAACGCGATGTCGGCGTCGATGTGGTACTGCGCGGTGCCGGCGGCGTAGTAGGACGACGCCTCCTCACCGTTGATGGTGCGCCACGGGAACAGCGCGCCGCGCTGGGACATCTCGCGGGCCCGGGCACGCGACAGCGGCAGCATCGAGTGGCGGAAGCGCAGCAGATTGCGGGTCACACGCGGGTCGGTGTAGGTGAGGAACGGCAGGACGTAGACCTCGGTGTCCCAGAAGTAGTGCCCCTCGTAGGCCTGCCCGGTGAGCCCCTTGGCCGGGATCCCGGTCGTCTCCGCACGAGCGGCGGACTGCAGCAGCTGGAACAGGTTCCACCGGATGGCCTGCTGGACGCGTCGCGGTCCGTCGACCTGCACGTCCGCGCGGGACCAGAAGTCCGCGAGGAACTCCCGTTGGGTGGTCTCGAGCTCGCCGTAGCCGTCGCGCAGCGCCCGGTCCAGGGATCGGGTGCACCGGTCGACGAGTTCCGCCGGTGGCACCGACTGGGAGGTGTGGTAGCTGAAGAACTTGGTGATCCGCACCGGCACACCGGCCTTGGCGTCGATGGTGAACACGACCTTGCCGAGGTCCTCCGACCAGGTGCGCTGCATCCGCCACGGGTTGTCGGTGTCGACGACGTGGTCCATGCCGACCGCGAGCGTCATCTTCGAGTTGGTGGTGCGGTAACCGGTGATGATCCGGTGGGCGTCGTCGAAGTGGGCCTTGGCATTAAGCACCCGGTGGGCGAAGCCCTTGGCCCGGCGCGGATCACTGTCGAGCCCACCGGCCCCGTTGCCGTTGCGCGGCTCGTCGAGCGCGCGCGCGTCCTCACGGTTGAGCACCTGCGAGGAGATCACCACGGGTGCGTCGTGATCGACCACGACCTCGTAGGAGATGGCGGCGAGGTGGCGGTGCGCGAACGACACCAGCCGCCGGGAGGTGATCTGCACCTGCTTGCCGCCGGGTGTCGACCAGTTCATGTCGCGGGTGAGCACGCCCTCGCGCAGGTCGAGCGCCCGTTCGTAGTCGGTGATCCGGGCGGTCGGCAGGAACAGGGGCTCGTCGTCGACGTAGAGCTTCATCAGACTGGCGTCGGGCACGTTGACGATCGTCTGACCGGTCCGCGCGAAGCCGTAGGCCTCCTCGGCGTGGACGATCGGCCAGGTCTCGTGGAAGCCGTTGACGAACGTGCCGGCCTC
>CAYTLZ010000454.1:0-1198 GCA_964438785.1 uncultured Actinomycetota bacterium | reverse complement strand
CGACCCGGGCATGTACCCGCGGCGGATGATCCTCGACGAGTGCCGGCTGTTCGGCGTGGCGGTGCTGCCGCCGGACGTCAACCGGTCGGTGTCCGCCTACACCGTCGAGGTCCTGGACCGCGGGATGGCCGACCACCTGCTCGGGCTGACCGCGGCGGTGCGGGCGGGGCCGCCGGCTGCAGCAGTGAGCGGAGGTGCTTCCGCGGAAGCACCCGCAACGGGGGACCGGCGCGCCCGCGGAGCTGCTTCCGCGGAATCACGTAGGCCGGGGGATGGGCGTGCTCGCGCAGGTGCTTCCGCGGAAGCACCCGGCACGCGAAGCGCTTCCGCGGAAGCGCTGCTGCCGCCCGGCTGGCGCTGGCCTGACGGCGAGGAGCGCCCACTGCCCCCGGCCGGCCGCGACGCCGGCGAGGCCGGCGACGGCTACCGCTACGCCGTGCGCATCGGCCTGCAGGACATCCAGGGCATCACCGACGCGGAGATCGACGCGCTCGTCGCCGAGCGGCCGTTCACCTCGCTGCAGGACCTGCGTACCCGCGGCGGGCTGTCCCGTCCCACCGCGATGGCACTGGTCGACGCCGGGGCGCTGGACCAGCTCGTCGGCGTCGGCCGGCGCGGCGGCCCGACCGGGCGACGGGCGCTGACGCTGGCCGTCGAGGAGTTGTGGCGCGACCGCAAGCAACGACGTCGAGGTGGCGGGGGAGCGTCTGCCAGCGCGCCGAGCGCAGAGCAGGTCGTGCTCGACCTGGCCGCCGATCAGCCGGTCGACCTGCCCGTCGACCGGGAGTCCGACCGGGTCCGCTCCGAGTTGGCGGCGACGGGACTGGACGTCTCCCGACACGTGATCAGCTTCTACGAGCCGCTGCTCGAGCACCTCGGGGTCGTGCGCGCCTGTGATCTGCCGAATGTGCCGACCCAGCGGCCGGTCCGGGTCGCGGGGGTCAAGGTCGCGGTGCAGTCCCCGGCTCAGCGGTCCGGGCAGCGGGTGCTGTTCCTGTCGCTGGACGACCGCACCGGCCAGACCCAGACGACCTACTTCGAACGGTCGTTGGAGGGCTGTGCCTGGACGGTGCTGCACGCCTGGCTGCTGGTGGCCGAGGGGCGGGTGACCCGTCGTGGCCATCGCGGCGCGACCGTCACCGGGCACAAGGCCTGGGATCTGTCGCGGCTGTGGCGTGCCTGGCAGGAGGGGTGGCTC
>CAYTLZ010000453.1:0-1206 GCA_964438785.1 uncultured Actinomycetota bacterium | reverse complement strand
GATCGAGGAGTCCTTCTCCTTCGACGACACCCGCGCCTTCTACGCCCTCGACTGAGCCGGCGGGCACGCCGACAGCTGACGGGTCGAGGCAGTGGCAACAGGCCACACCCCGACCCGCAGCTGTTGTCGCGGTGCTGCTCGTCGGAGCGCTCGCCGAACTGCTCCAGCGACCCAGCCCACAGGTAGCCGATAAAGGTGTGTTGCGAACCGGTTCACGACCTGCAACGCAGCAGCGTCGTCAACACGGATCAGCGGGGGTGGGATGTCGCGGCGTCGGAGGTTCCGGCCTGGTGGCAGGTCATGCGCACAGCCGACCGTCCACCGAGTCCCTGAACCCATCGCCGCGTGGCCACACGCACCCGATCGACAGGCCGTCGAGCAGCCGTCGCAGATCAGGGACGGGTTCGGTTGGGACCAGTACCGCCAGCTCCGGTGTGCTGGGCTCGAAACGGCGGTAGTCGTAGAGCTGTCCGATGGCGCTGCGGATCGCGTAGCGGGCATCGGTCGACTTGGCCTCGACGAGGACGTTGAGGTCTTTGACCAGCAGGTCGGCACGCAGCGGTCGTGACTCGCCCTCAGCGAGGTAGTGCCGCCCGGAGACCTCATGCCCGTGCTGTTGGAGGAACCCGCTGTAGGCCAGCACCAGGCTGGCCTCGCCTCGCTGTCGCATGCCGGCGGGACCAGCTCCCGACTCGTAGGTGAGGATGCCGCCGCCGTCGATGGGCGCGTCGCGGGCCACGAGGTAGGCGCCCCGGGCGTCGCGTGCCATGCTTGCGCGAGCGAACCCGGCAGCAGCCCACACAGCCTCCGCCTCCAGCGGCAGATCCTCGAAACGGTCCACGAACTCCTCGAACACCACGCGGTCCAGGGCGCTGTAGGAGGCCATCCCCTTCGGTAGCGCCTCCGCCCCTGGTACACCGTGCTGCAGCGCCACGTCTCGTTCGATGGCGCGGAAGTTGGCGAGTTTGAGCGCCACACCTGCGGGGTTGCGGAAGGTTGCCGCGCGGTCCGCTTCACGCCAGATCGGCAGCGCGTTGATGCGGGCGCTGAGCTCGACGATCTCCGGATCAGTCTTCAACGGCAGGTTGCCGCCACCGAGGCAACCAGAGCGCACGAACAGGTCCAGCGCCAGGATGATCTCATCACGGTGCCACGCAGGACTACGCGAGCGCGAACCCCGCGCTCCAACTGGACTCCCCGTCGCAC
>CAYTLZ010000452.1:0-1218 GCA_964438785.1 uncultured Actinomycetota bacterium | reverse complement strand
CCTCCAGCGAGTCGAGCAGCGCCGTCTCCTCGCCGCAGATGTAGGCACCGGCGGCCCGGTGCAGCAGCAGGTCGTAGCGCCGGCCCGACCCGCACACGTCCTCGCCGAGGTAGCCGGCCTCGTAGGCCTCCGCGATCGCCTTCGACAGCTGCCGCGAGGCGTAGGCGAACTCGCCGCGCAGGTAGATGTAGCCCATCTCGGCGTTCAGCGCGAGGCCCGCGACGATCATCCCCTCCACCAGCTGGTGAGGGTCGGTCTCCATGAGCTGCCGGTCCTTGAAGGTGCCGGGCTCGCCCTCGTCGGCGTTGCACACGACGTAGATCGGCTTGCCGGTGTCCTGCGCCACGAACGACCACTTCAGCCCGGTGGGGAACCCCGCACCGCCGCGTCCGCGGAGTCCGGACTCCTTCACCACCTCGATGATGTCCTTGGGGTCCATCTCGAGCGCCTTGCGCAGACCCTCGTAGCCGTCGTGCTGCTCGTAGACGTCGATCTCGTGGACGTCGGGGACGTCGTAGCGGTACGACAGACCCGACACCTCGCCGGTGATGCTCATCGTTCGCGCTCCTCGTCGGTCGTGGCGTCGGTCGCTGGATCACTCGGGGTGTCGGTCGTCACGTTGGCTGCGACGTCGATCTGCTCGTCGGTCAGCTCGGGCTGCGCCTCGGCCGGCGGGGGCTGCTCCGCGCCCTCACCGGTGACCTGCTCCGCGAGTTCCTCCGACTCCGTGCCACCCTCGTCCCGGATGGCATCGACCTGCTCGACCTCGTCACCGTTGAGGCTCTGGGCCGCCTGGTGGACCGATCCGATCGCGGACGCCTCACGGAACGCCGTGCCGCCGTGCCCGACCGGGTCCCCCCCTGGGTGCAACACCGGGATCGACGTCTCCCCGGTGCGGTAGGACGGGCCGGCCTCCATGGTGGCCTGGATCCGCGCCGCCTCGATGAGCTGGGCGTCGGTCCCGTCGTCGATGCCGGACAGCTCGCGCTCGACGGCCTTGAACGTCTCCGGGGTGTGCTTCGACAGCGGCGACTCCGGCGGCTCGCCGGCCCTGGCCTTCGTGAGCAGCTCCATGGCCTCGTCGGCCGACGCGGGGCTGTAGTTCTCGTAGTTGATGGTCACGACCGGCGCCGCGTCACAGATGCCCAGACACTCGGCGCGAACGATCATGACGCCGGCACCGTCGGTGACGACGAGCTTGCCACCGAGATCCGCGAC
>CAYTLZ010000451.1:0-1223 GCA_964438785.1 uncultured Actinomycetota bacterium | reverse complement strand
GTTCATCGGCGGGACCTGCAGCGGCGAGGGCAGGTAGTCGACGACGGCGTCGAGCAGCGTCTGGACACCCTTGTTCTTGAACGCCGAGCCACAGAAGACCGGGACGAGCTGGTTGCTGATGGTGGCCTTGCGCAGACCGTCCTTCAGCACGTCGTTGGGCAGGTCGCCCTCCTCGAAGAACAGCTCGAGCAGTTCCTCGTCGGTCTCGGCGACCTTCTCGGCGAGCTCGGCGCGGTAGAGCTCCGCGTCGGCCTTGAGGTCCTCCGGGATCTCGATGACCTCGAAAGAGGCACCGAGGTCCTCGCCCTTCCAGATCGTGGCGTTCATGGCGACGAGGTCGACCACGCCCTCGAGCTGGTCCTCGAGGCCGATCGGCAGCTGCGCACGGACCGCGTTGGGGGTCAGGCGCTCCCGGATCGAGCCGAAGGAGTACTCGAACGACGCACCGGTGCGATCGAGCTTGTTGATGAAGCAGATGCGCGGCACGCCGTACTTGTCGGCCTGACGCCACACGGTCTCCGACTGCGGCTCCACACCGGCGACACCGTCGAACACGGTGACGGCACCGTCGAGCACGCGCAGCGAGCGCTCCACCTCGATGGTGAAGTCGACGTGACCGGGCGTGTCGATGATGTTGATCGTCGTCTCGCCCCACTTGCAGGTGGTGGCGGCCGACGTGATGGTGATGCCGCGCTCCTGCTCCTGCTCCATCCAGTCCATGGTCGCAGCACCGTCGTGCACCTCACCGATCTTGTAGGTGCGCCCGGTGTAGAACAGGATCCGCTCGGTCGTCGTGGTCTTACCCGCGTCGATGTGAGCCATGATCCCGATGTTGCGGAGCTTCTCGAGCTTCACGGTCCGCTTGAGGGCCATCGTGGTCGCTTCCTCGTCGAGGTGGTCGTCTGCCCCGGTCGGGGGGCGTGGGACTCGTTGGTGGGTCGCCTCGGTTCGCGAGGCACACCCGTCGTCGGTCGTGCGTGGTGGTCGGTCAGATCACCCGCGGTCGTTCACCAGCGGTAGTGCGCGAAGGCGCGGTTGGCCTCCGCCATCTTGTGCGTGTCCTCGCGGCACTTGACGGCCGCACCGACACCGTTGGAGGCGTCGAGCAGTTCGCCGGCGAGCCGCTCGCCCATCGTGTGCTCACGACGGATCCGCGCGTAGCCGATGATCCAGCGCAGCGCGAGCGTGGTGGAGCGCGCGGGGCGGACCTCGATCGGCACCTG
>CAYTLZ010000450.1:0-1224 GCA_964438785.1 uncultured Actinomycetota bacterium | reverse complement strand
CGTCACGGATCGCTCTCGAGAGGCACGTCACGTGACACGTTCCATCCACCGCCGGCTCAGCGCCCTGGTCGCGCTCGTCCTGGCTGCCACCATGCTCCCGGCCACGCTCGCCGCGGCCGACACCGTCACCACCGAGGATCCGGCCGAGGCCGCCGCCGGCTGGCTCGTCGGTGCCCTCACCGACGACCCGGCCGTCGGCTCCGAGTTCGGACCGTCCACCGGTCCGACGATCGACGTGCTGTTCGCGCTGGCCTCCGTCGGGGTCGCGGCCGACACCCAGGTCGCCATCACCGACTGGCTCACGACCCAGGTCGGCCCCTACACCCGCGGCGAGGGTTTCGACGCCGACGACGCGACCTACGCCGGGGCGACCGCCAAGCTCATCCTGGCCCTGGAGGTCGCCGATCGTGATCCCCGTGACGCGGCGGGTGACGACCTCGTGACCCAGCTGCTCGGTCGCGAGGTCACCGACGAGGCCGACGGTCTCGTCGGCCGGTTCACCGACACCGGCGACTTCGGTGACTTCTCCACCCCGCTGACCCAGTCGCTGGCGGTGCTGGCTCTGCACCGCGCCGACGGGGTCGACCCGTCACCAGCGGCCGTGGCCGCCCTGGCCGACAGTGCCTGCCCCGATGGTGGGATCCCGTCGTCGTTCGACGCCGCGGCCGACCCCGACACCTGCACCTCGTCGGTGGACACGACCGGCCTCGCCGTCCAGGCGCTGCTGGCGGTCGGTGAGACCGCCGCAGCGGATGAAGCGGTCAGCTGGTTGGCCGTCACGCAGGCCGACGACGGCAGCTTCGCGTCAGCCGACGGCGTGAACAGCAACTCGACGGGTCTGGCCGCGGCGGCGTTCAGCCTGCGTGGTCAGGATGCGGCCGCCGAGGCCGCGCGGGACTGGATCCTCGGGATCCAGGACGGACCGGACAGCGACTCCCCCGGTGCCATCCCGTTCAACACCGACGACCGCGGCCTGGTCGAGCTGGCCACGAGCCAGGCCATTCTCGGACTCGTCGGTGCCGACCTCGCCACGCTGAGCTCCTCCGGGTCCAGCACGGACGTGCCGGTCTTCGCGCCGGTCGAGGCACCGGCCGACGCACCGGTCGACGACGCCGACGGGACCGACGAGGTCGAGCAGGTCGAGGAGTCGGACGACGAGCGTGAGGCCGTCGCCGACGATGGTCGCGAGACCCCGCAGCCGACCGGTGTCGACGCGGGCACCTC
>CAYTLZ010000449.1:0-1226 GCA_964438785.1 uncultured Actinomycetota bacterium | reverse complement strand
TCGGGCAGGGCTACCTCGTCACCTACGGCAGCTACATCCCCAAGCGCGCCCACGTACCCCGCGCCAGCCTGATCATCGCCGTCACGGAGACCTGCATCGCCCTGCTCGCCGGATGGATGATCTTCCCCTTCGTGTTCACCCACGACCTCGATCCGGGCGAGGGCAGCCAGCTGGCCTTCAGCACCCTGCCCCTGGCCTTCGAGGACATGGCCTTCGGGCTCCCGCTGGCCATCGCCTTCTTCGTGCTGTTCTTCATCGCCGCCTTCAGCTCCAGCCTCGCCGGGCTGAAGGTGATCCTCAGCGCCGTCGCCGAGGAGTTCCGGCTGCGCCACACCCGCGCCGTGCTCCTGGTGACCGGGGTGATGCTGCTGCTGGCCGTCCCCTCGGCGCTGAGCTTCACGCCCGTCGAGCTGCGCATCGGCGACGAGCGGGTGCTCGACTTCATCGACCAGAACATCGGGGGCCAGGTGATCCTGTTCTCCGGCATCGTCGGCGCCGCGTTGTTCTCCTGGCTGCTGCCCGGTGACCGCCTCCAGCAGGCGCTGGGAACGACATCGAGGTGGTGGCTCCGGCGCGTCCAGGTGGTCGGCCGGTGGCTGCCCGTGGCCGTGCTGGTCTGGCTCGCCATCACCCTGGCGCTGTGACGCCCGGGTCCGCCGTGTGCGCCCGTGCGGCTCACGGCTTACACCAGGATGAGCGGAAGCTGGCGATCGGGTCCGCCACCCGCCACAGGCGGTTGCTCCACGGCGTTACCTCGACCGTGTCGGGGAAGTCACGTGGAGCAACGGCGCGGAAGGGCCGCGACGCCGTACGGCTCACCAACGTCGGCGCGTCGCGGCCCGGAGCTCGCGCAGGGTGACCGAACGCATCGCCCCCTGATCAAGGGCGGCACCGAAGGCCGCGAGCAGGTCGAACAGCTGCACCGACGCCGACCGGGAGCAGACCTGCGACCCGATCGTGGCCCGCAACTGGCCGGGCGAGCGCCCCGCCAGCGCCGCCAACTGCAGCGCATCCGCCCGCGACGGACCGAGCACCGGCGCCGCGGTCTGCAGCAGCGCGACCTGGACCCACAGATCCACGTACCGCCGGGACCGCAGCACCGTCGCCACCCGCGCGATCTCGTCCTCATCGAGGGCCAGCAACTCACCGATCGTCATGATGCCGAGCTCTGCGAGCCGCCCCGTGCGGACCCGGTCGATGCCCTTCAGGTCGGCCAGCGGCCGGTC
>CAYTLZ010000448.1:0-1237 GCA_964438785.1 uncultured Actinomycetota bacterium | reverse complement strand
CCTCCGGGACGGAGACGCCGTAGGGCAGGTTGATGGAGGACATGGCGCCAGGGTACGGCGTGGCCCTTGAGCGGCACCCACGGGGCATGCAGGGCCTTGCGACCCTGGCGCGCCGACGCCCCGGGACTCCACGGTGTGAAGTCGTCCGCGGCCGCAAGGCGGGAGCAGACGCCCCGCAGGTGCGGACGGTCACATCCGCGACCGGGAGGTCACCGATGCAGGCATGGAGATTCACTGGAACCCACGAACCGCTGGTCCTCGCGGAGGTCGACCCACCCACGGACCAGCCTGGACGGGTGATCGTGGATGTGCGCGCCGCTGGCCTGTGCCACTCGGACGTCGGCATCCTCGAAGATGAGAAGTGGCTGGCCAACATCCCCGTCCGCCCCGTGACACCGGGCCACGAGATCGCGGGCGTGATCACCTCCGTCGGCGACGGCGTGGAGGGCTACGCCGTCGGTGACCGGGTCGCGGTCTGGCCGATGCACGAGTTCAACGGCTACCAGGTCGACGGCGGCTTCGCGGAGCAGGCGTCGGTCGCGCAGGAGTCCCTCATCCCGATCCCCGACGGCGTCAGCTTCGCGCATGCCGCGGCCGCGACGGACTCCGGTATGACCTCCCACCAGGCCGTGATGGGCGCTGCGGGGGTCACAGCGGGCACCAAGGTGGCCATCATCGGCCTCGGTGGCCTCGGCCAGGTCGGCGCCCGGGTCGCCGTACTCAACGGCGCGGAACTCTACGTGGCGGAGATCAACGAAGCCGTGTGGCCGATGGCCGAGGAGATCGGTGCCCAGCGGGTGGTGCGCTCGATCACCGAACTGGAGGACGTCGGGCTGGAAGCGGTGGTGGACTTCGCCGGCTTCGGCGACACGACCGCCGACGCCATCGAGGCGATCGCACCCGGTGGCAAGGTCATCCTGGTCGGCATGGGCCGGCTCGAGACCACCGTGAACACCTGGCCGCTGATCCTCAAGGCCGTGACGCTCCAAGGTTCGGTCGGCGGGACGAAGGAGGACATCACCTCGGTCATGGAGTGGATGGCCAAGGGTGAACTCGACCCGTTGCTGACCAAGATCGGGTTCGATGAGATCGCGGACGGGATCGATCGGTTGGCGAAGGGCGAGGTCCGGGGCCGGCTGGTCTCGATCAGCGAGGGCTGAGCCACGGGGTACTCACCGGCGCTCACCGGCGCAGGGTGGCACCGATGGACGCCGCGGCGCCGGCGACGGAGGCGATG
>CAYTLZ010000447.1:0-1267 GCA_964438785.1 uncultured Actinomycetota bacterium | reverse complement strand
CGGCTCGGTCATGCACGCCATGGCGAACCGGACCGATGCCTGGCAGATGGGTGGGTTGCGCAAGGCGATGCCGATCACCTTCTGGACCTCGTTGGTCGCGTGGCTGGCGATCTCCGGTATCCCGCCGTTCGCCGGCTTCTTCTCCAAGGACCAGATCCTGACCGAGGCCTACCTGCACGGCTACGGCGGCGTCTACGTCGTCGGGCTGGTCGCCGCGATCCTGACGGCGTTCTACATGTCGCGCTGGTTCTTCCTCATCTTCCTCGGCAAGCCGCGCTTCGGCGACGAGGTGCACCCCCACGAGTCGCCGCGGTCCATGACCGTGCCGCTGATCATCCTCGGGGTGCTGTCCGCCATCGGTGGACTGGTGTTGAACCCGGTGCACCGCGGGCCGTTCTTCAACTTCCTCGAGCCTGCGGTCGCCGACATCTCGGCGCTCGGCTACGAGCCGGCCGGTCCGTTGACCGAGGCCGTGCTCATCCCGATCGCGATCGTCGCCGCGCTGTTCGGCATCGGTCTCGCCTACCTCGCCTACGTCCGTCGTGACGTGAGCGTCGGGCGGATGTCCGAGCCGGTCAAGGGGCCGGTCGCCGAACTGTTCGAGCGCAAGTTCTTCGTCGACGAGGCCTACGAGGCCGTGTTCGTCAAGGCGGGCGGCCAGCTCGGCCGCCTGATGGCCTGGTTCGACGCCCGCGTGATCGACGGGGCCGTCAACGGTGCCGGGGCCGCATCCACCGCCATCGGCCGGGCCGGTCGCCAGACCCAGGCCGGCCTCGTCCGGGGTTACGTGGGGGCGATGGTGCTCGGTGCGCTGGTCCTGGTCGCGGTCGTGCTCGTGCAGGTGGTCATCTGATGGACAACATCCTGACCATCCTCATCGCGCTGCCCCTGATCGGGGCGCTGGCGCTGGCCTTCCTGCCCGAAGGTGACGACCGCACCGTCAAGATCATCGGTGTCGTCGCCTCGGGGGCCGCCTTCGTCGCCTCGCTGGCGGCGCTCGCCGTGTTCGAGTTCAGCGACGGCGGCTTCCAGCTCGCCACCTCGCTGTCCTGGATCCCGTCGATCGGGGCGTCGTTCTCGCTGGCGGTCGACGGCGTCAGCCTCCTGCTGATCCTGCTGACCACGCTGTTGACGCCGCTGGTGCTGCTGGCCTCGTACCCGACCGTCACCGACCGGCTCAAGGGCTACGTCGCGTCGTTCCTGGTGCTCGAGGCCGCGGTGCTCGGCGTGTTCGCCGCCACCGACCTGCTGCTGTTCTACGTCTTCT
>CAYTLZ010000446.1:0-1270 GCA_964438785.1 uncultured Actinomycetota bacterium | reverse complement strand
AGCGCCTCGCGGCCGTGGGGCGTATCGAGGTCGAGCACCGGACCGCGCGGGATGATCCGGGTCGGGTTCAGCGTGTCGTGCGTGGTGTAGTAGTGCCGCTTGATGTGGTCGACGTCGGTCGTCGAGCCGAATCCGGGGGTCTGGTAGAGGTCGCGCAGATAGGCCCACAGGACCGGGTACTCGCGCAGCGTCCGCCGGTTGCACCGGAAGTGGTTGTGGTAGACGGCGTCGAACCGGATCAGCGTGGTGTAGAGCCGGATGTCCGCCAGTGTGAGCACGTCACCGCACAGGTAGCGCTGGGCCGCGAGGTCGACCTCGAGCGCGTCGAGCCGGGCGAAGAGCGTGTCGAACGCCTCGTCGTAGGCGGCCTGGTCGGTCGCGAACCCGGCCTTGTAGACGCCGTTGTTCACCTCGTCGTAGAGCACCTCGTCGAGGGCGTCGATCCGGTCACGCAGCGCCGCGGGATACAGGTCGACCCCAGGGTGCGCAGCGAACGCGTCGAACGCCTCATTGAGCTGGACGTCGATGACGCGGAACTCGTTGGTCACCACCTCGCCCGTGGCGACGTCCAGCAGGGCGGGCACGGTGACCCGACCCTCGAACGCCGGGTCGGTGGCGAGGTAGGCCTCGGACAGGTACCGACGGCCGGCGACCGGGTCGGGTCGGTACTCGGGCCAGGTCGCGTCCACCTCGGTGTTGAACCGCCAGCCGCGCTCGTCGCGCCACGGATCCACGATCGTCACCGGCAGGGCGTCGTCGAGGCCCTTGAGCGCCCGCACGATCAGTTGCCGGTGCGCCCACGGACAGGCCAGGGAGACCACGAGGTGGAACGCGCCCGGCTCGGCCCGCCACCCGGACGACCCGTCGGCCGACACCCGGCCGGTGAAGCGGCTCGCCTGCCGCCGCCACCGGCCGCCGTCGGTCTCCGCGGCGAACTCGGCCCGGGCCCGGTCGCCGCTCACGCGCCGGGGCGGGTGCGCGCCGGTGCCGCCGCGACGACGTCGCGGAGCTCCTGGTTCGGGGTGAAGCAGCAGTCGACCGGACAGAAGTCGTGGTTGGGACCCCGGGTCCCGAGCGCCCGGGCCGGGGCGTCGTCGGTCCGTTCCAGGATCAGCTCACGGATCATCCCGACGAACCGCGGATCGACGCCGACCGTGGCCGCCCGGGCGAAGGGCAGCCCGATCTTCGCGGCGGTCTCCTCGGCCTCCACGTCGAGGTCGTAGATGACCTCCATGTGGTCCGAGATGAACCCGATCGGCACGTTGACCAC
>CAYTLZ010000445.1:0-1280 GCA_964438785.1 uncultured Actinomycetota bacterium | reverse complement strand
CCGAGTTCAGCATCAGCTCCACGCACATGAACAGCACGATGGCGTTGCGGCGCAGCATGACGCCGGCCAGGCCGATACAGAACAGCAGTCCGGACAGGATGAAGTAGTAGCCGATGGCCATGGGTCAGCTCTCCCGGTCCGGGTCACCGGGCGTCGCGCCTGGCTCACTGTCGTGCGCGTCGGTCTCGATCACCCGGTCGGCGTCGGACGCGGCCACCGTCACACCCGTGTCGGCGTCGGGACCGACACCATCGGGCGCATCGTTCTCCGCCTCGTCGAAGTCCTCCGGGGCGAGGTCGCGCTTGCGGGCCAGGATCACCGCGCCGATGGTCGCGACGGTCAGCAGGAGGGCCGACAGTTCGAACGGGAACGTGTAGCGGGTGAACATCGACCGACCGAGGAAGGCCACCCCGGACGCGTCGTCCTCGCCGTAGGCCTCGGCCAGCCCGGCGCAGTCCACGGCCCCGACACTCGCAGCCGGTGCGTCCGGGCCGCACACCGAGGCGGGCCCGGTGTAGGGACCGAGGAAGGCGAACGTCAACGCCCCGGCGAGGGCGACGGCGGCCACGACGGCACCGATCCGGCCCCTGGGGTCGGCGGTCAGCAGGTCGTCGTTGTCCACGCCGAGCAGCATGATCACGAACAGGAACAGCACCATGATCGCGCCGGCGTACACCAGGACCTGGATGATCGACAGGAACGACGACTCCAGGGTCAGGTACAGCCCCGCGATGGCGAGGAAGTTGAGGACGAGCATCAGCGCACCATGCACGATGTTGCGCATGGTGATGACGGCGATCGCGGCACCGAGCGCGAGCACAGCGAACACCCAGAACAGGACGACTTCCGAGGTGCCGCCGCCCGCCGCCTCCGCAGCTTGGGCCAGCAGGATCATCTAGCTGTCGCCTCCATCGCGTGTCCGCCCCCCGACGATCGCGGGGTCGGTCGGCTCGTCGCCGGGTTCGGGCAGCTCACCGTGGGGCACGACCTGTGCCGCACGGGCCGAGGGTGCTGCCGCAGCCGGCTTGTACTTGCCACCGTGCAGCGTCGGTGGCGTCACGGCGAGCCCACCGTAGTAGTTCAGGCCGCGTGCCTTCACCTGACGGTCGGTGTGCGGGGTGTCCTCGCCGCCGGGAGCGACCGCGGTGATGAGGTCGTCCTTGGTGTAGATCAGCTTGGACCGCTGGTCCGCACTGAACTCGTAGTCGTGCGTCATGGTCAGCGCCCGGGTCGGGCACGCCTCGATGCACAGGCCACACAGGATGCAGCGGTTGTAGTTG
>CAYTLZ010000444.1:0-1281 GCA_964438785.1 uncultured Actinomycetota bacterium | reverse complement strand
CTAGTAGCGGCCACCGCCGCCCCGGCCGGGATCGTCGCCCCGCTCCTGTGCGCGCTTCCCGATGAAGTAGACGAGCGCACCGAGCATCACGACCCACAGCACCGGCGAGCGTGTCAACAGCGCCAGGACCACGAGCAGCACGATGCCGATGATCAGCGGGGTGCGCGCACCCTTGAGCCGCTCGGTGGCCATCTCCCGTTGGCGTTGCTTGTCGCTCGGGTGATCGGCTCCCTTGACCGGTCGGGCCTTGCGGGCTTGCCCCGACTTGGGTCGCTCACGCTTGGCGGCCCGGGCGATCGCATCCATGTTGGCGACCAGCTCGCGGTGCGCGTCGTCGGCGGCCTCGTCGGGCACGGTGACGATCACACCCTCGCGGGTGCGTTTCGCGTCGGGCTTGATGCCCGCCTTCTGCAACACCTCGAGCAGCACCGTCGCCTGCTCGGGTGGCCACGTACCGAGTTCCTCAGCCACCGGTTCTCCAACCTCTGTCGGCCGCACGGTCGGGGTTCGACACTCGCGCCCTTCGGGTGCAGGCCGTAGGCTACAAGCTGCGACGGGCTCCTCCTGCCGCATCGGCCGTGGTCCGCGGGGATCATCCGGTCTGCACGGCGTCGATGACGCCGCTCGAGGGGACCGTCCACCCGGGAGCCGACGCGCGAGGAGCCATCTGTGGCTGGCATGAGCGACGCACCACGGATGTACCGAGCGCTGCGCAAGGTGCTGCCGCCGGTGGTCAACCCGTACCTGCACGTCCAGCTCGAGGGCATCGAACACGTCCCCGACCGGGTGCCGGCGATCCTCGCGTGCAACCACCTGTCGTTCGTCGATTCCATCGTCCTACCCATGAACGTGCCGCGCCCCGTCTACTTCCTGGGCAAGGCCGACTACTGGGACTCCTGGCGCACCCGATGGTTCTTCAAGGGCACGGGTGTCGTGCCGGTGCACCGTGGCGGCGGTGGCCAGGGCGAGGACAGCCTCAAGACCGGCGTGGAGATCCTGGGCCGTGGTGACCTGCTCGGCATCTACCCGGAAGGGACCCGCAGCCCGGACGGGCGGCTGTACCGCGGCAAGACCGGTCCCGTGCGCATGGCGCTGGAAGCCGACGTCCCGATCATCCCCTGCGCGGTGGCCGGCACCGAACAGGCCATGCCGACCGGCTCCTACGTGCCGCGCCGCGAACCGGTGACCGTGCGCTACGGACGTCCGCTGGACCTGTCGCGCTTCCGCGACCGGCGCACCGACCCGTTCGTGCTGCGCTCCGCGACCGACGAGCTGATGTAC
>CAYTLZ010000443.1:0-1282 GCA_964438785.1 uncultured Actinomycetota bacterium | reverse complement strand
CGACAGCATGAAATCTCCGCGGCATTGGACATGCTGTTTTTGGGATTTTGATCACGAGTAAGGGACACCCAGTTACTCGATACGGCGAAGTTCATGGGTGTCCCGTATTCGCCTTTCCGCGGCAGGCGGGGGCGTGCAAGCCGAGACGACGCTTGCGGACAGCGTCATCGTGTACGCTCTACTGCGAAAGGGGGATGGCGAGGAATAGTGGAGGCTGGGGCCGCCAGTCCCTCAGCCGACGGCTTTCCCGTATCGTCTTGCGAGGGGCCCTGCACTCAGGCCGTGGACCACGACAGAGGCGAAAACGACCATGCTGGTGAGTGTCCAGACCAGCGCTCCTTCGTCGAGGCGCCCACTGACCAAGGTGGTATAGAACAACGCGCCAATCCCCAATGGTCCAAACCAGCCCACCAGCCAGGCATCTCGCCACCCGAGAGACGGGGTCAGGCGATACAGCAACAGCAGCACGGGAAGGCGCCGAAAGATCAGCACGGCCACTACGGCGAGCAACCCGGTCCAGCCTAGCCGGAACCACTCGTCCCAGGGGATCATCAGCCCGAACAAGGTAAAGGCAGGCAGTGTGAAGAAGCTGTTCACGGCTTCCTGTACGTTTTCTTCTTCGGCCCGTTCTTGCGCGCCGACGAACTGGTCGAATGCCAGGCCAGCCGCGAAAACGGCGAGGATGGCCTCCACGTCAATCAAAACGGCCGTGCCCAGCACAAGCAGGGTCAGGGCAAGCGTGTAGGCGAGAAAGGAGCTCTTTTCCACGCTGTGCTGATCTTCCGCATGATGGAGCAGCCGCCCGGCCAGGGCGCCGATTACCACGCCGAG
The DNA here is from genome assembly GCA_964438785.1 of uncultured Actinomycetota bacterium. GTDB lineage: Bacteria > Actinomycetota > Nitriliruptoria > Nitriliruptorales > Nitriliruptoraceae > PWLR01. The sequence goes on along the minus strand of CAYTLZ010000443.1, from coordinate 451 downwards.
CATGACAGCACCCAGGATCTTCCAGAGGAAGACGTGTACCAGCCAGATGCCCAAAGCCGTTTCCCCTGATTGGGTCATCAACAGTACCGGGAGCATCACCAGCAGGTAAGCCAGCCCGTCATTGCTTCCGGCTTCCGCCGATATGATGTCGCGGACATGGGGGGAGAGGTTTTTCTTCGCGACGCTGCCGGTCACGATGGAGGTCGCTACCACAGGGTCCGTGGGGGTGACCGTGGCGCCGAATACCAGCGCCGCCAGCAATGATATTTCCAGCACCCCAAAGGCGATGAAGCCGGATATCAGGGCGGTTAACGGTATTAGCACGCCCAGGAGGATCGCCAGCGTCTTCCACTGTTTCTTAATGAATCCACGCGGCAGTCGCAGCGATATTCCCATCACGGCAATCGCCAGCGTAATGCGAGCCGCTTCCTCCATGATCACGTCGGGCTCC
>CAYTLZ010000442.1:0-1301 GCA_964438785.1 uncultured Actinomycetota bacterium | reverse complement strand
CCACACACCGGCGACCACACACCGGCGACCACACACCGGCGACCACACACCGGCGTCGGCGGGTCGGTGTCCACGACCGGCAACGCTGCGCGGCGAGTCCGCCACCAGCCGTCATTGTCCGCGCCGTCGACCACGTTCGATGTAGTGAAACGCGACCAGGGATCGCGTTTCACTACATCGAACGCGAATCCCGAGCCAGTCAACCGCGCGCGGACTGCCAGGCCGGCCGGCACGACCGGGGCGCGCCGGCACGACCGGGACGACCGCGACGACCGCGACGACCGGGGTGGCCGGGGCAGCCGGGTGGTTCAGGGCACCAGTGGTAGACCGTCCGGTCCGCCGATCGGTTCGGGTGGCGCGTCCACCGGCCGTTGCAGCGTGAGACGGATCTCCATCAGACCGGCGTCGTCGGGATCCGGGTGTTCGAGCGCGAGCCGCAACAGCCCCGGCCCGGTGTAGACGGTCAGTTCGCTCGGTGCCTGGGCCCAGGGCGGACCGACGTGCGCTCGTGCCGTCGCCTCGTCACGGGCCACCAGCGTCACGACCAGCAGCACGCCACCGGGGGCGACCAGGCGGGCGATGGCGTCCATCGCCGCGTCCCGCACGACCCCGGGCAGTGACTGCACGGTGCGGATCTCGACGACCAGATCGAACGCACCGACCAGCTCGGCCGGTGCATCCAGCACGTCGACGACCCGCCAGCTGATGTCGCGCCGCCGATGCCGTCGCTCGGCCCACCGCACCGCGCTCGGTGCCACGTCGACCGCGGTCACCTCGAAGCCCCGGTCGTGCAGTTCCGCGGCGTCGTCACCGAGGCCGCAGCCGACCACCAGCGCCCGACGTCCCGGCGGGGTGGCCACCGGATCGTCCAACCAGTCCGTCAGATAGGGATGCGGGCCACCGTCCGCCCAGGGCACGGCGTCCGGATCGCGGCCGGCCGCCGCGTAGAGCGGCTCGAACCATCCCGTCGGTTCACCCGCCTCGAGGTGGTGGGTGACCAGGGACCCGACATCCGTCGCGCCCCGTCGTCGCCGACCGCGCATCGCGCGATCGCTCAGGTCGCCGACGGGATCTCGTAGGCCGAGACCTTCGGGTGGTCGACGTTGGACACGCCGACCTCGCCGGCACCGCCCGGTGACCCCAGACCCGTGACACTGCCCTCGAAGTACTCCGCGTTGATGGCGGTGAACTCGCCCCATTCCGGGGGGACGTCATCGGCGTAGAAGATCGCCTCCACCGGGCAGGCGGGCTCGCACGCCGCACAGTCGATGCACTCGGAGGGGTGGATGTAGAGCATCCGG
>CAYTLZ010000441.1:0-1307 GCA_964438785.1 uncultured Actinomycetota bacterium | reverse complement strand
CGCTCAACGCCCACAAGGACGGCGTGGTCGACAAGATGTGGAAGGGCCTGCAGGGAGCCCTCAAGGGCCGCGGGGTCGAGACCATCATCGGCACCGGTCAGCTCACCGATGCCAACACCGTCGAGGTGGAGACCGAGGACGGCTCGCGCACCGTGACTGCGGCCGCCATCGTGGTCGCCACCGGCTCGAAGCCGCGCGAGCTGCCCTTCGCGCCGTTCGACGGCGAGAAGATCCTGTCCTCCGACCACGCGATGTACCTCGACGAGCTGCCGAGCTCCGCGGTCATCCTCGGCTCCGGGGCCGTCGGCATGGAGTTCGCCTCCGCCTGGGCCGCATTCGGTGTCGAGGTGACGCTGGTCGAGCTCGAGGACCGGCTGCTGCCGCTCGAGGACGCGGACGCCTCCAAGGAGGTCGGCCGTGCGTACCGCAAGAAGGGCATCAACGCCATGACGGGCGTGAAGCTCTCCGACGTGGACGTCGCCGACGACGGTGTGGTGTGCAAGATCGAGACCAAGGACGGCGTCGAGGAGGTCGCGGCCGACGTACTGCTGGTCGCGGTCGGACGCGGTCCCGTCACCGAGGGTGCCGGGCTCGACGCGGCCGGTGTCGAGGTCAGCGATCGCGGGTTCGTGGTCGTCGACGAGTACTGCCGCACCAACGTGGACAACATCTGGGCGTTGGGTGACGTGATCCCGACACTGGGGTTGGCGCACGCGTCGTTCCAGGAGGGCTTCCTGGTCGCCGATCAGCTCGGTGGCCTGGAGGTGCTGCCGATCGACTACCGCGGCGTGCCACGCGTGGTGTACTGCCACCCCGAGGTCGCCTCGGTCGGCTACACCGAGGCGGAGGCCAAGGACGAGGGCTTCGAGGTCGTGACCGAGAAGTACCCCTTCCAGGCGCTCGGGCGCGCGGCGATGATGAAGGCGACCGGGTTCGTCAAGATCATCGCGCAGAAGGACACCGACCAGGAGGGCGACGCCGGCCGCGTGCTCGGCGTCCACATCGTGGGCCCGAAGGCGACCGACCTGATCGCCGAGGGGCAGCTGATCTACAACTGGGAGGCCCTGCCCACGGACGTGGCGAACTTCGTCCACGCGCACCCGTCACTCAGCGAAGCGATCGGTGAGGCCCACCTGGCCATTGCGGGGCGCGCCCTGCACGGCTGAGCACAACCACGACCGACTGGCGCGGTCGGCCGTACAACGCGACTACAATCCATTGCATCACCAAATATCGAATACCAGGAGCTTCCCGTGGCGACCGAGGTCGAGCTGCCCCAACTGGGCGAATCCGTCGAAGAGGGCGTC
>CAYTLZ010000440.1:0-1311 GCA_964438785.1 uncultured Actinomycetota bacterium | reverse complement strand
TGCGCTGGTGTGTGCCCCACCTGGTCGTCGAGGTGCGCCACCTCGGCGTCACCGAGGCCGGCCGACTGCGCCACGCACGGCTCGTCGCCCTCCGACCGGACCTCGATCCCGACCGTCCGACCGACCTGCAGCCCGACCCGGCCGATGACGACAGGAGCGCGTGATGGCTCGACCCACCTGGCGCGGTGCGATCAGCTTCGGACTGGTCAACGTGCCCGTGCACCTCTACACCGCCGTCCGACCGCAGAAGATTCGATTTCGGCAGTTGCACGGCGACACCGGCAACCCGGTGCGCCAGCAGCGCGTCGATGCGGAGACCGGACAGGAGGTCGCCTATGACGCGCTCGTCAAGGGCTACGAGGTGGCGGACGGCACGTTCGTGGTGGTCGACCCGGCGGAGCTCGCCGAGCTCGACCCGACCGGATCGAGGCTGATCGAGATCCACGACTACGTCGATCAGGACGAGATCGACCCGGTCCACTACGACCGGGCCTACCACCTCGCGCCGGATGGGGAGACGGCGAACAAGCCCTACGCGCTGCTGACCCAGGCGATGCAGCGCGCGGGCAAGGTCGCGATCGCCAGTTTCGTGATGCGCAACCACGAGTACCTGGCGGCGATTCGGGCCGTCGAGGGTCGGCTGGTGCTGTCGACGATGCACTACAGCGACGAGGTGGCCGACCCGGGCGAACTGACCCCCGCGGTCGAGGACATGGACGTGGCGCTCCGCGACCGCGAGATCACGATGGCCGAGCAGCTGATCGAGTCGATGACGACGGGCTTCTGCCCCACCTGCTACCGCAACGAGCACCAGGCGCGGATCGAGGAGTATCTCAAGACCAAGGCGAGCGAGGGCACCGTGACGGTCGCGGACGGCGACGACCGGCAGGGCGGTGAGGTCATCGATCTGATGGCCGCGCTCGAACGCAGCCTCGCGCGCAGCGGGGGTGGCGACGCGGACGGCGACGACGCCGGTGCAGTGGACGGCGCCGGGACCGACGATGATCTCGATGCCCGGACGCGGGCGGAGCTCTACGAGCGCGCGCAGGCCCTGGAGGTCCCGGGGCGTTCCTCGATGAGCAAGGCGGAGCTCATCGCCGCGCTGCGCGCACGGGCCGGCGACGACCGCACGGCGACGGCGAGCTGACCGGGCGAGCGTGGTGGTCACCGACGAGCCCGGGGCCGCGCCCGCGGCCTCATCGCCTCGGCAGCGTGCAGCGCTGAGGTGACGTGGCGGGCCGGACGGAGTCCGTCAGGGCAGCGGCGGGGCGGCGGGCAGGTCCAGCTCGGTGTCCACGAGGTGGTTGAACC
>CAYTLZ010000439.1:0-1322 GCA_964438785.1 uncultured Actinomycetota bacterium | reverse complement strand
CCCTTCTCCCGGTGGTAGGTGTAGGCCAGGATCTCCTCGATGGCCTTGGCCTCGGAGTAGGACCAGCGGCTCTTCAGCGGCGAGCCCAGCACCCGGTCGTCGTCCTCGTGCAGCAGGTCGGAGGTGTTCTTGCCGTAGATCTCCGAGGTGGAGGTGCACAGGATCGGGGTGGTGTACTTGTGGGCCTTCTCGAACACGATCTCCGAGCCGCGGATGTTGGTCTGCAGCGACTCGAGCGGCTTCTCCACGATCAGCTGCACGCCCACGGCCGCGGCGAGATGGAAGATCCGGTCGGCGCGTGCGGCCAACCCATCGACCAGATCGGCGTTGAGGATCGAGCCGAGCACGAACTCCACGTCCGGGCGGCCGAGCAGGTGGGTGATGTTGTCGTAGCTGCCCGTCGACAGGTCATCGAGCAGGATCACCTGGTCGCCCCGCGCGACCAGCAGGTCGGCGAGGTGGGAGCCGATGAACCCGGCTCCGCCGGTGATGAGGGTTTTCACGAGGTCCCCGAGCGTGGATGCAGTTCATGGCCGACAGGCGCGAGGGCTGCGTTGTCGCCGCCCGGCGTGCCCGTAGGAGCATAGGAGGGCCGTGGCACGGTCACCGCCGGGACCGCGCGGTCGCCCGACGAGCTTTCGCTCCGAGCCGTGGAGCAGCCTCCGTGGCCATCCTCCGGCCTGTGACACGCGGCGCGACGACGGTTGCCCGCAACAGCCTGTCCATGCTCTCGCGCTGCCGGCCGCCCATCCATGCGTACTTCGCTTCCCACCACAGGCGGGTTGCGGTGTAGGTGCGGTGGTTGGGGAAGGCGTCGCGGTGGGTGTGGAGCAGGAGGAGGTCCATCTCAAGGCGTAGGTCGAGGCGCTTGTCGTGGGTGGGGGTGACGTGTTGCTCGACAAGTGGTTCCGCGCTACCGATGAGATGCCCCCCGGCCCGGGCGAGCCGTACGTTCAACTCCGCGTCCTGGCTGCGCCGGCACCGTTCATCGAACCCCCCGAGCTGTTGGTAGGTCGATAGCCGTCCTATCTGCGCGCAGGTGCCGGCGACCCCCCGATCGCCCCGTCGCAGCGGCCCACCGAACAGCAGGTGGTCGGCCAGTTGCTGCCCGTGTGGGCCGGGACGGCTCTCCACCGAACCCATCGCCCGCCGATAGTCACGGGTTCCGTCGGGGTAGACCACCGTCCGACTGGCGTGACACAGCACCGGCGCGCCGTCGCCATACTGCTGTTCGTAGGCGATCAGGCGTTCCCACTGGCGTCGTACCCGTTCGGGGTGGCTGATGTCGTCGTCGTCGAAGAAGGCGATGGCGTCGCCGTGGG
>CAYTLZ010000438.1:0-1324 GCA_964438785.1 uncultured Actinomycetota bacterium | reverse complement strand
TGGTGGCGGGGAAGCTCTCGAAGAAGGTGAACATCGCGAACTCGGGCCCGAGCCCAACGGCGTCGGTGATCGGGCCACCGCCGCCGTTGATCCCGTCGATGTCCATCGCCGACCACCCGAAGATGGCGAACCACACGAGGGTGAACAGCGACGGCGCGAAGAGCACACCGAGGACGAACTCGCGGATCGTGCGCCCGCGCGAGATGCGGGCGACGAAGATCCCGATGAAGGGCGACCAGGTCACGGTCCAGGCCCAGTAGAACACGGTCCAGCCGCCCTGCCACCCCCACCCGTCATCCCGCTGGTACTGCGCGAGGGTGTCGTTCCAGAACGACAGCGGGACGATGTTGGAGATGTACAGCCCGAAGGTCTCGATGATCCCTCGGAGCAGGAACACCGTGGAACCGGCCACGAGCACGAACAGCATCAGCCCGACGGCCATCCCGATGTTGAGGTTGGACAGCCGCTTGATGCCCTTGTCCAGCCCCGCCACGATCGATGCCACCGCGACCGCGGTCAGCACGCGCTGATGGTCAGCTTGACGGGGACGTTGTCGGCGCAGCCGAACAGTTCCGTCAGCCCGGCGTTGATCTGCGAGGTACCCCGCCCGATGGAGACGGCCACGCCGAACAGGGTGCCGAGGATGGCGAAGACGTCGATCGTCGTGCCGATGGGGCCGCTGATCCGCTCGCCGAGGAAGGGGTAGAACACCGAACTGACCCGCATGGGCAGCTTGTGCCGGTAGATGACGTACGCGAAGGCCAGGCCGGGCAGCGCGAAGATCGTCCAGGTGTGCAGACCGAGGTGGTGGAGGGAGAAGCTCAGGGCCTCCTGCGCCGCTTCGGGCGAGAACGCCTCCACACCGGCGACAGGCGGGTTGGAGAAGTGCAGGATCGGTTCCGCGACCCCCAGAACATCTGCACCGTGCCGATGCCGCCGGCGAACAGCATGGTGAACCAGGAGACGTTGCTGTAGGTGAGGCGGTCACCGGGGTCACCGAGCCGCACCGTCCCGTACCGGCTGAAGGCGATCCACAGCAGGAACACCAACCAGGCCGAGACCCCGCTGATGAAGAACCAGCCGAGGTTCTCCACGATCCACTCGCGTCCGAGCAGGAAGACCCGCTCCACGAGTCCCGGTACGGCGATCAGCACGACCAGGAAGACGACCATGAACCCCGCCGAGGCGAAGAAGATGGGGGCGTCCTCTCTCAGGCCCAGCTTGCGTGCGAGTTGCTCGCGCATCCCCTGCGCCTTCCCCCGTGTCGCCGGCCGCCCGATGCCGAGGTGGAGGCGATCGGGCAGCCGAGCCAGGCCACCCCTAG
>CAYTLZ010000437.1:0-1333 GCA_964438785.1 uncultured Actinomycetota bacterium | reverse complement strand
CGCGGGCGAGCTGGGAGGCGTGGGCCCACAGGCCGAACTGGACGGCGAGCATGATGAGCAGCAGCAGTGCAGGCATGAGGATCGCCAGCTCGCTCGCGATCATCCCGCCCTCGTCGTCGTGCGGCTGCCGGCTGGCCATCAGGCGGGCGCTGCGGGGACGGGGATGTTGTCGGCGTTGTTGCGGGCGGCGACGAAGATGATGCCCATCACCACGATCGCGGCACCCACCAGCAGGAAGGTGACCACCGCGATCTCCGTGGTTGTCAGCCCGTCCTCCTCTGACTTCAGCCGGAGGGTGGTGTCGGTCAGGTACCCGGTGAGGGCTGCCGTGAGCGCGGTGAGGGTGAGGTAGATGCGGATCATGGTGGCTCCTTCTCGTTCTCCATCCGTTCGGTTGGTGTTCAGGGTTCGGCGGTCACGTAGGTCTCACAGTCGTCTTCGCCGGGCATGCAGGTGCCGGTGTTGACCCCGGTGATGGCGGTCACGGCGGGGAACACGATGAAGATCAGAAAGCCCAGCAGCAGCACGGCGGTAGGTAGGTTCATCCGCTCGGTGGTGGCCTCGGCGGCGGCTTCTGTTTCGGCGATCTGGTGGGCGCGCAGCGTGTCGGCCTTGACCGCGAGTGAGGCGCGGATGCGGGCGCCTTGGGCGCCGGCCAGCCCGATGGAGGAGGCCAGGTCGCGGAGCTCTGCGACGCCGAGTTCGGCGCCGAGGTCGTCGAACGCGGTCCACAGCGGCTGGTTGATCCGCTGGGCGCGGTGCAGGGCGTGACGGAGCTTGGCGAACGCCCACCCGTCTCCGGCGTCAGCCGCGGCAACCAGCGCCGTTTCGGTCCCGCCCCCGCCGGCGAGGATGACGTTGACTAGATCCAGGTAGGCGGACAGCGCGTACTGGAAGGCCTTGCGGCGCTGGACGACCTGCTCTTTGAGCTTGAGGTCCGGGAGGAAGAAGCCCGCCACCCCAGCGGCCAGCGCGAGCAGCCCGGTGGCCGCCGGCACCTGGATCCCGATCACGGTCAGCGCTGCCCACACCATCAGTGGGACGGCGAGCCCGCCGGCCGCACCGATCAGCTTGTCCCGCGCCCACACCTCGGGGGCGATGCCGGCCAGGGCCAGCTGCTGCTCACGTGCCGGGGTCCGCACCCCGAGGCTCGTCAACACCTCCAGGACCCGGCTGATGACTGGCCCGGACCTTGCAGCCTGGCTGGTGGCAGGTGGGCGGTCGAGGTCGGCCAGGACCTGTGCGAGCGGGACCGGTCGGGGCCGTGCCGCGACGGCGGCGACCCACAGGCCGACACCGCAGGCCAGTCCGAGGAGCAGCGGGATCATCATCG
>CAYTLZ010000436.1:0-1369 GCA_964438785.1 uncultured Actinomycetota bacterium | reverse complement strand
GCGCTTCCGAAGTTCCTATGGATGTCAAGCGGCTTGGAGGAGTTCTTCGGGTGGTGTGCTGAGGGCGTCGATGATGACGGGGTAGACCTCGCGGGCGATGTAGCGCTTGAGCCGGCGGATGGTGTCGAGGTTGGCCTTGCACTCGCCCTGGGGGTTGCGGCGCGTGACGTAGCTTCGGGTGGCGTCGTTGGGCCATCGGAGCCTGGCGATCACGATGGTGTGCAGCGCACGGTTGGCTTGCCGGTTGCCGCCCCGATCGAGACGGTGCCGGTTGGTCTTGCCGGAGCTCGCGGGTTTCGGTGCGGCGGCGCACAGCTTGGCGAACGTCGCCTCGGAGCGCAGCCTCTCGGGGTTGTCGCCAGCGGCGATGAGCAGAATGGCGGCGGAGTGGTAGCCCACACCCTCGAGATCGAGTAGCCGCGGTGCGGCAGCATCAACAAGTCGGTTGCGCTGCCGTTCGAGCCGTTCGATCTCCTCGCCGAGGTCTTCGATGCGGCGGGCGAGGTTGCGCATCGCGAACTTGGTCGCGCCCGACGGGTCGGTGACCGGGGTCGTGGTGTCGAACGCCGCGGCCGTGACGATTAGCTTGCCTCGTGACAGGCCCTTGAGTTGTTCGGCGAGCTCCAGCGGGGCGGTCACGGTCAGGGCACGGAGCTGGTTGATGGCCTGTGTGCGGGCCTTGACAGCCGTTTCGCGGGTGATGTGCAGCACCCGGATCATCTCCACCGGACCGTCGCCAGTCTTGGGCAGCGTGCTCGCCGTGCCGGCCAGCACCGCCCGCGCGGCCGCTTCAGCATCGATCAGATCCGTCTTCCCGCGAGCCCGACGCGTACGTCGATCAGCCCGGTCGACCTCGCGGACCTCAAGGCCGCGGGCGAGGCAGAACAGGCTCAATCCGCGACCCCAGCTGCCGGTGCCCTCGATCCCGATCTTCTCGAGCTGCCCGAAGCTGGCGGCCCACTCCAGCAGCCGTGCGTAGCCGGCCCGGGTTGCGGGAAACATCTTCGCACCCAGGATCTGGCCGAGCAGGCTGAGCACCACCGCGGCGTGGGTGTCGGCGTGCGTGTCGACCCCGACGATGACGAACTCGTCGGGCTGTGGCATCGTGTCCATGTCGCTTCCTCCATCAGTGGGGGTGACGCTGACGGCGGTGCGGTGGACAGCACTGCGATGGGCCAACATCGCACGTTCCTATGAGGTCACACCGCGCCGCCGTGCAGCACTCCCGACCCGGACCGACACTTCGGAAGAAGGGCACCAAGGGGCCTCGCGGAAGCGCAAGTCAGGCCCGGACCAGGAGGCCACAGCCTGCCCCGACCAGCTCCCAAGAGCCACCCCAGCAGGCACTGACGATCATCGCAGCGGAAGC
>CAYTLZ010000435.1:0-1376 GCA_964438785.1 uncultured Actinomycetota bacterium | reverse complement strand
GATCGAACTCCTGCCCGCCGGGAGCAGCGGGGCGAGTTTCCGACTGGCACCCCGGGAACCGTGAACCGGTCGGCTCCGGCGGTCGTGAGCGTGCTCGGAAGCGTGCTCGGACCGGCACCGCCTATGCACGGCACGAGGCTGCAGCCGCGTGCCGGCTCCAACGCCGATGCGGACCCGGTGGTTCTCATCGCCCCCGGCCGCGGACGATCGGACCCGGGCTCACGGCGCGGAGGATCAGCCGACCTCCGCGGCCAGAGCACTCACCCAGTCCTGCATCTCCGCCGACACCGCGGCCGTCACGAGCCCCTCACCTGGGCCGTACACCTGGACGACGAGTTTCGAACAACCCACCAGACCTCGAGTGCCGCCGAGTAGGCGAACTCGGTCACGGTGCCGTCATCATTGAGGAGTTCCCCTGCATCAGCCACCCCGATCGACGGGGCATTGTGGATCAGCCAGCCGAGTTCTCCCGCAGCCTCGATGACCTGATTCGACACATTGACCTGCTCGAGGTCGCTGTCGACCGATGGGCGTGCGGAGCGGAATTCCACGGCTGCTGGCACGTCGGGTGCCGACTGGTAGAGCGACCGGATGAGTACCGCGTCCGGCGGACCCGAGGTGCCCTGCTCGTTGGCGAGCGCGAAGGACGTATCGAACGTGTCGGGGCCGTTCTGCTGGTAGTAGTCGACGAGCTCCTCGACGAGGACGGACTCGACCGGCTCCTCGAAGATGCCGGAAGGGCCAACCTCCACGGGGCCGGCGAACCGGAGCTCGAGGATCTCACGGGCCGCCTCGAACGCTCCCGGGGACGCGGAAGTCTGTGAGGACAGCAACAGTTCGTCACTCGGGGCCGGACAGGTGAACGCGGCACGACGGGCATCAAGATCCACGACCTCGACCTCGACCTCCTCGTCCGCTCCCTCGTCCGGCTCCTCGGTCGTCGCGGGTTCGTCGCGTTCGTCGTGCTCACCGACATCGTCGGGTTCTGACTGGTCCTCATCCGGCTGGTCCGGGTCCTGCCCGGTTTCCGTGACCTCCGCCAGCGACGTGCTCTCGCCATCCGTATCGCTCGCAGCAACACATCCACCGGCGAGCACCATCGCCATCGACAACCCCACTAGACGACAGTTCACGTTTACCCCTCGATCAGCAATGGACGACGTGCATCCGACGATGCACCGGCGGCCCCGACACGCCCGCGCCGCAGGCACCCTAACGGTGACGCGGATCTCCGGGACCGCGGACGGCTCGACTGGTGTCGCGATCGCTCCGTGAACATCCCGGCCGAGCTCGCTGCCGGCCACGCCGGCTGCGCGCCCGGCATCGCATCTGCGCGCCCGGCAGGGTTCGAACCTGCGGCCTGAGGATTAGAAGTC
>CAYTLZ010000434.1:0-1392 GCA_964438785.1 uncultured Actinomycetota bacterium | reverse complement strand
GGTGACCCGCACGGTCTCGCCGACCTCGAGGTCGATCTCGGCGACGACCTTCTCCGGAACGGCCGGCTCGGCACCGTCCTCGGTCTCGACCTCCTCGATGTACTCCTTGGGGAGCTTGAGGGTGGTCGCGACCTCGCGCAGCGGCAGCGGCACCGGCCGCGTCCCCGGCGAGCCGACGAACCCGGTGACCGCCGGTGTGTGCCGGACGATGCCCCAGACCTCGTCGTCCATCTCCATGCGCACCAGCACGTAGCCGGGCAGGAACTTCTTCTGGGAGATGGTCTTCTTGCCCTTCTTGTACTCGGTGACCTCTTCGGTCGGGATGACGACCTCGTAGACGCGGTCCTCGGCCTCGAGCGCCTCGACGCGGTTGGCGAGGTTGTCCTTCACCCGCTGCTCGTAGCCGGAGTAGGTGTGCACGACGTACCAGTCGCCCGCGAGTCGGCCGAGCTCCTTCTGGTCGCGCACGTCCTCGAGCGACCGGGGACGACGGCGAACCGCAGGGGCCGGCGCACTGGCCTCGGCGTCGGTGTCCGAGGCGGCGGCGTCGGGGGCGCTGTCCGCCGAGGCGGGGGCGACGGCGTCGGATGCATCCGGCGCACCGGCGAGCCCGAGCAGGTCGTCGAGATCGTCGGCGTCCTCGTCGGGCGTGGCGACGTCGGCGGGCGCGTCGACGGTGGCGTCGCTCGGTGCGTCCTCGTCGACCGTGTCGGCGTCGACCGTGTCCTCGTCGAGGGCCGGGGTAGCGAGTCCGGGCTCGTCGGCAGCGAGGACCCCGTCGATGTCGGCGGCCTCGTCATCGGGGCCGTCGTCGCTGAGCGCGTCGACGGGTGCGGCCTCGAGCCCACCCGAATCGGGCAGGTCCTCGGCGCTCGCCTCGGGCACCGCTGCGGCCTCGTCGGTGGCGTCGAGGTCGGCGGTGTCGAGTTCGGTGGTGGTGTTGTCGGGCACGTTGCTCACCCCAGGGTGTTGATGACGGCTTCGCGGAAGATGAAGTCCATCCCCCAGATGATCGCAACGAGCACGGCGGTGACCACGAGGACGACGATGGTGTAGCCCCGGACCTCGTTGCGGTCCGGCCAGGCGACCTTGCGCAGTTCGCTGCGGACCTCTTTGAAGAACTGTTGCGGTGAGGTACGGCTGTCGCCGGCCGGCTCGGCGGCGGCGCTCGACTGCTTCTCCGCCTCACGGCGGATCTTGTCGCCCTGGCGGTCGGACTCGCGGCTCATGTGGGACTCCTACCCGCTGCACGTTCCGGTCCGGAACGCCGCGGGGTGGTTCGGTCGCAGTTCATCCGTCGGGGCCCGAGTCGGGTCCGTCGGTGGTGCGGTGTTGATGTCGCACGGGAGGAGGGACTTGAACCCCCAACCGCCGGTTTTGGAGACCGGTGCT
>CAYTLZ010000433.1:0-1402 GCA_964438785.1 uncultured Actinomycetota bacterium | reverse complement strand
CTCCCTGGCACGTGACTGCTGCCTCGTCTGCGCCGGCGAGAACCGCCGCCACCACCCGCCGCACGAGTCGGGCAAGCAGATCGTCGGACCGCTCATGCTGCTCGCGGTGCTGTCGATCGCGTCGGGCTACCTGCTGTCGCCGTTCTCCCCCGAGAGTCCCAACTTCGAGACCTGGGTCGCGACCCCGATCCTCGACGAGGATGCGGTCTATCCGTTCACCGTCGACGAGGAGGTGGCGGCCGGTCTGCAGGGTGACGGCGTGCTCGCCGCGGGCTCCGGCGACGTCCTGGCCGCGGAGCCCGGCGAGGGCCCCGTGAGCGTGCTGCACGGGGTGCCCACCTGGCATCCCGATCTGCTCGCCATCGTGCTCGTGCTCTTCTCGTTGGCCGTGTTCCTCGCCTACCGCTGGTACGGCAAGGGTCTGCCCGAACGCGACCCGGTGATGCAGATGGGGCCGTTCACCCGTGCGCTGGTCAACAAGTACGGCTTCGACGACTTCGGCTACCGCTACATCGTGGTGCCCGTCCGGGACAAGATGTCCGCGGCCGCGTCGTACTCGAGCAACACCCTCATCGACGGTGCCGTCGCCGGTGTCGGGCGGGCGACCAAGAACGCCGCGTTCGCCACCTATCGTGTGCTCGACCAGCGGGTCATCGACGGGGCCGTGAACGGTTCCGCGTTGAGCGCCGCCTGGTGGAGTGAACGACTCAAGCGGATCCAGTCCGGCGACGTGCAGCGCTACGCCGGTGCGATCGTCGCCGGGGTGATCGTGCTCGTGCTGGCGTTCGCCGCCGCGCGCTGACACCGCACCTGCACGCCACCCGCACCGACCGCACCACCCACGACCTTCGCCCATCACCCACGAGATCACAGTAGGTCCGCCACCACGGGGACCGACCCGCTCGGAGCGTCACACCGCTTCCACGGGCCTTCAAGGAGACGAGGATGGACCCGAACACCGCAGGCTGGGCCCTGGTGGTCGCGCTGTTCCTGCCGCTGGTCGGGGCGGGGCTCTTGAGCCTCATGCCCGCCACGATGGACAAGCAGATCCGACGCCTCGGGGTCGTCATCACCTCGGTGGCGTTCGCGCTCGTGGCCGTCATCGCGTTGAGCTTCGACTACGGGCGCTCGGGTGAACTGCAGTTCACCACCGACGTCGCCTGGATCACGGCGATCGACGCCCGGTTCTCGTTGGGGATGGACGGCATCTCACTGCCGTTGTTCTTCCTGACCTATCTGTTGCCGGTGCTGTGTGCCGTCTACACCACCAAGCACCTGCCCTCACCGGGGAAGCCCAAGGCCTTCCTCGCGCTGATGCTGCTGCTGCAGACCGGTATGGCCGGGACGTTCGTCGCCTTCGACCTGATCCTGTTCTTCATCTTCTTCGAGCTCACCCTGGTCC
>CAYTLZ010000432.1:0-1402 GCA_964438785.1 uncultured Actinomycetota bacterium | reverse complement strand
CCGGTCATCTTCTCGATGATCCAGGCGAGGTCGATGTTCTCGGCGACCTCGGTGGCCACGAGGTCGCCGTCGCGGAACACGACCGCGTGGTCGGCGATCTCGAGTGCCTCCTCGAGGTGGTGGGAGATGTAGACGATCGCCACGTCCTGGGCGATCAACTCACGCATGACCCGGAACAGCACCTCGACCTCGGTCGCACTCAGGGCCGACGTCGGTTCGTCCATGATCAGGATCTGCGCATCGGTCGACAGGGCCCGGGCGATCTCGACGATCTGCTGCTGGCCGAGCCGGAGCTCCGAGACCTTGGTCGAGGGATCGATCTGCTCCTCTTCGAGCCGCGCCAACAGTTCCCGCGTGATCGCGGTCTCACGCTCGTAGTCGATGCCGCCGCGAGGCGTCCGCAACTCGCGGCCGATGAAGATGTTGTCGCGGACGCTGAGGTTGGTGCAGAGGTTCAGTTCCTGGTGGATGATCGAGATGCCCTGCTCGACCGCCTGGACCGGGGAGGTCAGATCGATCGCCCGGCCGCGCAGTTCGAGATGCCCACCCGTGGGCGACTCGATCCCCGACAGGATCTTCATCAGGGTCGACTTGCCGGCACCGTTCTCACCGAACAGGACGGTCACCGCACCGGCTCGCACGTCGAAGTCCACGCCCTTCAGGGCACGGGTGACGCCGTAGGTCTTCGAGATGTTGACGGCGCGCAGGACGACATCGTCGCGTGTGACGTCGCTCATGACGCCACCTCGATGGCAACGGGCTGGATGATGAAGACGGGAGGACCGGACGTCCAGGCACCCACCACCGTCATCTGTCGGCCCTCGAGGTCCTCGGACGCCAGATCGGCGAGGACCTCGTTGCGCATCCTGAGCCCGAACTCGTTGGCGACCGACTGGTAGGCCGTCTGATCCGGGAAGTCCCCGAACCGGATCTCGCCCGTGGCGTCGCGCACCGGCGTGCCGGTCAGCGCGGAGCCGAGCGGGATCCGGACATCGGCATCGGGAGCGTCGGGGATCGACAACTCGATGAAGTCGTCGTCGACGTTCTCGACCGTTCCGGTGGCCCGGATCTGGAACACGTACCGGCCCGAGCCGAGCGGCACCCCGAACTGTTCACCGGCGGCATCGAGATCGTCCTCGATGGCCGGTGCGAGTTCAGCGATGTCGACCGCGTTCTCGATCAACGTGTCACGGACGCCCGGGAACTCCTCGTCGACGAACGCCGCCGGCGAAAAGGTCGGCGCGCTGACGTCAGCGGCCCCCTCCGGATCCAGGAACGTGGTGTCCAGGATGGCAGCAACGACGAGCGCGACAACGGCCACGGAGGCCATCAGCGAGCTCTTGGACGGCTTCGCAGGCCGCATCAAACGTCCCATGAACAACCCCCACCTCTCCCGTCGGGG
>CAYTLZ010000431.1:0-1413 GCA_964438785.1 uncultured Actinomycetota bacterium | reverse complement strand
CTTCACCTACCTCGTCGCGGAGGACGCGGAGACCGGCGACGTCATCGGCACCGTCACCGGGGTCGATCACACCCATGCCTTCGGCGATCCGGAGAGCGGGACCAGCCTGTGGTGCCTGGCGGTCGACCCGCAGACGCCACGTCCGGGGGTCGGGCGTGCACTCGTGCGCACCCTGGCCGAGCGCTATCAGGGGCGCGGGCGGGCGTATCTCGATCTGTCAGTCGTCCACGACAACGCCCCGGCCATCGCGCTCTACGAGCAGCTCGGGTTCGTGCGGGTGCCGGTGTTCGCGGTCAAACGCAAGAATCCCATCAACGAGCGGCTGTTCGCCGCGCAGCCGGCCGAGGGGCTGCACGACCTCAACCCCTACGCCCGGCTGATCGCCGACGAGGCGCTGCGCCGCGGGATCACCATGCGCATCGTGGATGCCGAATCGGGGCTGTTGAAGCTGTCCCACGGGGGGCGGACGCTGCAGACCCGCGAGTCGCTGTCGGAGCTGACCAACGCCGTGGCGATGAGCCGCTGCGACGACAAGCGCCTGACCCGCCGACTGCTGGCCGATGCCGGGGTGTCGGTCCCCGCCGGGCGGGTGGCCTCGCATGACGACGGGGACCTCGACTTCCTGCGCGAGCACGGGGAGCTGGTGGTCAAGCCGGCTCGTGGCGAGCAGGGGCGGGGCATCACCGTCGGTGTCGGCGACGAGACCACCCTGACCGAGGCCGTGGCGCTCGCGGAGCGCTTCTGCCCCGATGTGCTGCTGGAGCAGTTCGTGGCCGGCCGGGATCTGCGGGTGCTGGTCATCGACCACCAGGTGGTCGCCGCGGCGGTCCGGCTGCCGGCCACGGTCGTCGGGACCGGGTCCCACACCATCAGCGAGCTGGTCGCCGCCACGTCCCGGCGTCGGGCCACCGCCACCGGTGGCGAGGCGTCCATCCCGCTCGACGAGCTGACGACCAGCTGCGTCGAGGCAGCCGGCCACCGGATGGACGACGTGCTGGCGGCCGGGGTCGAGCTCGCGGTGCGGCGGACCGCCAATCTGCACACCGGCGGCACCATCCACGACGTGACCGAACAGCTGCATCCGGAACTCGCCGAGGCGTCGATCCACGCCAGTCAGGTGCTGGACATCCCGGTCGTGGGCCTCGATCTGCTCGTGCCGGACGTCGAGGGTCCCGAGCACGTCTTCATCGAGGCGAACGAGCGTCCGGGGCTGGCCAACCACGAGCCGCAGCCGACCGCCGAGCGGTTCATCGATCTGCTGTTCCCCTCCACCCGCGCGCTGCCACGCGGCTGGAAGCCGGGCGCGGTCGGGGCGGATCACCGCTCCGGGTGAGGTCCGCGGACCGGGTCCGGGCCAGCTAGGCGAGCAGGAGCCCGGCCAGGCCGGCGGCGAGCGCGTAGGTCAGGACCGCC
>CAYTLZ010000430.1:0-1431 GCA_964438785.1 uncultured Actinomycetota bacterium | reverse complement strand
CATCGCGCCGAGCCCGATCACGACCGCGTCGGCGGTGGTCAGCCGGCGGGCCAGTTGGCGGGATGGGTCGCTCACGATGCACCCTTGTATCGAACGCCGAAGTCGGCTTACGCTACGGGACGTTCGAGGACCGTGGCTCCGATGACCGTGGCAACGTCCTTCGTGAGGCTTGCATGGTGCTGGTGGAGTTCCGCCGGGGTGCCGTGCGGCTGCACATCCTGCACCACGCCGCGGAGGGCGAGATCTACGGCGCGTGGATGCGTGACGAGCTGGCCGAGCACTCGCGGAACTCGCCAACGAGGTGCTCCCACCAGCGACCACCGGCTGCGTCACCGATATGGACTCGGAGGGGTAGTGACCAAGGAACCCACCGTGACCGACGCGTTCACCCTCGGGATGAACGACGGGCCAGCGGCGGGCCAGTCGGTCGCTCACGTCCACGTCCATGTGGCGCCCCCACACACTGGAGACCTCGGGAACCCCCGCGGCGGCACCCGCAAGGCACTCCCACCCCAACAACCACGCTGACCTCGCTGTCACTGCGGTCTGCTCCCTCCGGCGCAGCGCCCCCTCACACCGTCGGTGTGCAGGGAGTATCGACAGGCGTGCGCGGAGGGCCTCGCTCCCCGCAGCAAGGGGAACCGTTGCAAGCTCCAGATGTCCCCGAGATTCCTGCCTTCCTGCGCCTGTGGCGGTGACTGCTCGGTTCGGGAACCCTGCGCGTCAGTGGTGCCGCCGGCGCCACGTCCGGTGTCGTCCACCACTCGCGTATCCCGCACCGGTCCCGGGTCGATCCCTGGGCCAGGGCCCAGGAGACGACCACAGGCCGCTGCTGACGCGGCAGTCCGGGCCACAGCCTGGTCGATCCCTGGGCCAGGGCCCAGGAGATGACCACACCTCGCCACGGACACGCCGGGCATGCACCGGGGGGCGGGGCAGCAGCCGGACAACATCGGCCGCGAGGTACCTACCAACTGGTCGGTAGGTCGGTGGGGAGGGCAGCGGGACAACTTCGATGCAGCGGTCCGGGCCTGCCATGGGGACCGGTCGGCATCGCGCGCGGTCGCGGGCCGCCGGAGGACCGGTCGGCATCACGCCCGGTCGCAGGCCGCCGGGGACCAGCCAGGCCACCAGCCGGCGGCACCACTACCCTCGCCACGGTGGAGAACCCCGCGAGCAGCTTCCGACCGGAGCCCGGCAGCGTGCCGGACAGCCCCGGCTGCTACCTGTTCCGTGACAGCACCGGTCGGGTGGTCTACGTCGGCAAGGCCCGCTCCCTGCGGTCACGAGTGGCGTCCTACTTCCAGTCGCCTGCGGGACTCGCGGCCCGCACGGTCGCGATGCTGGAAGCGGCCGCCTCGATCGAGTGGATCGTGGTCGACACCGAGGTGGAGGCGCTCCACCTCGAGTACACCCTGATCCAGCGACACC
>CAYTLZ010000429.1:0-1432 GCA_964438785.1 uncultured Actinomycetota bacterium | reverse complement strand
GGCGGCATGGTCAGCGAGAAGCTCGTCGACGAACGTTCGGACGAGCAAGAACTCTGAACCTGACACCCCCAGTCCGGCTCGGGCTTCGCGTTGGGAAGGTACAACCGGGGGCGTCAGGGTTGGGCACAGCCGAGCGGCACCCATCGTCGGTTCGGTAACCTTTCACGCCCGGGTTGCACCGTTTCAGTCGGACGGGCGACGGCCCGCCACGGGAGCCACACAGGTGACCGCCTGATTAGAGACCGACGCCCTTTGCCGCCAAGGGCGGAGAAGAACCCCTATATGCCGGCCCACACCGCAAGCTGGTAGCAGCTCAGCACCTGAGGGCACAGCAGCCAGGGCCGAAGAAACGCCGCTTACGCGTTCGACTGCTGACTGAGTTGGGCGACGATTGGAACACCTTCTCTCGGCAGCAACAGGGGGCCCGACGTGAAGAGCCCTAGCCAGTCAAACCAATCATGTACGCCCCGAAGTCCTGTCCGCCCGCCTCGGGCGGCTCGCTGATATCCCAGTACTCGACGAATTTTCCGCGGATGCACCGATCATTTCCTGAACAAGGGACATCACCGCTAGGTTCATTGTACTTGCTACCGCTGAACTTGTAGCCGGAGACCTCAAGAGCAGCAAAGCCCACTATTGTGTAGATGGACTTACTTCCCTGCCCGTCGACATGGCTGAAGATGGGCATGATCACGGTCTTGTCGAGCACGTTGTCCTTGAACCACGACTCTGTACATTCACTAGGGACGTTATTACCAACGTCGGTCTGAACTTCACCGTTCTCAATGTACGCCTCGCACTTGCCACCTTCGGGACTCAACCAGCCGAACCCACCGGGATGGTCCTGATTGGCGGGCCCACCGCATGTATTGATGTTCTTGGCTGTTTGGGAGCTATGGAAATAGACGACGCGCTCGCCGGTCGGCAGGTTCGTCGAGTCACCCTTCTCTGGGTCCCCTCCCGTCATATCGTTCCACTCACAGAGGGAAAACGTCAAGGGAACGGTATTGGCTGAACCTGCGTATCCCCAACTGGCGACAGCAGTAGCTTGCGTTGCGTAAGTGTCAACACCGAGCACCCCAGCCAGGATGGAAGGAAGTGGCGCTTCACCGCCCAAGGTTCCGGAGCGGGCCGTGACAGTCACACTGGAAGCATCGACAACGAAACCCGGTTCAGGAGCGATAGAGGGACGTACGAAGGCGCCTCGGCTGTTGTTCTCGTTCGCGTAGAACCGCGCCGTCAGAAAGGCGTCGGCCTCCGACTCACCTTCGACTAGGTCCTGAGCAGCCGCAAGGGCTGCAGCGTCTGCGCCAAGCTGCAGTTGCCTCCGCTCCCAATAGAGGTTACCTACATCGACGACCAATGCTCCCAGGCCAAATAGCATGATGAGCATCACCGCGACCACGATGGCGACAGCGCCTTCCTCGTTCGT
>CAYTLZ010000428.1:0-1436 GCA_964438785.1 uncultured Actinomycetota bacterium | reverse complement strand
CGAAGAAGTCCGCCCGCTGGGACAGCTGGAAGGGCACCTCGTCGCTCAACTCGCTGCCGAGCCGGCCAGCTCCGACGAACACCGTCCGGCTGACGAAGAACGGCAACAGCTGCCGGGTCAGGTGACCGAACGGCACGGAGCGCGGCACCAGGTAGTTCTCATGGGTGCCGTAGGCCGCGCCCTTGCCGTCGGTGTTGTTCTTGTGGACCAGCACCCGGCTGCCGGGCGGCAGGGTGGTCGCGGCCCGAGCGGCGGCGTCCTCCAGGATGCGTTCGCCGGCCTTGTCCCAGATCACCAGATCCCGGGCGTTGGAGCACTCGGGGGTGGCGTACTCCGGGTGTGCGTGGTCGACGTAGAACCGCGCCCCGTTGGTCAGCACCGTGTTGGCCAGGCCGAGTTCATCGTCGACGATGGCCTCGTGGGGATCCGGGATCTCGTAGCCCCGGGCGTCACGCAACGGATGCTCGTCGGAGTGGTCCCAGCGCACGTCGCGGTCGCCCGGGGCGCGGTAGGCACCGACGACCAGTGACGACGCCAGCACCGGGTTGACCTCGCTCGGCCCGTCGACGGTGATGCCGAACTCCGTCTCCACGCCGACGAACTTGGGGGTGAGCCCGGTACCCGACCCGCCGGCACCAGCCGGTGAGGGACCGGCGTGGCTCGGAGCCGGGCGACTCACAGGTACTGCCCCGGGTTGAGGTTCTCGATGGCGCGTCCGGGCTGCTGCTCGTTGGAGATCAACGTGCGCACGTAGACGATCCGCTCACCCTTCTTCCCACTGATCCGGGCCCAGTCGTCCGGGTTGGTGGTGTTGGGCAGATCCTCGTTCTCGCGGAACTCCTGACGGATGGCGACGAGCAGGTCGTCCGCGGTCAGCCCCCGGTCACCGGTCTCGATCAGGCGTTTGATGGCGAGCTTTTTCGCACGGGACACCACCGACTCGATCATCGCGCCGGAGTTGAAGTCCTTGAAGTAGAGGATCTCCTTCTCGCCGTTGGCGTAGGTGACCTCGAGGAATTCGTTGTCCTCGTCCTCGGCGTACATCTTGTCGACCGTGCGATCGATCATCTGCTCGACCGCCGCGGCCGCGGAGCCGGCGGCATCGAGCTCGGCCTGCGCGATCGGAAGCCGCTCGTGGAGGTAGATGGCGAAGATCTCGCGGGCCGCGAGCGTGCCGGGACGGTCCACCTTGATCTTCACGTCCAGCCGACCGGGGCGCAGGATGGCCGGGTCGATCATGTCCTCACGGTTGGATGCGCCGATGACGACCACGTCCTTGAGCGATTCCACCCCGTCGATCTCGGCGAGCAGCTGCGGAACGATGGTCGTCTCCACGTCCGAGGAGACCCCCGACCCACGGGTGCGGAACAGCGACTCCATCTCGTCGAAGAACACGATGACCGGGAACCCCTCGGCCGCCTTGTCCCTGGCGCGCT
>CAYTLZ010000427.1:0-1442 GCA_964438785.1 uncultured Actinomycetota bacterium | reverse complement strand
CGTTCCACGGCACCGGCGGCTGCACCGTCGCCGACCCCACCGGCACCGGCGGCTGTGTCACCCCACGCACCGCCCACCTCGTCCACCGACTCCGCGCCACCTTCGGGGACATCCCCATCTGGTGCTGGGCGCCCCGCCCCGGCAACCCCACCTCCGATCACCCCCGCGGCCGGGCCTGCGACATCACCTTCGGCGCCATCGGCCGGTTCCCCACCCCGACAGAACGAGCCGAGGGCTGGGCGATGGCGAACTGGCTCGTCGCCAACGCCGACCCGCTCGGCGTCACCTACATCATCTGGGACGGGAGGATCTGGACCGGTAGCAACTGGCGGGCCTACACCGGCGGTGGGATCTACAACCCCAGCCACCCCACCGGAGGACATCACGACCACGCCCACGTGAGCGTGCGTCGTGGGTAGCCCCGCCGCCGACGACTCGGCCTGGCGGGATGACGCTGCCTGCATCGGCGCCGACCCCCGCATGTTCACCGACCCGCGGCCGGACACCAACGACACCCGCCAGGCCATCGCGCACTGCCGACGATGCCCGGTACGGCAACCCTGCCTCACCACCGCGCTGGCCCACCATCCCGACGCCGACATCGGTATCTGGGGCGGCACCACACCGGAGGCCCGCAAAGCCCTGAGGAACGCGAAGACCCCACCTGAGCCGCCGAAGATCGGGCTGCACCACACCCTGGATGGCGACCTCACCGACCTCACCGGCCGCGCACGCATCGTGCACCTGCCCGCAGCCCCGACGCTGCTGCTCCTCGTGGACCGGCAGCCCACCCTGCGCACCGATCAACTCGACGACATCCGCCGGTTCCTCACCACCACCCTCGAGGACTACCAGCCTGACCGGCTCGCCCCCCTGCGCATCAACCTCGACGGCGACCTCACCGACCCCACGGGACAAGTCACCATTACCCGCCTCCCCGCCCCGCCCCACCTGCTCCTGATCGACAACGGCTCGCCCTGGGCCCGTGCGCACACCCTCGAGCAGGCCCATCACCAGACCCTCTCCCTTCTTGAGCGCCATCACGCAGCCACCACCCTGGCCCCAACGTCCACCGACCGGGTCGCGCAACGGCGTCCACGAGCAACCGTGCCCAGCCTGGCCAGACGATGACCCGCACGCCGTCGGACACGCCGATCCCGGTCCAGGTGGCGCCGGCGACGCAACGTGCCTACGCGGCGGACTGGCATGCGTTCGCCTCCTGGTGTCAGGCACATGGCGAGTCTGCGCTCCCAGCCGAACCCCAGACCGTGCTCCAGTGGCTGACGCACCAGGTCGAAGCTCGCTACGCCACCGCGACCATCACGCGCCGCCTCCTAACGGTCCGTCGTGCGCACCGGGTCGCAGGTCACCGGTGTCCCGTAGACACGCCCGAGGTACAGAGCTACTGGTACCTCGCCCGCCGCCACCTCGGGACCGCCCAA
>CAYTLZ010000426.1:0-1452 GCA_964438785.1 uncultured Actinomycetota bacterium | reverse complement strand
CGAGGCGGCCGAGGTGGTCGGGATCGAGCCGGTCGGCACCCAGGGGCAGCGGTTCGTCTCGTTGCAGACCGGTGAGGCGGACGCCTCGGTGGTGGCCCAGGCTGCTGCGATCGGGGAGGTCCGGCTGGTCCTGATCGCCCGCGACGCCGCTGGTGGGGAGGTCGGCGGGTGAGGGTCGTGTTGGCGTCTGCCAGGTCGTCGCCGGGGGTGACCACGGCGATGCTGGCCTGCGGATCGGTGTGGCCGGACCGGGTGCTGCTGGTCGAGGCGTCGGAGGACGGTGGGGCGCTGGCGCCCCGGTTCGGCCTGACGGTCGAGCCGGGGCTGACCACGCTGGCTGCCGCGTCCCGGCATGGCAGTAACGGGCATGGGCCCGCCGGGGTGCTGGCCGGGCATGTGCAGGCGCTGCCGGGCACGGAGCGGATCACCGGACTGGTCGGTCCGACGTCGTTGGAGGCGGCGCAGGCGCTGCTGCGCACCGCCGCAGGCCGCCTCGCCGACCTGCTGGGGGCCGTGTCAGAGGACGTGCTGATCGATGCCGGTCGGCTGCCGGCCACCCCGCTGGCCGGGCCGCTCCTGGCGAGAGCCGACCGGCTGCTGCTGGTGGTCCGCCCGCGGACGGAGGAGTTGACCGCGCTCGCACACCGTCTGGCGCACCTGACCGGTCTCGGTCCGCCGCCGGAGTTGCTGCTGGTCGGGGACCGCCCCTACGGCCCGGACGAGATCGCCGACACCTTGCAGGTACCGGTGGTCGGGGTGTTGGCGCACGATCCGGACACCGCGGACGCGTTCGGGGCCGCCGGTCCGGTCCGCCGGCTGGGACGCAGCCCGCTGCTGCGCTCAGCGACCGGGATCGTCGACCGGCTCACCGCCGACCGGGCAGCACCGTCGGGCGACCTGCCGATCGAGGGGCGGGTCAACGGGCAGGCGGCCGGGTCGCAACGTCGGTGGCTGGTGCGGGGGAGGGCGGCACGATGACAACGATGGATGTCGCGCTGGTGGATCGGTTGGTCCGGCGTGTCGGTGACGAGCTGACCGCCCAGCAGTCAGCCGAGGACGACGCCGGGCGGGGCCGGCTGACGGCTGAAGATGAACGCCAGCTCGCCCAAGCCCTGGTCGGCCGTGAGCTCGACACGTTGGCGACCGAGGCCCTGCGGGAGGGTCGCGACCCGCTGGACGCGGTGACCGAACGCAAGCTCGCGGTCCAGGTGATCGACCGGCTGTACGGGCTCGGGCCGCTCCAGGAGTTGCTGGCGCTGGAGGGGGTGACCAACATCGCGATCCCGGGGGCGGATCCGGTGTGGTTGGAGTACGCCGACGGCCGCAAAGAGCAGCATCCGCCGGTGGTGTCCTCGCCGGGCGAGCTGGTCGACATCATCGCGAACGCGGCCCGCCGGCTCGACCGGTCGGAGAAGCGGTTCGATGCGGCGAACTGGGAGCTGGACATGCAGC
>CAYTLZ010000425.1:0-1471 GCA_964438785.1 uncultured Actinomycetota bacterium | reverse complement strand
GGGGTTGAGCTGAAAGTGCCTCCGTAGCAGCGAGACTGGTGGTTCCTACACCAAACCAGTTGCCGCAACGGAGGCACCTTCAGGATGCCAGCATCTTCGCATGTTCTCGACCCGATCAAGGTCACCTTCGACGACGACCGGGCGGTCGCTGATGCCGGGTTGATGTTGACCGGCACGCTGATCGGCGCGCTGGGGCTCGAGCAGCTCATCGATGCCAAGGTCAGCTGCGGGTATCGACCCGGCCGCAAAGCGCTCACGGTCGTATCGACGCTTCTGGCGGGTGGGGACTGCATCGATGATGTGAACCTGTTGCGGGCCGGGTCGACCGGCAAGATCGTGGGTCACGACACCGTCGCCGCTTCCACGGTCGGGACCTGGCTTCGGGAGATGAGCTTCGGGCATGTCCGCCAGTTCGACTCGGTGACCGAGGCTGCGCTCACACGCGCGTGGCAGGCCGGCGCCGGCCCTGGTGACGCGCCGATGTTCATCGACATCGACTCGACGATCTGTGAGGTCCATGGCGAGCACAAGCAGGGCGGGTCCTATGGCTACACCCGCCAGCTCGGGCTACATCCGCTGCTCGCGACCCGGGCGGACACCGGCGAGGTCCTGCACGCCAGGATGCGCAAAGGCTCGGCGAACACGGGCCGGGGCGCGCAGCGGTTCGTCCGGGAAACGGTCGGCCGGGTCCGCAGGGCGGGCGCGACGGGCCGGCTGTGTTTGCGGGCCGATGCCGGGTTCTGGTCCCGCAAGGTCATCACCGCCTGCACGGATCACGGCATCGAGTTCTCGATCACCGTGACCCGCCAACCGGTCATCACCGGTGCCATCGGCCAGATCCCCGAGGACGACTGGGTCGACATCGTCTACACCGATGGCGGCACCGCCCAGGTCGCCGAGACCACCTGGGACAACTGGCGGCTGATCGTTCGTCGCACCCGCATCGACAACGACCCACACCTGCCGACGCTGTTCGCTGGCTGGCGCCACCACGCCTTTGTCACCAACCGGACCGGCGATGCCATCGAGCTCGACGTCGATCACCGCGCGCACGCGGTCGTGGAACTGGCGATCCGTGAACTCAAACACGGCGTCGGACTGAACCACTGCCCCTCGGGCAAGTTCAACGCCAACGCCGCCTGGCTGCTCGCCTCCACCCTGGCGCACAACCTGACCCGCTGGACCCAACTGATCGGCGCACCAGGCTCCCCGAGCCTGAGCAACGCCAAGACCTTGCGACGTCGGCTACTGACCATCCCGGGCCGGCTCACCCGCACCGCCAGACGATGGACCCTGCACCTGCCCTCACGCTGGCCCTGGCAACACGTCTTCGAAGACACCCTCGGGCGACTTCGCGCCATCCCCGCGCCCATGTGACCGCCACGGTTCTCCGTGACCCGCTGCGGCGGGCGCGTCAGCCTGCCCCAACACCAGCACTTCGACGCCGGAGGAGCCGGTCCGGTGCTTCCGC
>CAYTLZ010000424.1:0-1490 GCA_964438785.1 uncultured Actinomycetota bacterium | reverse complement strand
GAACAGCAGCACGTCCTGGCGCATCTCGTCGCGGAAGTACTCCGCCATGGTCAGCGCGGACAGCGCCACGCGAAGACGCACGCCCGGCGGCTCGTCCATCTGGCCGAAGACGAGCGCCGCCTTCTCGAGGACGCCCGACTCCTCCATCTCCAGCATGAGGTCGTTGCCCTCACGGGTTCGCTCACCCACACCGGCGAACACCGACACACCACCGTGCTGCTGGGCGACACGGTTGATCATCTCCTGGATGACGACCGTCTTGCCCACGCCGGCACCACCGAACATCCCGATCTTCCCACCCTGCACGTAGGGCTCGATCAGGTCGATGATCTTGATGCCGGTCTCGAACATGACCGACTGCGGCTCGAGCTCGTCGAACGGCGGCGGCTCGCGGTGGATCGGCCACCGGGTGTCGGGGCTGATCTCGCTCTCCGGCACGTCGAGCGGCTGACCGAGCACGTTGTAGATGTGCCCGAGCGTGCCCGGGCCGACCGGCACACTGATCGGTGCGCCCGTGTCGTTCACGTGGGCACCGCGGACCACACCGTCGGTCGGCTGCATGCAGATGGCCCGCACGCGGCGGTCCCCGAGGTGCTGTGCCACCTCGGCGGTGATGGTGACGTCCGTGCCGGACTCGTCCTCACGCGCGAAGGTCAGCGCGTTGTTGATCTCCGGCAGGTCCCCCGGGGGGAACTCGACGTCGACGACCGGGCCGATGACGCGGACGATACGACCGTCAGCGTTCTGGGTAGCCATCTGGGCTCCTTGTTGGTGCGAGTGGTGCCCCGGTCGCCCGGGGCGTCGCTTCGAAATCGGATGTCACGGTGCTTGGCGGCGCGGCGCCGGATCAGCGGCTGCCGAGCGCCTCGGCGCCACCGACGATCTCGGAGATCTCGGTGGTGATCTGTTCCTGACGGGCGGCGTTCATGATCCGCGACAGGTTCCCGGCCACTTCCTTGGCGTTGTCGGTGGCCGACTTCATGGCGCGTTGCCGCGCGGCGTGCTCCGAGGCGGAGGACTCCAGCAGACTGTGGAAGACCTTCGCCTCCACATAGCGCGGGATGAGCAGCTCCAGCAGTTCCGGCTGACTCGGCTCGAAGATGAACTCGGGGGCGATCGTCTCGCCGCCGCCGAACTCCTCGGGCTTCACCGGCAGCAGCTCCATACGGACCGGGGCCTGGGTCAGGGACGACTTGAAATCGGTGTAGACCAACCAGACGCGGTCGAGTTCCTGCGCGGCGAAGCGCGTCATGACCGTCTCGGCGATCTCCCCGGCCGAGTCGATGGTCGGCGCGTCCGAGACGCCCTCCCAATGCGCGACCGCCCGGCGTCCGCGGTAGTTGAAGTAGCCCAAGCCCTTGCGGCCCACGACGTAGAGATCGACCGTGCGCCCGGCACCCTCCTCTTCGCGCAGCGTCCGCTCGGCGACCTTCAACACGTTGGCGTTGTAGGCACCGGCCAGGCCGCGGTCGGAGGTGTTGACGATGACC
>CAYTLZ010000423.1:0-1499 GCA_964438785.1 uncultured Actinomycetota bacterium | reverse complement strand
CCGCGTGGCCGGCCTGGGCCGAGGCGCCCGCACCGGCCCGCGGCGAGGTGGTGCGCCAGCTCGGGAACCTGCTCCGGGAGCACAAGGAGACCCTCGCCGAGCTCATCACGCTGGAGGTCGGCAAGGTCCCCTCCGAGGCCCGCGGCGAGGTCCAGGAGATGATCGACGTGTGCGACCTCGCGGTCGGGCTGTCCCGGCAGATCGGTGGGCACACCTTCCCCTCGGAGCGCCCCGGCCACGAACTGCGCGAGTCCTGGCAGCCGCTCGGGCCGATCGCGGTCATCTCCGCGTTCAACTTCCCGGCGGCCGTGTGGTCCTGGAACCTGGCCATCGCGCTGGTCTGCGGCGACACCGCCGTATGGAAGCCGTCCGAGAAGACGCCGCTCATCTCGCTCGCCTGCGCGGCGCTGCTCACGCGGGCGTTGACCGACGCCGGCCACCCGGACGTGCACCAACTCGTCCTCACCACCGACCCGGCGGATGCCGCACCGTTGCTCGACGACGACCGCATCCGGCTGGTGTCGGCCACCGGCAGCACCCGGATGGGCACCGAGGTGGGCCCGCGGGTCCAAAGCCGATTCGGCCGGACGCTGCTGGAACTCGGCGGGAACAACGCCGCCGTGGTCACCCCGTCCGCCGATCTCGACCTCGCCGTGCGGGGGATCGTGTTCGCCGCCGCCGGGACGGCCGGTCAGCGCTGCACGACCCTGCGGCGGTTGATCGCGCACCGCTCGATCGTCGACGAGGTGCCCGACCGGATCGCCGCCGCCTCCGAACTGCTGGTCGTCGACAACCCGTGGGGGCGCGACGACGACCACGTCGGTCCGCTCATCGGTGACCTGGCCTACGCCGCCATGCAGGCGGCGATCGACCGGGCCGACGGCGACGGCGGCACGCTCGTCACGGGCGGCGAGCGGCTGTCGATCGGACCGGGTGGCTGCTACGTCACCCCGACGCTCGCGACGATGCCCCGCCAGACCGAGCTGGTCCGCGAGGAGACGTTCGCGCCGCTGCTGTGGGTGCTGGCCTACGACGACCTCGACGAGGCCATCGCGATCCACAACGACGTCCCGCAGGGCCTGTCGTCGTCGATCTTCACGCGTGACGTGCGCGAGGCCGGTCGGTTCACGGGTCCGCTCGGCAGCGACTGCGGCATCGTCAACGTCAACGTCGGGCCCTCGGGCGCCGAGGTCGGCGGTGCGTTCGGCGGCGAGAAGGCGACCGGCGGTGGCCGCGAGACCGGCTCGGACGCGTGGAAGGCCTACATGCGCCGCGCGACGACGACGGTCAACATCTCGGACGAGCTGCCGCTGGCCCAGGGCGTCGAGTTCTGATGGCCGCCACGGACCGGCCCGACGGCCACGCAACGGACGCCCACGCACCGGACACCCACGCACCGGACGAGCTGCTCGCCCCTTGGATCCTGCGTGCCCGGTTCGCGGCTGCGCTGTCCGCGATGTACGCGGCCGAGGTCCCGGCCTACGGCACGCTGGTCGAGG
>CAYTLZ010000422.1:0-1499 GCA_964438785.1 uncultured Actinomycetota bacterium | reverse complement strand
GCCGCCGGTCAGGCGGTCGACAACGCCGAGGCAGCGGCGAGCCGGCGCGTGTTGGTCTGCGTCGCCGTGGCGACCACCTGATGCGTGCGCCGCTTGGCGTCCTCGAGGCGGTCGACGGCGATGGCCAGCGACCCGACCACGTCGCGCAGGGCGTCGGCCTCGTCGTCGTCGAGCACGGCCTCACACAGTTCGGTCGCGGTGACGTCGGTGGGCAGCCCGGCTCCCGCCAGCGCCAGGGTGCGCGTCAGTTCCAGGGCGGCGAGCTGCTCGCCGGCGGACTCGAGTTCGTCCAGCGCGATCCCGATGAAGCGCTGTTCCCCGGCGGCGGCGATCAGCTCCACGGCGCGCAGTCGCGCCTCGACCCGTTCGGCCGCCTCGGCCTGACGGCGCAGGACCTCACAGAGCTGATCGATCATGCCGGGGGCCTTTCGACGGACGCGGCGGCGGGCGGACACCGATGACAGGGATCCTCCGGCTGTCCGCGTCCGTCCCGTCGACCCGGACCGCGTCGTCTCAAGCGTTCACCACCGGACCGGGACCGGGTCGGGCGAGTGCCGCCCGTTGCTGCCGCCACCGCTCGACCGACGCGGTGCGTTGCCGACCGCTGACACAGCGTGACGAAGGTGAAAGGGGCCGTGAAGAGCCCCACGAAGCCCGTGAAGCCCCTGTGAAGAGCCGTCAAAAGCCTTGGAGTCGGCACCGTTGAGTAGGCAGAGTCCCTGACACAGGGATACGGGGACCACTTCTTCAAGGGGCAGAGCCGATGTCGACCACCGTCACCATCACGGGCAGCACCGCGGACGCCAACGCGCTGGCGGAGCGTCACCTCTACCTCGTCGACCACGTGGTCCACCAGCTCGCCGCCCGCTTCCCGCGGCACGTGGACCGTGACGAGCTCAAGGGTGCCGGTGCCGCCGGGCTGGTCGACGCCGCCCACCGCTACGACCCCTCGACCGGGGTGCCCTTCGCCCGCTATGCCTCGATCCGGATCCGCGGCGCGATCCTCGATGCGACGCGGACCCGCGACTGGGCCACCCGCCGGCTGCGCCGCGACCTGCGCGCCATCGACGCCACCGCCTCGGTGCTCGAGGAGCGGCTGCTGCGCACCCCCGACGACGAGGAGATCGCCGCCGAGCTCGACATGGACGTGGCCACCGTCCGCGAGCGTCGCGCCGCCGCCGTCACCTCGACGCTGTTGACCCTGGACCGTCCCGTCGGTGACCCGACCGGTGACGCCGGCCCGCTGGCCGACCGCGTCGAGGAGGACGACACCGCCTGGCTGCCGGAGCGTTCCCTGGAGCGCTCGGAGCTGGTCGGCACGCTGCACGAGGCCATCGAGCACCTGCCGGAGCTGCCCCGCCGTGTGCTGATCGAGCACCACTTCGAGGGGCGTCTGCTGCGCGACATCGCCGACGACCTCGGCGTCACCGAGGCCCGGGCCTCGCAGCTGCGCCACGAGGCGCTGCACGCCCTGCAGGCCTACTTCGGCACCGCGTTCG
>CAYTLZ010000421.1:0-1503 GCA_964438785.1 uncultured Actinomycetota bacterium | reverse complement strand
AGGCCAGCTGGCCACGCCATCCGACGTCCACCATCGCGAGCCGGCCGTCGGTCGGCAGGCGCGGTTCGAGATAGCCGACCAGCGCATCGAGCTGGACGTGCGCACGCTCGAGCATCCGGGTGCGCACGCGGTCGTCGGCGAGGAACGCCTCCCAGGCCTCGCCCCGATCGACCGGCAACGGGCGCGTCGGATCCAGCGTCTGCAGCCCCGGATGACCGTCGAGTTCGTCGGGCGTGTGGGCGACCCGTTGCAGCAACGACGTGAGCGCGACCAGGTGTCGGCTGGTGTTCAGAAACGCGCGGTCGTTGGCCAGCCCGACACGCATCCACGCCTCGACGCCAAGCGGCACGGCGGCCGGAACCAGCCACGCCCGACGGGCCGCGAGCTGCAGGTAGCGCAGGTCGAGACCGGCGAGATGATCCGCCGGCAGCGCCCGGGCCATGCGCAGGGCGATCTCGCCGTCGCGGGCGAGGAACACGAGCCGGTCGATGCCCTCCTGCTCGCACTGGGTCCGCACCCACAGCAGGAACGCGGTCATGCACTGGCCGTAGGCCGAGCCGAGCTCGCGCAGGGCACGGTCGTCGTCGGTGTCGTCCGCCCGGGTGTCGAGCCGTGCGAGCCGTCCCGCCGCGGCGACCGCACCCCCGACGCCGGTGTCGTTGCGCCCCATGACGAGCTCTTCACGGGTGGGCTCGGCGTTGCGCACGGCGATGGTCCGCAGCTGTGCCGCGCCGGCCATGGCGACGTCGCCCCACAGGTCGTTGCCGAGGTGGACGGTCCGGGACTGATCGGTGTCGAGCAGGGCGAACAGGCCGCCGTCCGCCTTGGACACGCCGTGTTCGCAGGACACCACCACCCGGTCGTCGCCGGTCGCGAGGTCGTGCTCGGCGAGCATGCGTTTGAGCTCGTCGGCCGACAGGTGCATGTCGGACAGGAACGTCAGCGGCAGTCCCGCGTCACGCAGGCGCGCCAGGGCGCGGACCGCGCCGGGCACCGGACGCAGCACGGCCCGTTCCGCACGGATCTCCGCCGCCTCGAGCCCGTCGCCCCACGCGGCGGTCACCTCGGCGTTCGCGGCGCTCGTGCGCAACGAGGTGGTCGGGTCCGTGCGACCGAGCTGCCGGCGGAAGGCGACGAAACCCCCGGCCGTGCCGTTCGTGGTGTGGTCGGGTTCCCCGGTGCGGCCGAGCCCGGTGGCGACCAGGTGCCAGACGTGTTCCATGCGCAGCACCCGGCGGGTGAGCACCGTGTCGAAGATGTCGATGCTGACCCGGTCGGGCGGGTCGGCCAGGATGGCGTCGACCGCCTGGTGCAGATCGGTGTGGCGGCCGGCATCGGTCGTCCGGTCGAGCCGGACCCGCGCCCGGGGGAACCGGCGCAGCCCACGGCGTGTCACCTCGATGCGGTCGTCGGGCCGGACGCGGGGAGCCTCGTGCGCGTCGGTGACGGCGCGACACCAGGCGGCCCCGGCCTGCGCGAGCCAGGTGGCGTCGTCGAGCACGC
>CAYTLZ010000420.1:0-1520 GCA_964438785.1 uncultured Actinomycetota bacterium | reverse complement strand
AACCCCGACATGATCATCCGGCCGTCGTTCTTGCTGTGCTGGGCCGCCAAATGGTGGGTCTTCCCCACTGAGGTGGGTCAGGCTGCGGTGGTGAAGCTGTAGGGCCTGATCCTCGTGGTGGTCGGGACTCTACGTGGCTGTCCGGCGTGGAGCCGGATGCGGGCGGCGTAGTTGGCGCAGTTGCGGAACCCGCGGGCGGCCCGGCGAACCGACTTGATCTTGACGTTCGCGGACTCGGTAGGCGCGTTCGAGGCGCGGGTGTCGAAGAACGCGAGGACCTCGTCTTGCCAGGTGTCGATCGTGGTCGCGAGCCGGGTGACCTCGGCCACGTCCACAGTCACGGCCCACTCGTAGAAGGTGACCAGCCGGCGGTGGGCGGTGTCGCGATCGGGGGCCTGGTAGACGCGTCGGAGCAGATCGACCGCGACCCACGCGGCGGCGACCTCGTCGTCGGTGTCGGCGTCACGGAGCCGGTCGAAGATCTTGGTGATCACGTCCTCACCGAGGCGTTCTTGGCCGACGCGAAGTACCCGGCGGAGCCGGAACAGCGGGTCATCTCTGTGGCCCCGGTGCCCGTGGATCTGCTGCTGGCGACGACGACGGACCTCGTCCAGCGCGGTCAGCCCCAACCTCACGAGGTGGAACACATCAGCCACGACCACGGCGTCCTCGAGCGTGTCCGCGGCGGACTTGAACCCGGAGAACAGATCACACGCCACGACCTTCGCGTCCGGGGCGTGTTCGGCCAGCAGCGCCGCTGCAGAGCCCTTGTCACGGCCCTGGACGACTGCGACCACCAGGCTGGTGTCCAGGCAAACGAGCGCGGTGAGGAACTGCCTACGACGCTGGGTGAGCCTGCCGGTGGTCATGACCGTCTCGTCGATCCCGACCCGTGTCGGGCGCACCTGGGCGACCAGCTCGGCCGCCGCGAGCACCGCCCGCATCACGGTGTTCCAGCCGACCCCGAAGCTCTTGCGGATCTGCTCGATCGGGATGTTGTCGCTCGACATCGACACCGCCGCCCGCGTCGCTGCGCGGCTCCAGACCGCGCCCGGAGCGATCGACGGGGTGCGTTCCACGAAGGTGCCGCAGCCCTCGACACAGGCCAGCAGCCGCTTGCGCCACCGCACCCTGGTGGCACGTGACGCGACCGGCAGGTGGCGCACGGTGTGCCACCGACGGTCATGCACACGATGCTGGTCAAGCACCCCACAGCGCGTGCAGGGCTGGACCTCGCGGGGCAGCTCCACGACGGCGACGAGCTCGTCGTCCTCGTCGATGGAGGCGTCGATCAAGATGAACTCGGGCAGAGCAAGCAACAGCTCGCTCCACCCCTGGACAGGGGTAGGTTGGAACACGCGTATGGCCTCGGTCGCTCGGTTGGCTTCGACACCCCGAGCATCGAGGCCATACGTGTCCTCACCAAGCATCCCCGACCGGGTCACCCACTACCGAGGGGAAGACCCGGCATGGAGCGCCTCCTCGGGTGCCGAGGGACATCGACCCACGAGCTCCCGGAC
>CAYTLZ010000419.1:0-1526 GCA_964438785.1 uncultured Actinomycetota bacterium | reverse complement strand
TCTCCGACGAGACGGTCGAGGGTGGCGAGGACGTCATCTACTACCTCACCGTCTACAACGAGCCGGCCGTGCAGCCAGCGATGCCCGAGCACGTCGAGGACCAGCACGTCATCGACGGGCTCTACCGCTTCCGCGAGGGGCCGGGTGGCCAACACGGCGCGAACATCCTGTCGTCGGGCACGATCATGAACGAGGCGCTCGCGGCCCAGCAGCTGCTGGCCGACGACTGGAACGTCTCCGCCGACGTGTGGTCCGCGCCGGGCTGGAACCGGCTGCTGCGTGACGGGGTCGCGACCGAGTCGTGGAACCGCACCAACCCGGAAGCCGACCCGCGGACGCCACTGGTGACCCGCATCCTGGAGGGAACCGAGGGGCCCTACGTCGCGGTCAGCGACTGGATGCGGGCGACCCCCTTCCAGATCGCCGACTGGATCCCGGGTCCGTTCGCCGTGCTCGGCACCGACGGGTTCGGGCGCTCCGACACCCGTGAGGCCCTGCGCCGCTACCACCGGGTCGACGCCGCGTCGATCGCGTACTGCGTGCTGGCCGAACTGGTCAAGCAGGGCCAGCTCGATGCCGATGTGCTGCCCAAGGCCATGGAGCGCTACGACCTCGACTTCGAGCGGATCCCGTTCTTCGGGCAGCCGAACCCGACCGACGACGTCACCCGCTGATCCCGGCCCCCATCCGGGTCCGCGGTCGTGGTGCCGTGGGGCGTAGGGTGGGGCCGTGGCCGACCGACCGGACCCCGGTCGGTCCGTCGGGCGCGGAGCGCCGGGAGGAGTCGCGGTGTCCGTCGAGTGGGAGCTCGGAGCCCGGGCGGCGGCCATCGTCGAACAGGGGCCGCTCGCGATCCTGGTGCTCGACCGTGACGGCATCATCCGGGTGGCCAACACCGCGGCCGAGCGGCTGCTCGTCCGCCCGCGTGCGGTGCTCATCGGCGCGCCGGCGACGTCGTTGGTCCCGATCGACCGGGCCGCAGCGACCGGTCAGCGCATCGTCGAGGCCGCGACCGGGAGCGGCGCGCACCTGGAGATCGACGTCGTCACCGACGAGGGGATCCGCCCCGTCGGCATGAGCGCGGCGGTGCTCGAGGTCGCCGGTGAGCGCGTGGGGCTCGTCCTGATGGGCCGGGACGTCCGGGACCGCAAGGCGGTCGAACACGAGCTGGCCGAACTCGCGGCCAGCACCCGGGCGCTGTCCCGGTCCAGCGACGTCGGCATGTACCGCTTCGGGTTCGTCCCCTCGATGCATCTCGAGGACCTCAACCCGGCATTCCAGGAGATCATCGGTCACGACCGGGAGGTGCTGCTCAGCGACACGTCACCGCTGTGGACCGAGGTGCCCGACGAGGTCGCCGCACGCTTCGTCGCCAACCGGTTCGGCCCGGATCCGGATTGGCCGATCGAGTGGGACTGGCAGCGGCCCGACGGCACGGTGCGCACGATCTCCGTCACCGAGGTACCGCTGCGCGACGAACGGGGGCGTCTGACGGCCACCCTCGGCATCTGTCGCGACATGACCAG
>CAYTLZ010000418.1:0-1532 GCA_964438785.1 uncultured Actinomycetota bacterium | reverse complement strand
TCGCTCGAGAGGTCCATGGCACCGATCATAGGACCGGATCTGGCCCTGACGGAGTCGGTGTGTCACCCATGAACGGCCGATCGGAGCGCGGAACGCGCGCCGAAGGAGCGTTTCGCCGCAGATCGCGGTCCTGCGGGCCATGGTCCGCGTTGCGCGACCGGTAGGGAGAGCCGCGACGGTTCGCGTTCCGGGAGGATCTCCCTTGCTAGATCTCGTGCAGCGTTATCGGCCATCCGGCGGCGCCCGCGAGTGCGCGTAGGTCGGCGGCGTCCCCGGTGACCACCGGCGATGCCATCACGCGCGCAAGGACGACAACCGAGGCGTCCACGACGTCGCTGGTTCGGGCCTGGCCACACAACGTGCCGACAGCCCGAGCCAGCGACTCGTCCAGCGGCGTGACGGTGCATCCGGCCAGCAACCGCGACAGGTTCGCTTGAGGGCCGCCACGCCACACCTGCGCAAGGACTCCTGCCGGGACCAGCGGCGAGACGTCGCGTCGCAGGGCGGCGTCGTGCAACGCCCACAGCGGTCGGACGTTGCGCTCAGCGGCGACCAGCGCGCCGGCGTCATAGATGATCACGAGCTACCGAGACGAGCCGCGCCGAGCAGGTCATCCATCAGAGCTTCCGCGGAAGCGCGCTCGTCCGCGGTGAGCTCCCCGCGCTCGTTCTGCCACTCCATCACCGCCCGTCGTCCCCGCTCGATGACCAGGCGACTGCGTGCAGCGTCGTTGAGCCATGCGCTCAGGCTCTGCCCCCGATCTTCAGCCACCAAAGCGGCAGCCTCGACGACATCAGGATCGAGGGCGACGGAGATCTTCTTGACGGCCATGACTTCACCCTTACCGCTTGGTGCTACCACGGTACTACCAATGTGCTCGCTGGTCTCGCCTCGGTCCCGAGCGGGTAGCGATTACTACGTGTGGCGCACCGGCGGGTACCAGCCGTCTGCGCTCCACGGATCGAGTCGTCGCGTGTCTGCGCACATGACGTCGGGATCGCGTCCCCAGCCAGCGCACAACCGCCGCTTGCCCGAGTTCGAAATGGCGGTCCTCGCAGAGAAGGACCGACAGGGGCAGGACACCCACGTCGTACGACGACTGGTGGATCACGCCGTTGCTGTCACTCGCCCGCTCGCCACGGTGCCGACCGCAGCACCGCGGTCGACGGCACGTAAGGCCGTGCGCCGCGAGGGTCGCCGTGACGGTCCAAGCGGGAGCGGCGGTAGGAGGAGAGCTGCTCATACGAGGTAGGCCCGCAGCGCTTCTCGGACGACCTTGCCCGGTGGGGCGCACCTGGACCTGCTCGGGCGGATACCCAGCTTCGGCGTCATCAGCGAGTCGTTCCGCCAGCTCGTCAGTGACCTTGATTCTGGTGCGTCGCTTCCTGGACTCGTTGATGGTGTGTCCTCCCTCGGGAGGTAGCGCTCATAGGCCTTGCGGAGCTTCATCGAATGGATGGCGACCTCGCCATCATCAAGGTCGGCTTGCGAACGAGGTGATCTACTTACATAATGTAAGCATGCCAAACGTC
>CAYTLZ010000417.1:0-1533 GCA_964438785.1 uncultured Actinomycetota bacterium | reverse complement strand
GAGCAGGCAGGGGACTGAACACTGTTGCTGGTGCCCAAGTCGTCGCCGGGCCCGGTGTGCCGGCCCAGACCTACGGCGTCATCCACGGCGCCCGCCGTGGCCTCGCGCCGATGAGATCGCTGAAACGGTAGGCCGACGCAGCGCCTGCGGCCGGCGAGCATCAGGCGCGACACGCACGCCAGCGGCCGCTGCCGCAGACGTTCAGGCAAGCCGGTCACAGGCCCCATCTACAGTGGATCATGGGGCGCCCGAACAGGGCAGCACGTGGGACCGGCTCTGGGGGGGACAGGGATGCAGCAGGATGTACTCGAACACGAGCAGGGCAAGATCGATGCGGCCTACGAGATCGCCGAGCAGCTGATCGACCAACTCAGAAAGGCAAGTCAGGGGGCGAACCAGCATTCGGCGCACGCCGCTCGAAAGACACGCGAGAAGCGGGCTGACCAACTCGAGACGCTCGTCCAGGACTCAAGCCGGCTCTTCGTGTACGGACGGGTTGACTTCGTACCTGGAGAGGTCGCTCAGGACAGCTGGGAGCGCACCATCTACATCGGGGGTGCGCGCCTGTCGGATGCGGCCGACGACCCTCACGTTGTGTCATGGGAAGCCAAGGTCTCCCGGGCCTTCTTCGATGCAGCCAACTTCGATGGCGACCAGCCGGTCGAGCTCAAGCGCAGCTTCATCGGCAGCGATCGGACGCTCGCGTCGTACACCGACGAGCGTCTGGTCGAGGGAGTCATCGAGACGGCCGGTGCCGACCCGTTGCTCGAAGCGATCGCTGGTCGCACCAGCGGCGAGTTGCGTCAGGTGGTTGCGACGATCCAGGCGGCTCAGTACGAGCTGATGGAACGGCCGTTGGACAAGCACTTGGTCGTGCAGGGGGGACCTGGGACGGGCAAGACCATCGTTGGCCTGCACCGCGTGTCCGTCCTGCTCTACCGATCGCAGGAACTTAGCGAGGCCGACATCCTGGTCGTCGGCCCCTCCACGGTCTTCATGAGCTACATCGCGCGGGTCCTGCCGGAGCTGGGCAGAACCTCGGTCACTCACTCGTCGATCAACGGTCTCACCGATCACGGCGTAAGCGTCCGGGGAACTGACACGATCTCCGCCCGTCGGATCAAGGGCGCAGCCGCGATGGCGAAGGTCATCGAGCGCTACCTCACTGAGCGGATCCGGACCCCGACCGAAGATCTCGTCTTCGAGCGGGATGCACGCGTCGAACAGTCCGAGCTCGCTCGCTACTGCGACGAGGCGCGCAGCTCCCGCCAGCCCTACAACGTCCGACGCGAACGCCTCCGCATCCAGCTGATCGAAGCTCTCGGTGGCGTCGTCGGCACGAAGCGCCCGACCGGGGCCCGCAACCGAGGTGAGCAGCTCGCCGAGAAGTACAGCGACGCGTTCGCCAGCGCCCTGGACCGGATCATGGCATCCCGTTCGAGCCGGGAAGTCGTGTACGACCTCCTCACCGGTCCCAAGATTCTCGCGAGCTGTGCCCACGGCATCCTCACTGCTGCGGAACAGGCAGAGATC
>CAYTLZ010000416.1:0-1541 GCA_964438785.1 uncultured Actinomycetota bacterium | reverse complement strand
GGCGACCGCGTCCACGGCGTCCTGGTTGCCGTCGAACCCGGACACGGTCACGTCCCCGAGGCGTCCGGCGTACTCGAGCGCCTCGATCGCGCCGAGCGCCATCTCGTCGTTGCCCGCGATCACGCCCGTGAGATCCGGATGCGCGCTGAGCAGCAGCTCCATCTTCTCCCGGCCCTGCTTGCGGTCCCAGTTCGCGGTCTCCTCACCGACCTTGACCAGGTCGGGGTACCGCGCCAGCACCTCGGCGTAGGCGTCCGAGCGCACGCGGGTGTTGTTGTCGGTCGGGTTGCCGAGCAGTTCGACGTAGGTGCCCGTCCCGCCCATGGCCTCGACCCACTGCTCGGCCCCAAGGGCCGCGCCCTGGGCGTTGTCGGACACGATCTGGCACTTGGCGATGCCCGGTTCGCTGATCTCGGCATTCACCAGGAAGACCGGGATGCCGGCATCCGTCGCCCTGCGCACCACGTCGACGCTCGCGTCCGCACCCGCCGGATCCAGGATGATCGCGACCGCGCCTCTACTGATGGCCTCGTCGACCAGGCGGCTCTGCGCCTCCGGATCGTTCTCGTGGGCGTCGGTGATGGTGTCGTAGCCCAGCGCCTCGGCCGTGGCGCGGGCCGTGTCGATCTCGGCCTGCCAGTAGGGGTTGGACGGGTGTGCGCTGATGATCGCCACCGTTCCGCTGCCCTGCTGGAAGAAATAGTCCACGTCATCGCCACCGGTGGCGCTCAGTTGGACGCCGGTCGACGGGTCGAACTGACCGACGATACGACCCTTTGACATCACGACGATGCGGTGCGAGAACTGCAGGGCCTCGTTGAGCTCGGAGGTCGCGTACAGCACGGCGAGCCCGCGCTCGGCCTGCTGGAACAACAGGGAGAAGATCTCCCCCTTCGCGCCGACGTCGACGCCGCGCGCCGGCTCATCGAGCAGCAGGACCTTCGGTTCGGTCATGAGCATCTTGCCGATGGCGACCTTCTGCTGGTTGCCGCCACTCAGCGACGTGATCGGCATGTCCGGACCTGCGGTCTTGATGTGCACGTCGGAGATCTGGCCCTGGACCTTGTGCTTCTCCTGGCCGCGCGAGATCAGCCAGTTCTTCGTGGTCGAACCGATGCTCGCCAGCGACAGGTTCTGGCCGACGGACATCAGCTGCACGAGTCCGTCGCGTTGCCGGTCCTCGGGCACGAGTCCCAGGCCGTGCGCGATCCGGTCGCGGATGCTCATCCCGGCGAGGTCCTCGCCGGCGAGTCGGATACTTCCGTCGGTCACGATCCCGCGACCCGCGATGGCCTCCAGGAGCTCCGTACGACCAGCTCCCATGAGTCCGTAGAGGCAGACGACCTCACCGGCCCGTACCTGCAACGAGAAGTCGTTGACCGCGTATCGGCCGCTGTCGGGTTCGAACACCTCGACGTGCTCGAGCGTCAGCAGCGGTTCCTTGAAGTACCGCTCGGCATCCGCGAAACCGTACTCCTCGGTCCGTCCGGTCATCTTCTCGATGATCCAGGCGAGGTCGATGTTCTCGGCGACCTCGGTGG
>CAYTLZ010000415.1:0-1543 GCA_964438785.1 uncultured Actinomycetota bacterium | reverse complement strand
GGCAGCTCGACGGGTGTCTGCGCCACCGGCTCGGCGGCGGCCATGATCGCCCGGCCCTGATCGAGCACCTCGTCGAGCCCGGCGTCGTCGATCGCCTGCCGTCGGCGCGGCCAGCTCACGCGATCGGCGTCGTAGCGCACCTCCCGCAGCGACATCGGCGGGGGGATCGTGCCCTGACGGTGCTCCCAGCGGCCCGTGTCGACGTCGAAGCGGTACTGGTCGATCATCCGGTGGCCGTCACGGGCGATGGCCGCGACCGCCGCGATGATGAAGTCGATGACCGCATCGGCGTGGAACCAGGTGAAGTTCACCCGCACCCAGCCCGGCTTGATGCCCTCGCACCCACCGACGATCGCGTCCTCGAACGCGTGCGAGCGCTCCGGGTCGATGCCGAGCAGGCGGTGGCCGTAGGGCCCGGCGCACGAGCAGCCGCCGCGGGCCTGGATGCCGAACAGGTCGTTGAGCAGCGCGACGACCAGGTCGTGGTGCAGGTAGCCCCGCTCGTGACGGATCACGAACGACACGATCGACAGCCGCTCCGCATCGAGGTTGCCGAGGATCTCGAGGTTGGGCACCTGCGACCACGCATCGACCGCGCGGGCGATGGCCCGTTCCTCGAGCGCCTGGATCCGCTCGACCCCGACCGCGGACTTGAGCTGGAACACCAGCCCGCACCGGATCGAACCGATGATGTCGGGCGTGCCGCCCTCCTCGCGGTGCTCGACATCGTCGAGGTAGCGGTGCTCGCCCTCGTTGACGTAGCTGACCGTCCCCCCACCGGGCACGGTCGGCACGCGGTTCGTGAACAGCTCACGCCGCGCGATGAGCAGGCCCGGCGTCCCGGGCCCGCCGACGAGCTTGTGGGGCGAGACGAACACGGCGTCCTTGTGGTCGAGTGCCGCCTCGCTCGAGTCCCCATCGGGGGCCGGGCGGTGCGGTGCCATCGCCACGTCGACGTACGGCGCGGCGGCGGCACAGTCCCAGAACGCGTACGCGCCGTGGCGGTGCAGCAGCACGGACACCGCGCGGGTGTCGGTGAGGATGCCGGTCACGTTGGACGCCGCGGAGAAGGAGCCGAGCTTCAGCGGTCGGTCGGCGTACCGCTCGAGTGCGGCCTCGAGCGCGGCGAGGTCGACGTGCCCGTCGGCGTCCTCCGGGATCGTGACCACATCGGCGATCGTCTCGCGCCACGGCAGCTCGTTGGAGTGGTGCTCGTAGGGGCCGATGAACACCACGGGACGCTCGGCGGCCGGGATCCGTTCGCTCAGCGCGTAGCGGTCGTCGAGCCGGTCCGGCAGGCGCAGCCCCAGCGCCCGGACCAGCTTGTCGATCGCGCCGGTCGACCCGGTGCCGGTGAACAGCACGGCGTGCTCGTCGCCGGCCCCGAACGCCTCGGCGACCAGCTCCCGGGCCTCCTCGCGGAACCGGGTGGTCTGGCGGCCGGTACCGGAGGTCTCCGTGTGGGTGTTGGCGTACAGCGGCAGGACTACCTCGCGCAGGTGGTCCTCGATGAAGCTCAGCGCCCGCCCGGAGGCGGTGTAGT
>CAYTLZ010000414.1:0-1544 GCA_964438785.1 uncultured Actinomycetota bacterium | reverse complement strand
CCAGCGGACCCGAGGTCGGGTTCCTCCATCCGTCCAGATGCTGTCGTCGGACCGATGGGTCTTCAGGGCCGGACGTGAACACCGCGAGGAGTCACAGGATGTCAGATGACCGGCACAGCTGGTCGGAGCCGGGCGTCGAGCAGGTCGCTCCGGACGTTTCCCGCATCCCCCTGCCGCTCCCGGGCGACGGGCTGCGGGCCGTGAACGTGTACGCGCTCACGACCCCAACCGGCGTGACGCTGATCGACGGCGGATGGTCGCTGCCGGAGTCACAGGACACGCTGGAGCGCGCGCTCGGTCAGCTCGACCTCGACCTCGGCAGCATCGAGCGCTTCCTGGTGACCCACGCGCACCGTGATCACTACGAGCTCGCGAGCAAGCTCGGCCAGCTCCTCGGTTCGCGGGTCGAGCTGGGCATCGGTGAACGGCCCTCCATCGAGTCCATCGTCAGTCGGGCCGGGAAGCATGACGACTCGCCACTCAACGCTCGGTTGCGGGCTGCGGGTGCGGCCGAGATCGTGACCGAGATCGAGGCCGCGCGCGCCTCCAACGGCGACGAGCGGTCGGAGCTGCTCTGGCGCCTACCGGACCGCTGGCTCGAGGACCGCGATGTGCTCGTGCTGGAGAACCGACAGCTCGAGGTGCTCGCCACGCCCGGTCATACCCGCGGCCATGTGGTCTTCGTCGACCACGATGCAGGTCTGTTGTTCTCGGGCGACCATCTCCTGCCCCACATCACGCCGTCGATCGGATTCGAGACCATCCCGTCGGGTTCCGCGCTCACCGACTACCTGGCATCGCTGGCCCTGGTCCGCGGTCTGCCGGACCTGAAGATGCTCCCGGCGCACGGGCCCGCCCGGGCATCGACGCACGGCCGGATCGACGAGCTGGTCGAGCACCATGAATCGCGCCTGCGGCGGATGCTGGCATCCGTGGAACGCGGAGCATCGACCGCATTCGAGGTCGCCTGCGACGTGCCGTGGACACGCCGGGACGTTGCCTTCTCCACCCTGGATGCCTTCAACCGCATGCTCGCGGTCAACGAGACCATGGCGCACCTCGAGGATCTCGTCCGCCGCGAGCATGTCGCCGCCACCATCGATGCGGACGGGATCAACCGGTACGCCGTGTGAGCTGGCTCCGACACTGGCGCGCGGCTGGCGGCCACTGTGTTGAGTTCTGCTTAGATTCCCGCCGAACTGAGACTCGGCTCTGTGGTGCCTGGTGGTCACGGCATCCACCGCTCCAGAGCTCGTACGATGCCGGTCGTTAGTTGCAGGGGAACGGGCGTTCAGGACCTTTCTGATCCGTGAGAGCGTCAGATCTTGACCGGTGACGTTCCGTCAGCCGGAAGGGCGACGTCCGAGCGTTTTCTGCTTCTCTGCTTGCATTATGAGTCTGAATAAGTAAAGTTCGCCGCAATGGATCGGCTCGGGAGGGCCGGGGAGGGATGCTCGGGCAACGAGCGGTCATCGGCCGAGGTGTGGTCGATGGCGGTTGCCCGGTCCTGGGACGTCCTGCGCGTCCCGACGGGATGCCACCAA
>CAYTLZ010000413.1:0-1549 GCA_964438785.1 uncultured Actinomycetota bacterium | reverse complement strand
CTTCTCCGGTGAAGGGGACCACCGATACGGACGGCGAGGTGTCACTGTCGTTGGCGCCGGGGACGTGGACGCTGACCACCTCAGGTGCGGGCAAGATCGAGCCGCCGCATCATGATCTAGTAGAGGGAGATGAGGTTTCCATCGAGGTTAAGGTCGATGGCAACGCCGAGATAGTGGGGGAGTTCGGTAATGGATCTGTGAGCGTCGACGACAATGGTGATGTGACGATCACCCTGAATCCCAACTCCCGCCTGTTCGGGTTGGTGGCGGAGGATCGCGGTGACGGCGATCCCGTACCCCTTGAGGGGGTGGTGATCCGCGCGGAACGTGAGGGCGAGACCTTCACCACCACCTCGGGTGCGTTGTTCAACGATGACCAGTGGAACTACAACCTGCAGGCGCGGGCCGGCATCTGGAGGATCTCCGCGATCCGCGGCGGGACCGCCACGGTGATCGATGAGGCCTTCGAGATCCGCAAGGACGGCCCGGATACCGAGCCGAACGTGCTCGACATCGTCCTGCCCGCCCGGTACGCGACGTTGTCGGGCACCGTCTCCGACGGCTCCGGGCCCGTCGCCAGTGCCACGATCACCGCGGTCAGC
Organism: uncultured Actinomycetota bacterium; assembly: GCA_964438785.1. Classification (GTDB taxonomy): domain Bacteria; phylum Actinomycetota; class Nitriliruptoria; order Nitriliruptorales; family Nitriliruptoraceae; genus PWLR01. The sequence goes on along the minus strand of CAYTLZ010000413.1, from coordinate 947 downwards.
AGCCTGGGCACGATCAGCGACACCACCGGCGAGGACGGTTCCTACCTGCTCGACGGTCTCGACCGGGACGTGACCTGGAAGGTGACCTTCACCCCACCGGCGGGCGTCGACGCGCAGCCGGTCACCCGGTGGTTCGATCCGTCCGCCGGCAACGGCTCCGCGGATCTGACCCTGGACCAGACCCTGCCGTCATCGCTCGGCAGCATCGAGGTGCAGTTGATCGGCGGTGAGCCGGGTACCGGCGCGACGGTGCGCCTGTCGGAGACCGACACGCCCTTCCCGACCCTGGATCCTGCAGGGGACTGGGAGCGGGTGGTGACCGTCAGTTCCTCCGGGACCGCCACGGTCACCTTCGACGCGCTGGTGCCGACGCAGTGTGATGACCGCGAGCCCTGCTTCCGTGTGGACGTGGAACTGCCTGACGGTTCCATGCTGCCCCACCAGACCGCCGCGGTCGCCGTTGCCACCACCACCGTGGTCGAGTTCGACCTCGGTGTCGACCTCGAGGAGCCGACCCGCGACGTCGCCCTCACCCTCCTCGACCCGAACGATGATGCGATCGATGACAGCGGGGTGAACCTCACCCGTGACGAGGTGACCCTGACCGCCACCACCGACGCCGACGGCGTGGTGGAGTTCGACGAGGTGGAGGTGGGGACCTGGAGCATCCAGGTCGAGGGCTACCAGTCGGTCGAGTTCACGGTCCGCGAGGGCGACGGACGCCAGCAGCGCAACTTGACCCTGGCCTTCGAAGCGGGCACGTCATCGACCGATGACGACGCGGCTGCGGAGACCGAGGACACCGAGGACACGACGGACACCGAGCCGACCGAGGATGGCACGGACACCGATGGCACCGCAACGGACGGTTCCTCGACCGTCACCGAGGGCGCCGACACCGACCAGGACGGTGGTGACCCTGCCACCGATGCACCAGCCACCGAGGG
>CAYTLZ010000412.1:0-1551 GCA_964438785.1 uncultured Actinomycetota bacterium | reverse complement strand
TCATCGAGGGGATGATCGTCGGTGGGCTGGCCATCAACTCCGAGCAGGGCTACATCTACCTGCGCGGCGAGTTCCGCCACGCCGGCCGCCAGCTGTCCAAGGCGATCGCCCAGGCCTACGAGAAGGGCTACCTCGGCGCGGACGTGATGGGTTCGGGCAAGCGCTTCGACCTGACCCTGCACCGTGCGGCCGGGGCCTACATCTGTGGTGAGGAGACGGCGCTGCTCGACTCGCTGGAGGGCCGTCGTGGCCAGCCGCGCCTGCGGCCGCCGTTCCCGGCCGCCGCCGGGCTGTGGGGCTGTCCGACCACGGTCAACAACGTCGAGTCGATCGCGGCCGTGCCGTTCCTGCTCCGCAACGGCGTGGACTGGTGGCGGCAGTGGGGCACGGAGAAGTCGCCCGGCACCAAGCTCGTGTGCATCTCCGGTGAGGTCAAGAATCCCGGCAACTACGAGGTGGCGCTCGGCACCCCGATCAGCGAGCTGATCGAGCTGGCCGGCGGCATGCTCGACGACCGGGAGCTGAAGTTCTTCTGCCCCGGTGGGTCGTCCACGCCGCTGCTGCCCGCCTCGGCCGCGGACACGGCCTACACCTTCGAGGACATCCAGGAGGCCGGGTCGCTGCTGGGCACCGGTGCCCTGATGATCTACTCCGACAAGACCTCGGTGGTGTCGGTGGTGCGCCGGTTCACCGAGTTCTACGAGCACGAGTCCTGTGGCAAGTGCACGCCGTGCCGCGAGGGTGGCTACTGGCTGTCGCAGATCTACCAGCGCATCGACACCGGCTCCGGCCGCATGGAGGACCTCGAGCTGCTCGAGGACATCTGCGACAACATCTTCGGTCGGGCCTTCTGTGCGCTCGCCGACGGGATGACCTCGCCGATCACCGCCAGCCTGAAGTACTTCCGCGACGAGTACGTCGAGCACATCCGACGGGGGGCGAGTCCCTTCGGCGTGGAGCCGCGGCGCGACATCGCCACCGTGCAGTTCACCAACGCCGGCGGCTACGAGCCGGCACCGCCCGCGACCACGACCGACGAGCTCGACGTCGACGGGCGAGCCGAGCCCGTCGCCGGGCAGGCGTGAGCATGACGGAGAAGCCCGTGGAAGACGTCACCTTCACGATCGATGGCCAGGAGATCACGGTGCCCAAGGGCACCCTGATGATCCGTGCCGCCGAACAGCTCGGGATCATCGTCCCGCGCTTCTGCGATCACCCGTTGCTCGACCCGGTCGGGGCCTGCCGGCAGTGCATCGTCGAGGTCGAGGGGCTGCCCAAGCCGATGATGGCCTGCACGACCACCGTCATGCCCGACAAGGCCGTCAAGACCCACCGCACCTCCGAGATGGCCCGCAAGGGCCAGGAGGGCACGCTCGAGTTCCTGCTCATCAACCACCCGCTCGACTGTCCGATGTGCGACAAGGGCGGCGAGTGCCCGCTGCAGGACCAGGCGCTCAAGCACGGGGCCAACACCTCGCGGTTCATCGATCAGAAGCGGCGCTACGACAAGCCGGTCGCGGTCAGTGAGCAGGTGCTGCTCGACCGGGAGCG
>CAYTLZ010000411.1:0-1551 GCA_964438785.1 uncultured Actinomycetota bacterium | reverse complement strand
ATGGCGGCCCGATCACGGCACTGCGCGGGCTGCGGGAGCGCGCTCCCGCGGTCGGCGCGTTTCTGCCCCGGCTGCGGCGACCCGGTCGCGCAGCGCCGCCCCGGTCGCGAGCGGTCCGCCGCCCGTGCCGACCCCGTCGGCCCGGCGTCCGCCCGGCGGGTCGCACGCACCCTCGGCGTCGCGGCGATGCTGGTGGCCGGCACCACCGTGGTGGTCACCGGGATCGATCCGCGCGCCGAGCAGGCCGATGACCGGGCGGACGACACCGTCGAGGTGGCACGTGTCGGCCCGTCGGATGCCGACATCGGCTCGGACGACCTCGCGGACCGAGGGCCCGACAGCGCGCAGGAGCGTGCGCTCCGTCCGCCATCCTGCCTGACCTCGGACCGTGCGACGTGCGCGGACCCCCTGCTCGACGGCACCGACCTGACCGGCGCGGTGCCGATCGTGTTCGGCGCGGTGGTCGTCGACCGTTCGCTGACGCTGCGCCGCCTGCAGATGGTCGCGGGGCGCTCCCAGGTGCGCTGGACCACCGAGGCGTCGGTGCCGGACACCGATCTGGACAGGGATCCGGACATCGATCCGGCCCCGGCCGCCGGCGAGCCGTCACCGATGCGCCTGGAGCGGACCGGCACCACGTTGCTGCTCGGCACCCCGGACCACCTCCACGCGCTCGACAGCGTCAACGGCCGGCAACGCTGGGTCACGGACCTGCGCGGACGGGGTGACGACGCGAGTCCCTGGCGGGGCTGGGTGGTCGATGGCGCGGTCATGGCGGTGAACTCGGCCGCCATCGTGGCGCTCGACGCGGAGGACGGATCGCTGCTGTGGCACCGCGACGGCCCGTTCCAGGACGTGCAGCCCCTGGCGACCGGGGTGGCGGTCATCCGCGACGGACGGCTCGAGGTCCTCGGCCCCCGGGACGAGCAACCCCGTTGGAGCCGCACGGTCGCGGCGGCCACCCGATTCCCGGCGGGCGAGCGTCCACCGAACCACGGACCGGTGGTGCTCACCGGCCGGGACCCCGCCGTCCTCGACGCCGTCACCGGCGAGAGCCTCGTCGCGTTCGAGGCACCGGCCGGCCTGACCCAGACCACGGGTGGGCAGGTCGTGGCGTCGGTCTGGGGCGACACCGGCAGCATGCTGGTCGGGCTCGGTACCGACGGTGTGGAGCGGTGGCGCGTGATGGGTCCGAACCGCACCTGCTGTCGGCAGGAGTTGCGTCCGACGGCCGACGGGGACGTCATCGCGTTGTTTCCCGCCCGCTCCGGCGCGGCGAGCACGGCGAGTGCCTGGATCGTCGACGCCATGACCGGCACCGTCCGGCAACGCGTCACCCGGCCGGACGATGTCGGCTGGGTCCCGCGTGCGGTCGTCGGCTCGACGGTGATCTGGATGGACGGCGACGCGTTCGTCGCCGCCGATGCGGCCGGGAGCCCGCGATGGCGCGCGGAGAGCCAGACGCAGTTGCTGTCCACCGCCCCGCTGTTGCTGAGCACCCGGCACGGCCTGATCCGCCCACCGGTGGACGACCCCGACCGGCCACCGGAT
>CAYTLZ010000410.1:0-1563 GCA_964438785.1 uncultured Actinomycetota bacterium | reverse complement strand
CTTCGAGGGTCCGGTCATCAGTGACGACACCCGCAAGCCCGGGCTCTACCAGGTCGCGGCGGGTGGTGAACTGCGCACGGACGAGGTCTGGGACGAGATGGGTCTCGTCATCGATCTCGGTGTCGGTGGACTCGTCGTCCTCACTGGATGCGCGCACGCCGGAGTGGTGAACACGATCCGCCGGGCTCAGGAACTGACCGGGAACCAACGTGTTCGGGCGGTCATGGGCGGTTTCCACCTCGGGTTCCCGACCACCCCGAAGGAGAACGTCGACAAGACGGTCGAGGCGCTGCGCGATCTCGAGGTCGAGACCATCATGCCCATGCACTGTTCCGGGCTACGGGCACATACCGCGTTCAGTACGGGACTGGCCGAGCGGTACGTCCAGCCGGCGGTCGGCTCCGTGCTCGCCTTCACCGCAGGGTCGTGATGATTGCTGGCATGCAACCCCTCCAGGGCATCCGCGTCGTGGCCGTCGAGCAGGCGGTCGCAGCGCCTCTGTGCACCCGCCATCTCGCGGAGATGGGCGCGTCGATCGTCAAGATCGAGCGTCCGGGAAGCGGCGACTTCGCACGGTCCTACGACACGGTGGTCCATGGGCAGTCCTCGCACTTCGTGTGGCTGAATCACGGCAAGCGCAGCTTGGAACTCGACCTGCAGCATGCCGAGGGCCGCGCGGTCTTCATGCGGTTGCTCGCGGAGTCGGACGTGCTGGTCTCGAACCTCGGTCCCGGGTCGATCGATCGGATCGTGTCGCCCGAGCAACTCGAGGAAGTCAACCCCAGGCTCATCCACTGCACGATCAACGGGTACGGCTACGGCGGCTCCTACGAGCAGCGGAAGGCCTATGACCTGTTGGTCCAGGGAGAGGCTGGCGTGACGGCCAATACAGGCGTACCGGATGCTCCGGCGAAGCCCGGGGTCTCGCTCGCCGACCTGGGGGCGGGGACCTACGCGCTGGCTGGCATCCTCGCGGCGCTACGGGAGCGCGACCGAACCGGTCGGGGTGCGCGGTTCAACATCTCGCTCTTCGACGTCGTCACGGAATGGATGATGCCGTTGCTGCTCGCTCAGCGGTACGGCGGAAGCGCGCCACAGCCGGCGGGGACCCACCATGCATCCATCGTCCCCTACGGCGCGTTCCGGCTCGCAGACGGAACCTGGCTGAACCTCGCCGTGCAGAACGATCGCCAATGGCAGGCGATGTGCCGCTCGGTGCTCGATGCCGAGGAACTTCTCGACGACGAGCGGTTCGCCCAGAACGAGGGGCGATTGGCGGCTCGCGAGGAAATCGTGAAGCTCATCGCAGATCGGCTCGCCTCGATGGACCCTGAGGTGCTGATCACCCGCCTCGATGAGACGGGGATCCCATGGGGGCGGTTGAACGACCTCGTTGACGTCGTCGACCATCCCCAGTTGCTTGCCCGTGACCGTTGGCGAACGGTGAAGCTCGGTGCGTCGGATGGGCCGGAGATGGTGTCGCTCGAGTCGCCGCTCTCGGACCTCGGTGGTACGGGGAAGACACCAGTGGTCCCCGACCTCGGCAGCGACAACCACGAGGTC
>CAYTLZ010000409.1:0-1563 GCA_964438785.1 uncultured Actinomycetota bacterium | reverse complement strand
CAGCAGCTGAGCGTGCACCGGCTCACCGACGCGCCGGTCCTGCTGGTGCGCAGCGCCGTGGAGCACGGCATCGACCTCGACGGGACCGTGTGTGACTGCGGCACGTGCGTGCAGCAGACGATGGAAGCCGCCGCGCTCGACGACGACTGGGACGAGCTCCTCCCCGACGTCGAGGTGACCGCCAAGGCCGAGCTGCGCCTGTCACAAGGGCTGTGCCACAGCGTCGGCATCGAGGTCCCCGGCGAGGTCGTGGCCGTGGCCGTACCGGCTGTCGGCGGCCTGCTGCTCACCAGCACGGCCTACGCCGTGACCTGCCTGCTCGATGGCCGGGCGCTGACACCGCTGCCCACGCCCGCTGACACCGCCGGAAGCGACCACTGACCGCAGCTCCGACACGACAGGATCGACCGTGACCAGCACCAACAACGACGCGCTACAGACCATCGCCCCCGCGATCCAGCAGCTGCTGGCCTCCAGCGGCCTGACCCTCGAACAGCTCGCCGCGCACCTCGCCAACCCGGAGTCGGCGTCGCCGGTCGCGGCCACCACGGTCGCCGAAGCGGTCGCCGCGGCTACCGAGGCGCTCTCGCCCGGCGCGGTGAAGACCTACCGGACCTACTGGCGGTTGCTCAGCGACGGCGTCACCGTGCCCGGCAGCTGGGACGACGCGCGGCTCGAGCGCTACGCCGGGGACCTGGCTGCGGTCGCCAGGGAACGCAAGTACTCCCTGCGTCTGCCCGAGAACATCCACGACTGTCCCCGGCTCGATGACGGCCGCCTGGTCGTGCATCCCGGGTTCGGCGAGGCGCCGATGGCGTCGGTGCGGCCCTTCGACATCGAGATCATGGTGAAGTGGGTCGGTGCGAACGCGCTCGCCCAGGCCATGGAGGACGACAGGCGCCGAGCTGCCAAGGGGCAGCCACCCAAGCGCCGGCATGGCAAGGGCGCGCAGGAGAACTTCATCGCCGCGACCCGCAGCCTCTACAACGCCGCGCAGGCCAACGGCCTGGTTGCGGACGGTGTCAACCCGGCAGCCAACGTCAGCAAGCCAGCCCGTAGTAGCCAGCCGACCCGCCGGGCGATGACCGATCAGGAACTCGCCGACGTCTGGAAGACGATCACGACCACCGGTGACGACCCGGCCCTCGACAAGCTCATCTTCCGCCTGCAGCTTGAGACCGCGTCCCGCCAGGAAGGCTGCATCAACCTCAGGCTCCGCCACCTCGACCTCGATCGCCAGGCGGTCTGGCTGGATCAGAAGAACGACGAACTCAACGAGTTCCCCGTGACCGAAGCCCTGCTGCGCGACCTCCTCGACTTCGCGCACAGCCGCGGCGCGACAGACCCCTCCGACCACGTGCTGCGCTACAAGCACAAACACCGCGGTACCGGACAGCCGCACCCGCCGTTGACCGGACGCCGGTTCGACAGCATCCACGACCGCGTCCACAGCCAGCACCGCTGGGCGAACCTCGCCGGATGGTCCTCACACTGGCTGCGGCACCACACCGCCGCCCAGATCGAGGCGATCGGTGGACGGCCCTGCAAGATGCGCATCCTCGC
>CAYTLZ010000408.1:0-1566 GCA_964438785.1 uncultured Actinomycetota bacterium | reverse complement strand
AAGAGGTCGGGATCCGCAACGTGGTCTCCAAGAAGGAGGTCGAGCAGGTGCTCGATGTCCTGCGTCAGCCCGAGGGCAAGGCCGCTGGGAACTGGTCGCGTCGCTTCAAGGCCAACTACGAGAAGCTGCGCTCGGGCGACATCTACCAGGTCGCCGAGGTCGTGCGGAACCTGGCCACCCGGGAGAAGGACAAGGGCCTGTCGGCCGGCGAGAAGCGCATGCTCACCAAGGCGAAGCAGATCCTGCTCTCCGAGCTCGCGGTCGCCATCAAGAAGGACGAGGAGCAGGCCGAGGAGCTCGTCGAGGAGACCCTGCTCGCCGCACACGGCTGATCCCCGCCGGCACCGCTGCACCGTCGTCCGCAGCCGCCCGGACCCGATGGGTCGGGCGGCTGCGTCGTGCCGGGCCGCGCACCTACGCTGCGCACGGCGTCCGCGGCGGACGTGCCGACGGTCGCTGGTGACGATCGCACGGATGGCGGCGGCGGAGCCCGACCGGGTGACGAAGGGAACGGCGCGTGGTGGTGCGCAGGGCTCGTAGCGGCCAGACGGTGACCGAGCTGATCCGGCTCGGTGTCGTCATGTCGTTGACGGCGGCCGGCTACGGGCTCGGTGCCCTGGCCGACGACACGCTCGATATCGCCGCGCCGGAGACGACACGGCTCGTCACCTCGGTGCTCGGCGCGCTGGTGGGCTACCTGTTGGGCGGGCTGCTCGGCCGCGCCCTGGTGCGAACCGTCGACACCGCGGGTGCACGCCTGGCCCGGGTTCCCGCCGTCCAGCTGGTCGCGACCGGCCTCGGGCTCGCGCTCGGCGCGTTCACCGGGGTCGCCTTCCTGCTGCCGGCGCTGCTGCTGCCCTTCCAGCAGGTCACCATCCCCCTGACCCTGCTCGTGCTCGTCACCCTGGTCTACGCCGGTGGGCGGCTCGGCGCGTCCCGAGGAGCCGACCTCGGCCGGTTCATCGGGGTCCGTGGGCTGCTCGACGTGAGCACGCCGTCGCGTGGCTCGGGCGTCAGGGTCGTCGACTCGTCGGCGTTGATCGACGGTCGGATTGCCGACATCGCCCGCGTCAACTTCCTCGACGGGGTCCTGGTGGTCCCCGGCTTCGTCGTCGCGGAGGTCCGGCGCATCGCCGCCTCCGACGAGGCCCACCGGCGGGCGCTCGGCGAGCGGGGACTGGCCACCCTGGCGACGCTGCGCGACGAGGGCCTGGTCGCCGTGGAACTCGCCGACGACGAGGTCGACGGGGTGGCCGAGGTCGACGCCAAACTCGCCGCCCTGTGTCGCGCGCAGCAGGCGGCACTGATCACCACCGACGCCGCGCTCGCCCGGACCGTGGAGCTCAGCCGCATCCGGGTGCTCAACCCGCACGCACTGGCCGATGCGGTGCGCTCGCCGGTGCTGCCCGGCGACCGCCTCGAGCTGCTGGTGGTCCGCGAGGGTCGCGAGCAGGACCAGGGGATCGGCTACCTGCGCGACGGCACCATGGTCATCGTCGACGGCGGTCGCCATCACGTCGGCGACACCATCGAGGTGGATGTGAACTCGATCGTGCAGCGCACCAC
>CAYTLZ010000407.1:0-1573 GCA_964438785.1 uncultured Actinomycetota bacterium | reverse complement strand
GAGGACCACGTCAGCGATCGGGTCGTGATCGAGTCGGACCGGGACCGACCTGTCGATCAGCCAGCGCGCCAGTGTCAGCGCCACGCTTCAGCCATGACGTCGTCGTCAGCAAGATGCTTGGTCGTGGCCGCCAAGTGCCTGCGCGCGTCGCGGTCGACGTGTTGACGGCGCTCGGCAGCGCGCACGGTCTCGAGCAGCGCGGCGTTGACGGTGTCCTTGATCGTGTCGGGGCCCAGGATCAGCTTGGCTCGATCGAGCGTGCCATCAGCGATGTCCACCCGCCTCTTCGTCACCGCTCCCTCCTCCGTGTATCCCAACACACGAAGGATGTACCGGGTGGCTGCACCGGCACAGCGATGCCGGTCACACCTCGACCCCCGCGCCGTGCGGGCAGGGTTGACGTCGGCGTGCACGCGACACCTGAGCGCTCCCTGCACTCCGGCAGTCCAGCACCATCACGGGGGACGTGTGACCATCACACGAAGGCGGTCGCGACATTGGGCTCCTTCGTGATGATCCGGCCATGCAATTCGAGTAGGGACTTCTCCCTCTAGCGGGGCGGTGGCTGCTTCCGAACACTCAAGTGACGGGGGACTATCGGTCCACCGGTCGGTCCACCGATGGTGGGCGCTGTGGGTCCTTCGCTGGGAGACACCAGGAGGGCATCATGGAAACCATAGAAGTCCCCGATGTGAAGATCGAGCCGGGCCAACTCGTCTTCGAGGCCGACGCGCGCTTCACCGAGATCGTCGACTACGGCGTGTCGATGGAGGAGGCGATGAGCGGCGAGCCGCTGCCGGCGACGGGCATCAGGTTCGACCTCGGATTCGAGGGCACGGCTGCCGGCCTGATCGAGGGCACCATCAGCGGCGTCGGCTACCTCTACGTTCGGGCTGACGGCGTCCAAGAGACCCACACCCACGGGCAGGCGATCACCAAGGACGGCGCCCGTATCGCGGCCTACCAGACCGGCACCGTCTCTGTGGACGAGTCGGGCGGCATGCGGGAGGTCTTCCAGATCCGCCTGCACTCGAACTTCGAGCGCTACGAGTGGGTCAACGGCCTCGCGTTGCGGGGCGAAGGAACCGTCGACATGGGGACCGGTACGTCGCAGATGCGCGTGTACGTGGCCTGATGCACGTCGTCGTCGGCGCAGCCTAGGCGCGCAAGACCGAACTGCGCGCAGCGCTGCTCCCTCGATGTGGGGGCTCGCCCAGGTTGGGTGGGCCCCTTCTCCGCTCCTCGTGGGACCCTTTCGGTCCTTCGGGCGGACTCGGTCACGGCTTGCATCAGGGGGTCGCTGCACTCGCCGCGTGGTCGATCCCTAGGACACAGCGACCCGATGCGGTCGTTGACGGGACGGTCAGGTGCGGGGTGTCTCGGGGCCCGCCATGTGGTCACGGTCCTACAGGAAGCAAGCGTCCCTCGAACGTGTCGAGCAGGCTGAGGGGTCGCACGTCGACTCGGCGCAACTACGGCCGTACGCGCCCATAAACTGCTGTCCTACCTGCTGCTGGGCGTCTCACGCCGTGGCCCGGCGCCCCGGGACGCAACCGCCTCACCTCAGGTAGTC
>CAYTLZ010000406.1:0-1578 GCA_964438785.1 uncultured Actinomycetota bacterium | reverse complement strand
CCCAGGGTGCCCGCACCGCGCTGATCGAACGCGACCGCCCCGGCGGTGACTGCCTGTGGACCGGGTGCGTGCCGTCGAAGGCCCTGCTGAGCGTGGCGGAACGCGCCCACACCGTACGCACGGCGGGCGCCTATGGCGTCCACGCCGACCCCCCACGGGTGGACCTCGCCGAGGCGATGGCCCACGTGCGTTCCGCCATCGCCACGATCGCCCCCCACGACTCGCCCGAGCGCCTGCGCAGCGACGGTGTCGAGGTGATCAGCGGCACGGGGCGGTTCACCGGCCCGGACAGAGTGGAGGTGGACGGGCGCACCCTGCGCTTCCGTCGGGCGATGGTCGCCACCGGTGCGCGCCCCCTGGTGCCGCCGATCCCCGGGCTGCGCGAGGCCGAGCACCTGACCTCCGACACCCTCTGGGACCTCGAGGTGCTGCCCGACCGCCTGGTCGTGCTCGGCGGCGGCCCGATCGGTGCGGAGCTCGGGCAGGCCTTCGCCCGGCTCGGCTCGCGGGTCACCATCGTGGAGTTGGCCGACCAGCTCCTGCCCCGGGAGGAACCCGCCGCCGGGGCAGCGCTGGCCGCGTCCCTGACCGCCGACGGGGTCGATGTACGGGTCGCCACCGAGGCGGTCCGCGTCGAGCCGGTGCGGGTCGAGCCGGTGCGGGTCGAGCCGGTGCGGGACCACCCCGACCAGCGACAGCTGGTGGTCCGCCACGGTGGCAGTGAGCACGTCATCGGCTACGACGCGCTGCTGGTCGCCCTGGGGCGCCGGCCGAGCACGGCGGATCTGGGACTCGACGCGGCGGAGATCGAGCTCGATGAGCGTGGGGCCGTGCGCGTCGATGAGCGCCTGCGCACCACCAACCCCCGTGTCTACGCCGGCGGCGACGCCACGATGCTGCTGCCCTTCACCCACACCGCATCAGCCCACGGGGCCACCGTGGTGCAGAACGCACTGTTCGGTCTGCGTCGCCGGGTGGACCACGAGCGCATCCCGTGGGTCACCTTCACCGACCCCGAGGTGGCCCGGGTCGGCCTCAGCGTCGCCGAGGCGCGCGAGCGGTACGGCGACGGCGTGAAGGTGCGCACCGCCAGGCACAGCGACCTCGATCGGGCCGTCGCCGGTGGCCAGACCGGCGGCTTCGCGACCCTGGTCGGTGACCCCAAGGGCGGGATCGTCGGCGCGACGGTGGTCGGGCCCCGCGCCGGGGAGACGATCGGCGAGGTGGTCGCCTGGCAGGCAGGCGGGGCCAAGCTGTCGACCATCGTGCGCTCGACCCACGCCTACCCGACCTGGAGTGAGGATCTGACCGCCGCCTCCCTCGCGGAGCTGCGTGCCGGGCTCACCCGGCTGCGCCCGGTCACCGCCGGGCTGCTGCGACTGCGGCGGCTCATGCCCGTGCGGGCGGGCAGCTGACGTCGTTGCTGCCCCTGGGGCCGGCCGCGCGCGGTTCGGGATGTGCGGTGGCCGGTCCTGGGGTCGTTCGGGGTCGTGTGGTCGTTCCCCTGGGCCCACCCCCCGGCAACACCAACCCCTTACCGGTAACCGGGGTAAAAAGGCGTTGTGTGGGGGTTGGCAA
>CAYTLZ010000405.1:0-1582 GCA_964438785.1 uncultured Actinomycetota bacterium | reverse complement strand
CCGACCCGGCCTGGCGCACCGCCCGCTACCGCAAGTGGTGCGTTGCTGATGCGGTGCTCGACGTGTCGCTCACAACCTCGTTCTGGCATGCGCTACGCGGCGGAGCTGCTGACGGCATCCCACTCAGCCGCCTCCGCCCCGAACACCACAACGTCGCCTTCGGCGTAAAGACGAAGGGCGGCCAGATCGTCCCGGTAAGGGTCGAACACACTCCCGACCATCGCATGTGTCACGCGTGCGCCGCAGAGCGGCTCACCACCCTGCTCGACCAGCTTCGCCTTCCCCTGGATGACGCCGTCCTCGCTGACCTGCCCGGTAGCGCCAGAACGACGCTGGAGCGGCGCGTCGCGGCAGCCGGGTTGCCGGAGGGTGCCGTGACCGCCGGTACGCCACGCCGCACGATGGCGACGATGTTCTGGGCCCGGCACCGCAACCTCGAGATGCTGCGGCTGCTCCTCGCCCACGCCCCGGGGAGTGTGTCAACCCACCGCTACGTGTCGACCACTAGGTACGTCCAGGATCTACCCGAGCTCGACCTGGCCAACCCGGCCTACGACCTCGAGCGGTGGGCAGCGGGGGTCGAGGCACGCACCGCCCGGCGGGTCGAGCGGCACGCCACCCGGCCTGCGAAGGACCTGCCGTGGTCCAACCCACGCTCGGCGGCGGAGGTAGACGCGGCCATCGACGCTGCCATCGAAGAACTCGACGAACACGGCCTGATCGGCCCGCCCCGCAACCCCGCGGCGGTCGAAGCACGCACCGATTTCGTGATCTTCTGTAACGAACACGACCTCGAGCCGCGCGATCCCAGAACGCTGGCCGTTTTCTCCTACTACGAGATCGAGGAGTACGGCCTTCCCGTCAGCAAGGTCAAATCGAAGGTCCTGCACATCCTGGCCGCAGAGGAAGACCCCGCACGCCGTAACGCGTGGCGCAAGGACGTGGACCACTACCTGGAAAGGGTGGAAAAAGAGGCTCCGCCGGATGTCCAGCAGGCCCCCTTGCTGTCCCGCGCCGAGATCCTTCCCTGGGCAGCAGCGCTACCAGAAGACCTCCAGGTCATGCTGATCGCCGGCTGGTGCTTCGCGCTCCGGCCGGGCAGCGCCGCCCTGGTGACCGCTGCCGACCTCGACGTTCACGACGACCGGGTCATGTGCACCGTCCGCGGCAACAACAAACGGCGGTCAGGGGCTACCTACACGGTCACCGTGCCGACCACCGGCGACGACCTCTGCCCGTCCCGACTCGCAGCCATCAACCCGGAGCCGGGCCGCTCGCTCGCAGGGATGCCCCTCTCGGACCGGACCACCGCACGCCAGGCCACCAGCTACTCGTCCCGGGCGTGGCAGCGCATCCGCGCCACCCTCTCCGACGCGGGCCACACCGACGCCGCCGCGATCGTCACGGGCATGTCGATGCGGCACTCGCGAGCCACCCAGCACTTCACCGAACATCGCGATCTGATCCGCACCCAGGTCCTGCTCGGACACTCCCGTCCGGACTACACGCTGCACTACCTGACCCGCCTCGACCCCTACATCCGGTCGCACGCGGCCAACATCATGGCCGACCACATCAACCA
>CAYTLZ010000404.1:0-1586 GCA_964438785.1 uncultured Actinomycetota bacterium | reverse complement strand
CTCCCCAGGGCCATCATCAGCCACGACCCGGCACGCCCCCCGGCACGACCCGCAGCCGTCACCGGGTTCTGCGCCGCCCTCATCGCCGCCGAGGCCCCCACCGACGGCTGGCACATCACCCTCGACGGCCCCACGACCTGGCTGCACTCGCCCGACGGTCACCGCCACCCGCTCACCAGCCCCGACCTGCAACCCGACCTCATCACGGGCGAACTCCACCGACTCGACCTCGACAACGCCGTCACCACCCCAACCGACACCCCCGAACCCGAACCGCCCGCTACACCCGACGCCGGCCGCGAGCCCGAACCGGCCAGCGACCCAGGCGAACTGCCCGACCGCACCGGCGACGCCGAACCGGCCACCGACCCCGACCCCTGGTGCCGCATCAACCTGCTCGGCCCGCTGCACGTCACCCTCGGCGGCGAACCGGTGACCCGCCTGACCCCCACCGTCCGCCAACTCCTCCCCTACCTCGCCACCCACCGACACGGCATCACCCTCACCCGGCTCGAGGAAGCGATCTGGCCCGGCCGCCCCCCATCCCGTAACGGCCAACGGGCCCGCACCGCACTCACCCGGCTCCGCGCCCACCTCGGAAACGCACCCGACGGCACCCCGCTCATCCCCCGACGCAGTACCGGTGACCAGCACATCCGCCTCACCGACCACATCACCACCGACCTCGACCAGGCCCTCCAACACCTCGACAGCGCCAAGACCTGCAACGGTGACGACCAACTCCGCCACCTGACCGCCGCCCTCGACCTGATCCGCGGGGAACCCTTCGAAGACCTGTGCTTCACCTGGAGCCTCGACGTCCAACAGCACGCCATCACCCACCTACACGACGCCGCCCTGACCGCCGCCACCCGGCTCCGCGAACTCGAACGCTACGACGAAGCCGAACAGGCCATCCGCCAAGGCCTCACCCTCTACGACCCCTCCGAACCCCTCTACGTCGAGTGGTTCCACCTCGAATTCGACCGCGGCCACCACGAACGCATCCCACACCTGTGGCGCCGTCTCCAACAACGCTACGCCGACCAAGCCGACGAAACCGCCGGGATCGTCACCACCCCCACCATCGAGACCGAACTGGCCTACACCAACCTCACCCGCCACACCTCATAGCCACACCGCCCGGACTGCCCACGAACGGGTCGCCGACGACGAATCCCGTGCGCCGCAGCCACGAAACCGCCCAGCAATCCCCGTTCTGCGCGGTCGCGCGGACGCCGGACTTCTGCACAGCGGATATCTGGGACTTCGCAGCTTCCCGTGGGTCGCTGGTAGGGCTGATCGTGGGGTGAGGGTGGGGTAGCTGGCCGTGGTCGTGGGTTTGGGGTTGGACGTGCGACGCGCACGGCCGTCGTCCACGTAGGTTCCGGGATGTCTGAAGTCCTTGACGGGTTCATTGACCGTCAGATAGCAGCATAATCGACAGCGCATATAGCAGGACTGCTGTCCGGATTTCGCAGGGCGGCCCAGTGGCAGCCGACCGGACATTCCGGACAGTCAGCTACCGCACAGAACGGCCATTTCTGTGCGGTAGCGGGGTGGTGCCGGTGTTGTGTCGAGGTGTT
>CAYTLZ010000403.1:0-1587 GCA_964438785.1 uncultured Actinomycetota bacterium | reverse complement strand
CCGGTGCGACCGGCCGGTCCGGTGCGACGACGAGGCCCGGTGCGCCCACGAGGCCCGAGGAGTGACGATGGCGGACGAGCACGCGGACCCCGACGAACCCGCCGAGCACGTCGGTGAGGTCGCTCGCGACGCCCGCAGCGACCAGCCCGGCATCGCGGTCGACGACCTGCAGCGCCTGTGGGCACCGTGGCGGTTCGGCTACCTCGCCGGTGACGACCCCATCCAGGGCTGTCCGTTCTGCGTGATCCCGGCCCGCGACCCGGCCGACGATGCGCGTTCGCTGATCCTGCACCGCGGTGCGCACGCCTTCGTGATCTTCAACGCCTACCCGTACAACCCCGGTCACCTCATGATCGTGCCCTACGAGCACCAGGCCAACCTCGAGGACCTCGACGTCGAGGTGGCGGCGGAGATCTGGGAGCTCGGCCGCCGCACCGTCAGCGTGCTCAAGCAGCGGGTCCACGCCCAGGGCGTCAATCTCGGGATCAACCTCGGGCGGGCCGGCGGGGCCGGGATCGCCGAGCATCTGCACCTGCACGCGGTCCCGCGCTGGGTGGGGGACACCAACTTCATCTCGGTGGTCGGCGCGTCGCGGGTGCTGCCCAAGGCGCTCGACGAGCTCTACGCCGAACTGCTGCCCGGCTTCAGCTGAGCTCCCACCTCGGTGCTCGCCGCTGGCGCTGCCCGCCCGGCCACGTTCCGGCACCGGGTCCGCTTGCTAGTTTGTGGCCGTTCATCCGTGAGGTTCTCGTGGCGCTCCGCTCCCGTTTTCCGTCGTACGTCGAGGCCGTCACCGGCCCGATCGGACGTGCGCTCGGGCGGACCCCACTCACCCCGAACCGTCTGACGACCCTCGGGTTGGTGCTCACGGCCGCCGCCGCGGTCGTGGTGGCCACCGGCGAGCTGGTCATCGGCGGCTGGCTGCTGGTCGCGGGGGGTCTGATGGACACCTTCGACGGGGCCGTGGCCCGTTCGACCGGCCGATCGACCCCGTTCGGGGGGTTCTACGACTCGGTGAGCGACCGCATCTCGGACGGCGTCATCCTCGGCGGGATCGCCTTCCTCGTCCGCGACCAGCCGCGGCTGTTCCTGCTGGCCGTGGTGGCGCTGGTCGCCGCCGAGGTGACCAGCTACGTCCGCGCCAAGGCCGAATCGATCGACCTGGACTGCTCCGTGGGCGTGATGGAACGCGCGGAACGGGCCATCCTGCTGATGGTCGGTCTCATCTTCCACCGCTGGCTGTTCGAGCCGGTGCTGTGGCTGCTGGCCATCGGCGGGACGGTGACCGTCGCCCAGCGCATCCATCACGTCTGGTGCCAGATCGACCGTGACGTCCCCGAGGAGCTGCTGGCCCTGGCGCTCACGGATCGCAAGTGGAGCCGGCCGTTCAAGGCGGGCGCGCGCCGCTTCTACGGGCAGCGCAACTTCGACGAGGCCGTCGACCGCGAGGTGGCGGCGGCCGACGCCCGGGCGACCACCAGGCGTGACGCCCGCGATGCCGACGAGGCCCGCGCGTCCCGGGCGACCCGCGCCGGGCGCAGCGACGACCACGGCGGCCGCGACCGTCGCGACGGCCACGAACCCGCT
>CAYTLZ010000402.1:0-1595 GCA_964438785.1 uncultured Actinomycetota bacterium | reverse complement strand
AGGAGGTCATCGGCGAGCACGGCGGGGTGGTGCGCACCCTGTTCGTGATCGACGCGATGATCGGCCAGGAGGCGGTCAACGTCTCCAAGGCCTTCGCCGACACCGTCGGGTTCGACGGGGTCGTGCTCTCCACGCTCGACGGTGACGCCCGGGGTGGTGCCGCGCTCTCCGTACGCGAGGTGACCGGCGCGCCGATCATGTTCGCCTCCGTCGGCGAGGGCATGGAGGACTTCGAGGCCTTCCACCCCGACCGCATGTCGTCGCGGATCCTCGGCATGGGCGACGTGATGTCGCTGATCGAGAAGGCCGAGGAGACCTACACCGAGGATGAGGCGGCCAAGGCCGAACAGGCCCTGATGTCCGGCAACTTCACGTTGGAGGACTTCCTCGAGCAGTTGCAGATGCTCAAGCGGATGGGCTCGCTGCAGGGGCTGCTCGGGATGATGCCGGGCATGGCCAAGCAGCTGAAGGACGTCGACGTCGACGACCGGCAGTTCGCCTCCGTGGAGGCGATCATCCGCTCCATGACCCCCCAGGAGCGTCAGGACCCCAAAGGCGTGCTCAACGGTCGGCGGCGCAAGCGCATCGCCGCCGGATCGGGCACGACCGTGACCGAGGTCAACCGGCTGGTCAAGCAGTTCGCCGAGATGCAGAAGGTCATGAAGTCGGCCTCGAAGATGGCCGGCCAGCAGGGCAGCAAGCCCAAGGGCGCCAAGGGCCGCAAGGCCCAGGCGGCCGCCGTGCGACAGATGCAGCAGCAGATGGGCGGTCCCGGTGGGGCGGCCGGTGGCGGCATGGGCGGGTTCGCCGGCCTGCAGCCCGCCCCGAAGAAGGGCAAGCGCCGCTAGCAGGGCCGCGGCAACCTCGGTTCGGCGCGAAACTGTCGCGGGGAACAGGTCGCGGCCCGGGCGGCCGTCGCGAGCGCCTGGCTGGAGCCGTCCGGTGCGCGAAACTGTCGCGGGGAACAGGTCGCGGCCCGGGCGGCCGTCGCGAGCGCCTGGCTGGAGCCGTCCGGTGCGCGAAACTGTCGCGGGGAACAGGTCGCGGTCCGGGCGGTGGGAATCGACGGGCCGTCGGGGCCCGTTCGCGCGGGTAGCTGTCGGGGGCGACAGGTCCGTGTCGGGCGCCTGGCCGTGAGGCCTAGCGAGCCGCGGTCGCGGTCCACACGAGCGGTGCGGTAGCCTTCCGACCAGCACGCGCTGCTCGAGGTCCGCCTCCTGCTGTCTCGCGTACCGACCGGCGATCTCCGCCCCTCCGCCCGCACGTCCAACCGTGACGGTCCGAGTGGGTACAGCTCGCTCCACATCCGGCAGCGCCATGGGGCGCGCCGGCTCACCCATGAAGGTTCCACCATGGCCGTCAAGCTTCGCCTCCGTCGCGAGGGCACCGTCAAGCGCCCGCACTACCGCATCGTCGCCGCCGACTCGCGTTCACCCCGCGACGGCCGCTTCATCGAGATCCTCGGGGAGTACCACCCGCTGGAGAACCCCTCGAAGATGGTCGTCGACGAGGAGCGCGCGCTGCACTGGCTCGGCCACGGCGCGCAGCCGTCCGACGCCGTCAAGCAGATCCTGCGCGTCACCGGCGTGTGGGAG
>CAYTLZ010000401.1:0-1650 GCA_964438785.1 uncultured Actinomycetota bacterium | reverse complement strand
GCTCAGCCCCCCGTGATCGTCCGCCGGATGAACGCGACCTCGTCGTCGTCATACGGTGAGCCGTCCTGGTGGAAGATGTCGTGGAACCAGATCTCCGGTTCGCGGGCGCTGCGCGGCGAGTCCCAGGCGTAGTGGGTCTGCGTACGCCCCTGAACCAGCCCCCAGTTGAACGCGCCGACGTCCTCCGCCTGCAGAACCGGTAGATGCGACTCGAAGGTGCTCCCGAAGGGACGGGCCATGTACTCCGTACAGAGCATCGGACGGCCGAGCAGTCGCAGGGACCGGATCAGCCAGTCGATGTCGGTGACGTCGCCGTAGTGGTGGAAGCTGATCAGGTCCGAGGCAAGGAGCTGGAACCGGTTGAGCTCGGAGAATGCCGCGGTGATCTCCCAGATTCCGCTGGTCAGCGGCTGGCTCACCCCGATTGACCGAGCCCAACGGAAGGCGGCATCCAGCAGCGGTAGCGCATTGGTGATCAGGCCCTCGTTGCCGGGCTCGTTGTAGACGTCCCAGATGAGGACACGCTCGTCATCGGCGTACTGATCGAGCACACCACTGACATAGTCCTCGAGTCGCGGCCACTGCGCGGGATCGACCGCCGCCTTCGCGTTCGGGCTCTGCAACCACCGGGAGTTGTGGACACCGGGGATGGGTTCGGGCTGCGGGCCGGCATACGCGTAGTTGTTCCAGACGCCCTCGAGCAACACCGGCATGACCGTGATCCCCCGAGACTGTGCCGCATCGAGGAACTGGTCGATGTGCTTCAGCAGCACACCGGGATCGAGCCACAACTGGTCGTGCAGGAAGACCCGAACCGCATTGAAGCCGATCGATCGTGCGAGATCGAGCTCGCGCGAGATGGCATCGAGGTCGAAGGTCTGCGGTTGCCACATCTCGAGCTGGTTGACCGCGTAGGACGGAACGAAGTTGCAGCCGACCAGCCAGGGCTGGTTCGCATACCAGTCGGCGATCTCGTCGCGCGTCCACCGACCGACCCGCAGCGGATCGTCCTCGCTCGGGAGTCCGGTGAACGGGTTCGGTCCGGCAGCCGGAGAGTTCGAGGCGGAACCGAGCGAAATCGCCGCTTCGTGATCGTCGGGGGAACGGGTCATGTCGTCCATGGTAGGTGCCTGTCGTGTCATGGCGCGGTGGCACCCCGGAAGCGGTCCGAGGTGCCACCGCGCTAGGGAGAGGTCGCTAGTCCGTGACGGACCCGAGGTTCTCGTTCATCCGACCCTCGGCATCGGCGAGTGCCGCCTGCGGATCCTTGTCGCTGATCCAAGTCGCCTGTAGTTCGTCCGCCAGACTGTCCCAGGCCCCAGCCCAACCCTCGATGGCCGGCACGAACACGGCGGTGTCGGCCGCATCGGCGTAGTTCGCCCGCTGTGGTGCGTCGTCCAGTTCACCACCGGTCAACACCGACGTCCGGTTGGCGAGGTGGCCGGTACCGGCGGCCCACGAACCGATGTTGTCGTAGAGGAATGTCACGAAGGCGAGTGACGCCTCCCGCTCGGCTGCGTCCTTCGCTGCCTCTCGAACGCGGTCGTCGGCCGTCTCGTCGATGTCGGCTGTGGGATCCCGAGCGTCCCACGTGATCGTGACCTCCTCTGGGATGATGGTGCTCGTGTTGGGGTTCGCGTCGGTGGAGCC
>CAYTLZ010000400.1:0-1657 GCA_964438785.1 uncultured Actinomycetota bacterium | reverse complement strand
TACGCCCACGTCCTCCCCGCCCAAGACCGCGACGCCGCCACCGCCATCAGGCGAGCACTCAACGGCAACGGCCTGAACCGGTCTCGACCAGAACCTGAACAACAGCCCCGCACGAGTGAACACCTCTGAGCCGGGGAGTCGCCTGCAGCGGCCGTGGTGTCGGGCTAACCGCCTTTGAGCACGGCGGCGGCACGGGCGCGCGGACGAGATGGGCGGTGCATGAACCCCTGCCGCGAGTAGCGACGTGCCGAGTCCGCCAGTCCACCGACGAGGTGGTCCACCGAATCGCACGTCATCTCGGCCGAAGGGTCAGCCTCGTCCGCCAGCTGGCGCGCAGCGCGCTGTACGTCGACACCGAACACCAGCTGCGCGCGACACTCGCCGGCCGGGGGCACCACAGGTCGCGTGACGCGCCACGTCGTTCAAGGTCATCGAGGGCGGGCGAACACCTCCTGGGCCACCTCGGACTGCCTCATGCTCCGGCCTTAATACGTGATACGCGCGCCGCGCTTGATGCGCTATCTTGGCGGTCGATGACGACAGGATCGCCAATGGCCACCACCGCGACGCCGCCCACCGCTCGGCTCCTCGACGCGCTTCGTGACGAGCTCAGTCGCCATCCCGCCGAGCTCACCGAACGCGTGCTGCGTGCCGTCATCGAGAGCGACAGCGTTCCCGACACCCTCGACACCACGGTCTGGGGCCCGGCCCCCTCCATCGGTGATGTCGCCGCCGCAGAGGTGCGAAGCCAGCTGCTGCTCGACCAGGCCCGCGACAAGCTGCTGGCCACCTCACTGACGCGTCAGCAAGCCGCGGACCGGCTCGGGGTCGGCCCCCAGCGCATCTCCCGGCTGGTCGACGAGGGCGAACTCGTCGCGCTCGAGCACGGGGGGCAGCTTCAGCTGCCCGACTGGCAGTTTCACTCCGACACCCGACGCGGCCGTCTCGACGGGCTCGCCACGGTCATCGAGGCGTACGCCGGCGGCCCGATCGCACTCAGCCAGTGGATGCAGCGGCCGAACCCGGCACTTGCCGGACGCACACCCATCGACGCCCTCGTTGCCGGCGACCACGATGCGGTCGTGGTCGCCGCCGGGTCGCGCGCGGGAACGAGCCCACGGGCCCAGTGCCACCGCCGTCGGGAGACGATCACGGCGAACTGCTCGTCTACCGGCTGTGGCACCCCGCCCCCCACACCGCCGGGGCGGACACGATGCGGACCTTTGGGCCACTGTTCCGCTTTGATCCCCACCCCGAGCAGCCACCCGCCTCCGGGCAGCCAGCCGTGTGGTACGGCGGCGTGGCGTTCGAGACCGCCGTCCGCGAGGTGCTGGACCGCACCGACGACACCCGCCCCCCGCGCGTGGTCGAGGTGTGTGTCCGCCAACGGATGGCCGCACTGCGGCTCGCGGTCCCAACAGGGTTGGGCGATCTGACCGATCCGGCCCGGATCGGTGCCGCCGACGACTTGGGCGATCGCTCCGACGTCGACTATCGCAGCACCCGCAGCTGGGCCCGGGCCCTGCACCGGCACCGCGATCTCGACGGGCTGCGCTACCACTCGGCGCGCCACCGTCATCCAGATGGCAGCCGCGCTGGCATCAACGTGGTGGTGTGGAACCCGGCCCGTCGCCCCACTGTGCTGTCGGACGTGAAC
>CAYTLZ010000399.1:0-1657 GCA_964438785.1 uncultured Actinomycetota bacterium | reverse complement strand
ATGTACGACGCCAATTGGTACAACGAACAGCGCGAGTTCGGGCTGCCCCGGATGCGCTTCGACGGCGATCTGGCCCTCTCCGACCACCTGCTGCGCAACGGGCTCGACCAGGGCTTCGACCTGGCCTTCTCCAACGAGCTGCGGATCGATCACTCGATCACCTGCCCGATCATCACGCTGCGCCCCGACGCCGACCTGCCGATCGTGCCGGTCTACACCAACATCTTCGCGCCGCCGCTGCCGCAGCCCCGACGCTTCGTCGAGCTCGGTCGCGCCATCCGCACCATGGTCGAGTCGTGGGAGTCGGACCTCAAGGTCGCCGTCATCGGGACCGGCCACCTGTCGCTGGAGCTCGGTGGCCCGCGCCAGTTCGGTCCCCACGGTCCCGACCCGGAGTTCGACGCCCGCGCGATCGACTGGATCGCCAAGGGGGACATCGGCGGTGCGCTCAACGAGGTGACGCTCGACTCGCTGTGGACCCCGGGCAACGCCACGCACGGGTTCATGGACTTCATGCTGATGATGGGCGTCGCCGGCGACGACAACCCGGCCGACTACGTCGACAACCTGGATCTGTTCCACACGATGGAGGCCTACTTCACCTGGTACCCGAACGGAGCGCCGGCATGAGCAAGTACCTGCTGAACAAGTTCCTGTTCACCGTCGACCGCGATCCGGAGCTCGTCGAGCGTTACCGCGAGGAGCCGGCGGAGCTGGTGGCCTGGTGGGAGGCGAACATGGCGAACCAGCTGCTCAACTGCCACGACGGCGAGGCATCGACCTGGCTCGCGTTCGACGACGACGAGCGCACCGCGCTGATCGAGCACGACTACCCGACGCTGTTCGGGATGGGTGCACACCCGTTCCTGACCCTCACGCTGTTCATCGCGATGTTCGAACGGGACTACGACGAGCCGCTGGCGTTCCAGAAGGAGTACGCGCAGAAGCTGTCGCACTTCTCGATGCCGTATCCCGACATCGCGACCTGAGGCCGGCGGTGTCGCCTGCCCGGATGACGGCACCCCACTTGGTAGAACCACCGACCACGATCCCGACCGGGGATCGGCGACGGTGGACCAGGGAGCCTCGACGTGGCGGAGCTGCACTTCTTCTACGGGACCATGAACTGCGGCAAGTCCACCCTGGCCCTGCAGATCCACCACAATGCGGTCGCGGCGGGGAAGCACTGCCTGCTGTTCACCCGGCATGACCGGGCCGGCGGCGTCATCTCGTCGCGGATCGGGCTCGAGCAGCCGGCGGTCGTCGTCGACGACACCCTCGACCTGCGCAGCTACATCGTGGGACGGATCGCCGCGGGGGACCCGGTCGACGTCGTGATCTGCGACGAGGCCCAGTTCTACACCGCCGAGCAGGTCGAGCAGTTGGCCATCCTCGTCGACGACTACGACGTCGACGTCCAGGCGTTCGGGTTGCTCACGGACTTCACCACGGGGCTGTTCGCGGGGAGCAGACGCTTCCTCGAACTGGCGGATCGCCGGAGCGAGCTGCAGGTGGAGGCGCGCTGCTGGTGTGGTGACCGCGGGTCGCTCAACGCCCGCACCGTCGACGGCGTGATCCAGCGTGAGGGTGAGCAGGTCGTGATCGGCGACGTCGACGACGCCGTGGTCGCCTACGAGGTCCTGTGTCGCCGACACCA
>CAYTLZ010000398.1:0-1663 GCA_964438785.1 uncultured Actinomycetota bacterium | reverse complement strand
GGGGCCTCGGCGGCGATGAGGGCGGCGCAGAACCCGGTGACGGCTGCGGGTAGTGCCGGAGGGCGTGCCGGGTCGTGGCTGATGATGGCCCTGGGGAGCCGGTCGTCGGCGATGATGCCCTGCTCGGCCTCCTCTACCGCGGCGGCGATCGCGTCGGACGCATCGTCGGTGTAGCGGAGCTGTTCGACGTCGAGGTGGGTGTCGTCACCCACGACGACGACCTCAAGGGGGCCGGCGGTGCGGGAGCAGGCCAGTTCCAGGGCGGCGGCACGCAGCCGGGTGCGGACCTGGTCGGGCGGTCCGGCCACGGGCAGGGTGCCGCCCGCGGCGAGGTTCGCGAGCACCGTGGTGGTGTCGGTACGGCCTAGGGTGAGTAGCAGCGGCAGGCCGATGGAGCGGCGGGGACCACGGCTGCCGAGCCTGGCGGTCCAGCGCACCGGCCCGTCATCCGTGGTGTCGAGCTGCCACGGCGACGGTGGTGGCGGCGAGGGGTGGTCGGTGTGGTCGAACACCAGGCTGATCGGGCCGGTGTCGTGGAGCAGGACCAGGGCAGGGTGGGTGTGTTCGGGGATGGTGGACAGCAGGTTGACCAGCTCGTCGAGGACCGGGTCGGTGGGGGTTGCAGCCGTGAGGCTGCCGAGGTGGTCGGTGAACGCCGGTGCGGGGGTGGGAAGGCGCAGTGTCGTGGCCCGCTGCTGTAGTGCTGTTCGGCGGCGGCGGGTCAGTAGCGCGACGATCCCCGCAGCGGCAAGAGCTGTGGCTGCGACGGGGCGGGCCAGCTCCGCCGGCAACCCCAGCACTGTGTGCGACCCGCTGGCGGGATGACCGGTGCTGTCGCCGTCCGGCGACGGCCGGGTCAGGTCGAGGTCGAGGGTGAGGTGGTCCGGCAACACGGCCACGTCGGGCACGGCGGTGTCGGGTATGGCGGTGTGGTGCTCGACGGGTGCGGCTGGCCCGGCCTGGTCTCCGTCGCCCCCTGTGTCGGTGCCTGCACCCGGGTTCGGGTCGTCTTCGTCAGGGTCGACCTCGACATGAGCTTCCGGCTCGATCTCTGGCTCGTCGGCAGGTGGAGGGCCGTTGCCGTCCGGGTCGGGGGGTGGGTCGGGCAGCTCGAACTCCTGGCCAGGGTGGATGAGGTCGGGGTCGCCGGGGGGTGCGAGCAGGTCGTGGTTGGTGTCGATCAGCTGCTGCCAGTAGGGGATGACCTCCGCATCGGTGGGGGGCCGGTTCCAGGACTGCTCGAGGGTGTCGGTGGCCTTGCCCCAGAAGTGCTCCCCGGCCGTCACCGTCCACCCCGCCGCTGTGTCG
The DNA here is from genome assembly GCA_964438785.1 of uncultured Actinomycetota bacterium. GTDB lineage: Bacteria > Actinomycetota > Nitriliruptoria > Nitriliruptorales > Nitriliruptoraceae > PWLR01. The sequence continues at coordinate 355 of CAYTLZ010000398.1, read as the reverse complement.
CCTGTGTCGGACTCGTCGAACCCGGCAGCGCCGTCTGGCGTGTCAGGCCCGTCGGCGGCTGCAGCTGCATGGTCGGCAGCGGGACCAGATCCGTTGTCGGTGCCGTCGGTGGGGACGTGGAGGTCCCAGCCGGCCTGGAGTTGGTCGGTGGAGGCCCGGATGACCGTCCCATCCTTCAGGGTCCGGCCGGTGTTGAGCTCGCGGAGTTCGCGCCAGCGGATCCCGTCACCGAGGTGGGTTTCGGCCAGCGACCACCAGGAGTCGCGCTCCCCGACCTCGACGGTGCGGGTCGGGGTCTGCACTGCCGTGCGGGTCGCAGCCGTCGGCTCCGGAGCGGCTGCGGCCCGGTCGTCGA
>CAYTLZ010000397.1:0-1697 GCA_964438785.1 uncultured Actinomycetota bacterium | reverse complement strand
CGTCGAGGATCTGCTCCTCGCCCAGTCGCTCGCGACCACCTGGGATCCGGACGAGTTCGAGCCATGACCCCGGCGGGCCCGCGAGCTGCGCGTCCCTGGGACCGCTGGCCGGCCCGCGGGATCATCGCCGACCTCGACGGCGTCCTGCTCGACAGCTCCGAGGCACGACGTGCCCAGTGGCGCTGGTGGGCCAACCGTGTCGACGCGGACCCCGATCAGGTGACGGCGTTCGCCGCGGGCCGACGTCCGGCCGACGTCGTGGCCCGCTTCGCGCCCGGGGTCGACGCCGACGCGGAGCTCACCGCGCTCGGTCGTCGCGCCGAGCAGCTGCTGCGCGCCTGTCGACGCGGCGCTGGCGTACGGTCGTTCGTCCGCGCGGTGCCCCCGGACCGGCTCGCGATCGTCACCGGCCTGGATGGTGCCGAGGCCCGCGCCCACCTCCAGCGCGCACGGGTGCCGTCACCGGCGGTGCTCGTCACCGGTGACGACGTGGACATCGGCCGGCCGGACCCGGCGGGCCACCGCCTGGCGGCCGGACAGCTCGGTATCGATCCGGCGGCGATGCTCGCGATCGAGACCACGGCGATCGGGCTGCAGGCCGCGCACACACTCGGCATGACCTGCCTGCTGCTCGGGCCGGCGTCCGCGCAGCAGGCGACGCTCGCGCCGGTCGTCCGCCTCGACGACCTGCGTCACGTCCGTGTGGTCGTGCAGCCCGAGGGTGTCACGCTGCACGCGACCCGTGAGCCGGCCCGGTGGCGATGAACCAACCGTGCCGTCCCGGTTCGCCGGGGTCGGTCGGTGCCGGGGGTCGCGCCGGCGCTCACCCCTCGCCGGCGAGCATCCCGGACAGGACGCGTAGCGCCTCGTCCTCGTCCTCGCCGGTCGCCTCGATGACGATCTGCGCGCCGTTGCCGGCCTCGAGTTGCAGGATCTCCAACAGCGACTTGGCGTCGGCCGTGCGCTGACCGTGGCTGACCCGGACACTCGACACGAATCCGGCCGCAGCCTTGACGAAACGTGCCGCGGGCCGGGCGTGGAGCCCGACCTCGTCGGTGATGCGCAGTTCGGTCGATGCCATGGTCAGGTCTCCAGTCGGTCGGCGAAGGTCTCGAGCAGCCGGGCGCCGTCGGCGCCGTCGGCCACCCGGTGATCGACGGTCAGGCCCAGCGACATCATGGGTCGCACCCGGACCCGGCCGTCGACGCCGATGGGTGTGTCACTGATCCGACCGACGGACAGGATGGTCGCCTGGGGCGGCAACAGCAGGGCATCGAAGTGGTCGATGCCGAAGCCGCCGAGGTTCGAGATGGTCGTACTGATCCCCGACACATCGTCCGGGGTCAGCCGACCGGAGCGAGCTCGGTCGATGGCCTCGCGCACCCGCTGATCGGCTTCGGCGGGATCGACCGCGTCGGGATCGTCGACCCCGACCACCACCAGGCCGTCGTCCGTGGCGACCGCGATCCCGATCCTGACGTGCTCGAGCTGGCGGACGTCCTCGGCCTCGTCAGCCCAGACGGCGTTGCAGGCGGGGTTGCGCCACAACGCTGCGGCGAGCGCCCGAGCCAGTTCGGTGGTCCAGGAGCGGCCGTTGCGTCGTTCCTGGGCGAGCCCCACATCGATCCGCCGGTGCAGGGTGAACTGCGGCACCGCCGCGGAGCGGGTCGTCGATCGTGCCGTGGCGAGCCGGATGG
>CAYTLZ010000396.1:0-1701 GCA_964438785.1 uncultured Actinomycetota bacterium | reverse complement strand
TGGTGCGAGTCGTCGGCGGCGTTGGCCCACAGTGGTACCTCGACGCCTTCCTGGCACAGCCGGGTCAGGATCGCGTCGTACAGCACCGAGGAATCAGCTGCGGACGGTCGCCCGGTGCCCGAGTACACCTCGAACCCGCGCAGATGGTGATGGGCGCGGTGGCGTTCGACGAACCAGGCCGGGTCGCCGCCGTGGACCCGCAGCTCGCCGCCGCGGGTCGGATGCGCCCAGGCGGAGACGGCGTCGCGCTGGTCGAGCGTGGCGAGCATCCAGGCGAGGTCCTCGTTGCGTTCGTCGAACGGATCGCCCGGCTGCCACAGGTCGTGGAACCAGCTGGTCAGGTGCGGGATGCTGGCGACGGCCGGGTCACCGGTGAACTCGGTGCCGCGCACGGCCAGCATCCCGAGCTTCTCCGGGTCGCGGCCGTGGTGGGTCCACGGCCAGGTCGCCGCGCCCGTGCCCGAGTCGTTGCGGTAGGTGTCGTGGTCGGTGATGGCGAGCACGTCGTAGCCACGGGCCGCATAGGCATCGATGACCTCACCCGGGGACAGCGCACCGTCGGAACGGGTCGTGTGCGCATGCAGGTTCGCCTTGAAACGTCCGACGCTGGAGAAGTCGATGTCGGCATACGGGTTCCGTTCGACGTGTCGCATGGGTGGCTGGTCGCGCAGCCGTCCGCGATCGACGCTCATCGTCCACCCGCAGCCATCGCCTCGAGTGCCAGCCGGTCGAAGCGGTCGGCGTGGTAGCGGGCGTCATCGAGTCGCGCTTCGAGGTTCTCCATGCCCGAACCGTAGCCATCGGTCGGTCCGTGTCGCGACGCCGTGCTGACCCGACCCGCCGCCACCAGTCGTCTGCGATCAGCTCGCACGTGATCAACCCAGACGCCGGTCATCCTGCGTTGTTCGCGCGTTGCAACCGCCACCTCGAGTGGACGGAGCAGGACCCCGTCCGACATGTCCACCAGCTCGAGCTCACCACCATCCGGGCCTGCGAACCGTTCAGACGACTCTGCTCGTCCCGGTCGCCCATGGGGGCGATGGGGGTACTATCGGGGGTACACCATGCGTGGTCTTCCCGACGGTCTAGGTGGTCACGCATCGACTGGCGACGTTCGGAGTCCCTGGTGCCCAAGGTGAGCGTGTACCTCCCCGATGAGCTTTACCGACGTGCTCGGGAACTAGGGCTCCCTCTTTCCGCTCTGACGCAAGCGGCGATCCGACGCGAGCTCGATGACGACCCGAACGCGGACTGGATCGAGCGCGTTCGCAGCCGCCCCGCCCGGACCGATGCTGTCCTGGACACATCGGCGTTGATCGCCTAGATGCGTGAGGACTTTGGTCAGTGATCGTCCTGGCCGCGTCGGCACTGGTCGGTGCCTGCTCGACTCCCGATCGACGTGCGGCACTGGGCATCAGAGTGCCTGAGGGCCTGAGCGCCTGTAGAACGGTGACGCCCGTGTGGATCACCGCGCCGTCAGCGATCCGCTCGCAGCGCTCGTTGCGAGCTACTCCTCGAGCTGGAGCCGCCCGAGCTGCTGACCGGTCACGTCCGCGATGAGGTCGAAGTCCTTGTCGCGGTGGAGGAGCGTGAGGCCAGCCAGCTCGGCGGTCGCCGCGATCAAGAGATCGGGCACAGCTGGAGCCCGGTGGTGTCCACGGTCGGCGAGCAACTGCTGGACCTCGACGGCGCGGTCCTCGA
>CAYTLZ010000395.1:0-1706 GCA_964438785.1 uncultured Actinomycetota bacterium | reverse complement strand
TCGTGGTTACACCCACCGAGGCCGTCGAGATCGTCCGCGACCCCGACGACAACCGCCTCATCGAAGCCGCCCAGGCCGGCCAGGCCGACGTCATCGTCAGCGGCGATCAAGACCTGATCACCCTGGTGCACGTCGGGCAGATCAACATCCTCACACCCCGCGAGTTCCTCGAGTCGCTCAACCCGCACACCTGACTCCCGCCATCCAGGAGCGAGGGCAACTATGCGTGGAAGCGGCCGCGGCCGTAAGCGCACATCATCACGGTGATGGCGTCGCCGGCCAGGTAACTACAACGGGCGTTGCACACGGGTCCGGTGAGTGGGCGGCTGAAGGTCCTGGGGTGGTCCGGGCACTCGAAGGCGAGCTCAGAGGTGAGCCCCGGTCAACCGGCGGCCTGGTCGGGTCATCAACCTCGTAGGCGACGATACGGTGCCGCCATGCGCAGAGATCCAGGTGACGAGATCGACGTGTTGCGCGACCGCGTGCGCGTGCTGACGGCCGGGCTGGGGCTTGCTGAGACGTTCGAGATCCCGCGGGATGCTCGACGTCATGCGGAAGCTGGGCGCACCGTTGCAGCTGTCCGTGAGCTCCGCCGGCAGACACCGGGTCGGCTGAGTCTGATCACCGCGAAACGCATGATCGACGCGCTCCAGCACTGACGCAGATCGTGATGCGTGACGTGGACGGGATCCACGTCGGCGTGGCTGCAGCGTGCCGCCAGAACCGGTTGGGAGGCCGTGTGACGACCCCTTCGATGCTCGACGGGATGTCTGCCGCGTCACGCTTCGAGCTCTCCTGGCACATCCGCAGCGTGACCCACGTCCATGGGGTGTTGCGCACAGACGGGCGTGACCTTGTGCATGTGGACCTGCGTCGACTCGACCTGAGCCTGGATCTGGTGTTCCTCGATCCCTCGAGCGCGCACGTCGTTGGACGTTGCCGGTGGGACCGACACCACGGTGCCTGGGGTCGCGCCGTGGTCATGTCGGCCGCAGGCGACGAGGTGGTGCACGTCGTCAAGCACCGGCCGAGCTGGCTGCAGGAACCGTGGCATCTCGAAGCGCCAGCCGATGCGCACCTCGCCCGGTTCGAGGAACCCACCGGCCGAGCGCTGCTCCGCCGCTACCTGCGGTTGCCATCCCGTTGGGACCTCGTCGGTGACGATCGCATCCTCGCCCGCGTCGCCGACGCCCGGAAGCTCACCGCGTTCGCCGCCAACATCGACATCACTGACGCTCAGCTCGACCCACCGGACGCAGAACGACTCCTGCTCGGCACCGTCGTACGCCACGCTCGCCACCTCAACTGACGAACCGCCAGACCTCCCTGCAGCGCCCCGCACCACGAAGAGCCCCTTGGGAGCGATCGATGCTGATCGCCGGCCCCGGGGATCCAACGACGCCTGGCCACCGTCGGCCTGGCGTCCTGGGCCGTCGTTCCGACGGTGCCGTGCCGTCGGGCTGCGGACTCGGCTCCAACCGGAACCTCGGGCAACAGCCGCCCAAGGCGAGTGGAAGACACGGGCGTTGTCCCTACCCAGGGGAACGCCGTCGGCTATCGGTCGCGAAGGCGTCGGATGCGGTCCACGCGTCGCCCGGCATCCGATCTGCGCACGGGATCTTCGAGCCGCCCCAGGCGGAGCCCGGCCAGCAGGTACGGCAGGTCATCGGTGCGATCCTCGATGGCGATGACCTCGCTCACTTCGA
>CAYTLZ010000394.1:0-1709 GCA_964438785.1 uncultured Actinomycetota bacterium | reverse complement strand
GGCGACGCCACGGGCCCGGACGACGCCACCACCGACACCGACGCCACCACCGACACCGACGAAACCCCTGAAGACGCATCCACGCTCGTCGGTGGCGTCACCGACGGCCCCTTCGCCCGTCCCGACGGGCCCGACCCGGCCTACGCCGACGCGGTGATCAACGAGCTGTTCCGCATCTTCGCCGAGGTGGAGCGCGACATCCGGGACCGGACCTCGCGCGGCCAGACGATCCCGCCGGACCTGCTCGCCCCGCTGCAGGCCATCAGCTCCTCGCGGCAGTACGAGCAGTATGCGGCCGAGTTGCAGGAGCAGGTCGACGACTCGTTCGCGACCGCACCGGCGACCATCGAGCAGCTCACCTTCGCCACGGACCGGATCACGGAGTGGGACGACGGCTGTCTCGCGATGGCCGGGACCTACGACATCACCGGTCCGACGGACATCGACGTCGTGCTGGAGCGGTTCCCCGACGTCGTCGGTGACGATTTCACCGGGGTGGTCGAGGACTACTGGTTCCTGCGGATCCCGCTCGAGACCGACCGCGACCCCGACGGCATCAACCAGACCGGTTGGATGATCGAGGCCGAGTCCAGCGATGCCGACATCGACTGGCGTGCCGCACCCCTGGTCGGCGCGTGGAACTGCGACTGACCTTCGACCGACGGCTCGGGCCGGCCGACCGGCACCCGTCGAAGCGCTGACACCACCCCTGGCCCCATCTACCCTGCGCGCAGCGTCGGACGGCAATGCGACTCGCACGTCCGGTCCGCCAGATCGAGGGGCACACAGGTGGCAGCGATCGAACTGACAGGGGTGACGCGCCGCTTCGGCGAGCTCACGGCCGTGGATACGATGGACCTCACCGTCGAGGACGGCGAGATCGTCGGGCTGCTCGGCCACAACGGTGCCGGCAAGACCACGCTGATCCGGGTCATCAACGGCCTGCTGCCGCCGGACGAGGGCCACGTGCGCGTGCGGGGGCTCGACCCGGCCATCGACGGTGCGAAGGTGCGACGTCACACCGGGGTGCTGACCGAGTACCCCGCGCTCGACGAGTACCTCACGACCCGGGAGAACCTGGAGGTCTACGCGGCCATCAACGGCATCGACGCCGACGAGGCCGCCGGGCGCATCGACGAGCTGCTGCACCGGCTCGGGCTGTGGGACAAACGCGACGAGATCGCCCGCGGCCTGTCCGCCGGCCTCAAACAGCGGGTCGCGCTCGCGCGCGGGCTGGTGCACGACCCGACGCTGCTGCTGCTCGACGAGCCGACCACCAACATGGACCCGGTCGCCGCCCGCGATGTCCGCCACCTCATCGTCGAACACGTGCGTGAGCGTGGCCGGACGGTGCTGCTGTCGACCCACAACCTGGCGGAGGCCGAGGAGCTGTGTGACCGGGTCGCGATCATGCGCCACGGCCGGCTGCTCGCCTTCGGCTCGCCGGCCCGACTCCGCCGCGAACTCGGCGGGGCCCGCGGTGCCCGCATCAGCACCACACCCGGAGCCACCGACCAGCTGCTCGACGCGCTCGGTGACGACGTCGAGGTGGCGGTCATCGACGACGCGCAGGTGGCGATCACCACCGACACGGCGGTCCCGGTGCTGGTCAAGCAGCTGGTCGGTGCCGGTGTGGCGATCCACGCGGTCGAACCGATCGAGCCGACACTCGAGGACCTCTACGTCGCCCTGCACGACGACAGCCAGGC
>CAYTLZ010000393.1:0-1711 GCA_964438785.1 uncultured Actinomycetota bacterium | reverse complement strand
AACCGCCGGTTTTGGAGACCGGTGCTCTGCCAAATTGAGCTACTCCCGTCCGTCGCACGGGATCGGCGTCCACGAGCAGCAAGAGGTCGGCGGCCGAGCTGCGGCCGACGGATGATGCCGCTGCCGTGGGGCCAACGCCCGACACGGGAACGCTGCCCCACGCGGAGGCAGCGTCCGCACAGGGTAACCCGCTTGCCGACACCGCGACAACCGGTGCGGGCCACACCGCACGGCGTGGGCACGCCACCGCGGCGGACCCCGGGCGCGGAACCGCCGCGCCCGCCGTCAGAGGCGGATGCGTCCGGTGCCCTTGAGGACCCGGTCGCCGTCGGCGGTGGTGCCCGTCAGAGCCACGGTCGCGACGCCGTCATCGATCGCGGTGACCTTGCCGCCGAAGCTGGCCGTGGTGCCCAGCGGCCAGGGGCGTGTGAACCGGACCTTGACCTCGAGCACCTTCTCCGGGCCGCCGGCGAAGGCGGTCAGCACCCGGGAGGCAAGCCCCATCGAGAACATGCCGTGGGCGATGATGCCGCCCGTCGGGCTGACCTGACCGGCGAATCCCGCGTCGTAGTGCAGCGGGTTGAAGTCACCCGAGGCCCCGGCGTACATCGCCGAGGTCGTCAGGTTCGACTCCTGTTCGATGCTCGGCAGTTCGGTGCCGATCTCGATGGTCGTGTCCGCGCTCATGCGTCACCGTCCTCAACGTCGGCCGCCTCGGCCTGCGGGGCCGAGCCGAGGAACACGATCGTGGCCTCGGAGACCACGGCCTGCTCGCCGGTGTCGACGAACCGGCAGTCGACCTCGGTGACCATGAACTCGTTGGCGCCCCGCACCGAGATGTCGGCGATCTTCGGGGTGCACTCGAGCACGTCGCCGGGTCGCAGCGGGCGGTCACCGAACCGGTAGGACTGCGAGCCGTGGACGAGCTTGGGATGGGTCCCGAGCTCCGGGTCGGCGAACGCCGCCTGGCCGCCCTTGATGATGGTGAAGCAGGCGGCGAAGGTCGGCGGCGCGACACACGTGTCGTCGTCGGCGAAGTAGCGCGGATCCTGCTCGCCGAGCGCGGCCGCGTACTCGCGGATCTTCTCGCGTGACACCTCGTAGGTGTAGGCCGGGTAGGTCGTCCCCACCTTGTCGACGTTCAGTGCCACGGTGCAGCTCCTCGGGATGGATCTCGACGCGCCGGGCGGTCGGGGCGCGAGCCGCCCCGATCGACAGCGTCGAGGCAGCGCACGACGGGCCTCAGCGCGTCTCGCGGTGAACCTGGTGGGTGCGGCACCGGCTGCAGAACTTGCGCAGTTCGATGCGCTCGCGCTGGTTCACGCGGTGCTTGGAGGTGATGTAGTTGCGTTCCTTGCACTCGGTGCAAGCCAACGTCACCTGGGGGCGGTTGTCGTTCTTCGGCATGTCGTCTTCTCTCTTGACTTCAGTTCGGGGACCGGCGGGTCGTTCGACCCACGGGCCGAGCGCTGCGTCGAGATCATCCGGGTCGTACAGGTCAAAAACTCATCCCCGTCCGCTTTCGATGACCCAGCTGGTCCGGGTCACCACGTCGCGTTCGGGGCCGTGCGAGGCTGTCGACCCCGGGTCCGGAACCGCCGCCTCTATGTTTCCGAGAAGGCGTTCCGGAGCCGGGATCGACAGCCGTTCAACGTCTCAGGCGATGATCTTGGTGACGCGGCCAGCACCAACCGTGCGGCCACCCTCACGA
>CAYTLZ010000392.1:0-1720 GCA_964438785.1 uncultured Actinomycetota bacterium | reverse complement strand
CCTTGGTGTGGTCGAACTTCTCCACCCCGCGCATCAGCCCGAGGTTGCCCTCCTGGACCAGTTCGAGCAGCGACAGCCCGCGGCCGAGGAACCGGCGCGCGATGGACACCACCAGGCGCAGGTTCGCGGTGACCAGCCGTTCCTGGGCGCGGCGACCGTCGACGACCATGCGCTTGAGCCGCGCCCGCTCGGACGGCGTCAGACCGCTGGTGGTCGCGAGCCGGGCCGTGGCGGCCAGACCGACCTGGTAGCGCTTGGCGAGGTCGACCTCCTCCTCGGCGGTGAGCAGGTCGACGCGACCGATGGCATTGAGGTACTGCCGAACGCCGTCGGTGGTCGACGGGGTCACCGTCAACTCCGGTGGGCCCAGTTCGTCGGCGAGGTCGTCGACCACCTCGACGCCGCGATCGCGCGCCGCCGTCGCGATCTCCTCGGGCCAACTCGACGCGTCCTCGACCGGGTCGTACAGGTCGTGGATCTCCGTGAGCAGGACGTACCCGCGTTCCGACGCCCGGGTGAGCAGCTCCCGCAGCCCTGCCCGTACGACGGTCGTGTCGCTCGTCACCAAGCATCCTCCCGACCGGCCACCGCGACGGTTGGTCTCCCCCGCCGTGCACCGGTTGTCTCCGCCGCCCGCAACGTAGCGCCCAACCGCCGTGTGTGACGTGTCTACAGCTCGCCGGCCACCACGCGCTCGAACCGGCGCAGGGTCACGTCGATGACCTGGTCGTGGCCCCAGACCAGCAACGGTCGGGCGAACCGGGCGGCCGAACGCATCGCCGGCTTGCGCATCTCCACGTCCCAGCGGATCGTGAGGTCGGTCCCGGTGCCCTTCGGTTCGAGCGTCAGCGCGGCCGGACCGGACAGGTCGTCCGCCAGGCTCGCCCGGATCTCGACCGCCGGGACGACGTGTTCGAGGTGGATGCTGACCCGGAACCGATAGGGGATCGGGGGGACCACCAGGCCCCGCAGCATGCCCCCGGTCGCCAGGCCGCCGCCGGCCGTCTCGAAGTCGCGCAGCCACCGCCACCATTCGGGGAACTGCTCGGTGCGCGACATGTGCGACCAGACCTCGTCGGGCGCGGCCGGGAAGTGGTAGCGCCGGTCGAGGTGCAGGACGTGCATCGGGTCGGGGACCCGACCCGGATCCGGGCGGCTGCGCGCGCCGCGGTCGCGACTCACGAGCTGTCCACCGTGAGCTCGAGCCACGCGTCCTCGACCTCGGCCAACTCCTGTTCCACCGCCCCGAGTTCCTGCTGCAGCTCGAGCAGCGCGTCGGGGTCCTGCGCACTGGCGGCCATGCGTTCGTGGATCGTGGCCTGCTGGCGGCTGAGCTTGCCGAGCCGATTCTCCAGGGCGTTGGCACGTTTGCGGTCGGCCTGGCGGCGCGCGTTGTCCGTCGCCCCGCCGGCCGTGCCGGCGTCGGTGGTCGCCGTGGCGGTGGGGCTCGACGGCCGGGCGCTCGTGCCGACCGTCGACCGGCCACCGCCATGGCCGCCGCTCCGACTGCTGCCGCCGCTGCCCCGGGCCCGGTCCAGGGCCTCGCGGTAGGCCCCGACGTCGAGGTGTTCGCTCAACCGGCCGTGCTCCACCGCGATGGTGCGGTCGGTCACCCGGTCGAGCATGTAGCGGTCGTGGCTGGCGATCACGATCGTGCCGGTGAACCCGTCGAGGTGGTCCTCGAGCACGGCCAGGGTGTCGAGGTCGAGGTCGTTGGTCG
>CAYTLZ010000391.1:0-1729 GCA_964438785.1 uncultured Actinomycetota bacterium | reverse complement strand
GCAGCGAGTAGCGTGTCAGGCCCAAGCGGACGCCGTCGACAAACGGGTTGCCCACTCATGACCACCATCATCTACACGCTGACCGACGAAGCGCCGGCGCTGGCCACCGCGTCGCTGCTCCCGATCATCGAGACCTTCGCCGGTGCAGCCGGCGTCGCGGTGGAGACGCGTGACATCTCGCTCGCCGGCCGGATCCTGGCGTCGTTCCGGGACGTGCTGCCCACCGACCAGCAGGTCGACGACCATCTGGCCGAACTCGGTGACCTGGCCAAGACCCCCGACGCCAACATCATCAAGCTGCCGAACATCTCCGCGTCGATCCCGCAGATGAAGGCGGCGATCAAGGAGCTGCAGGCCGCCGGCTACGACCTGCCTGACTTCCCCGACGAACCCTCCACCGACGAGCAGCGGGACGCCCGCGCGCGCTACGACCGCGTCAAGGGCAGCGCCGTCAACCCCGTGCTGCGCGAGGGCAATTCCGACCGGCGCGCCCCCTCCGCGGTCAAGGCCTATGCCCGCGCCCACCCCCACCGCATGGGCGCGTGGTCCGCCGACTCCGGCTCGCACGTCGCCACCATGCAGGACGGCGACTTCCGGTCCACGGAGACCTCGGTCACGATGGCGAGTGACGACACCTTCCGCATCGAGCTGCACACCGCCGACGGCGAGGTGACCGTGCTCAAGGACGACGCGCCGCTCACCGAGGGCGAGATCATGGACGCGGCCGTCATGCGCCGGGCCGCGCTGGTCGACTTCCTGGCCACCGAGGTGGCCGACGCCCGGGCGAAGGGCGTGCTGTTCTCGGTCCACCTCAAGGCCACGATGATGAAGGTGTCCGACCCCATCATCTTCGGCCATGCGGTGCGGGCCTACTACGCGGCGTTGTTCGAGCGCCACGGTGACGCGTTCGACGAGTTGGGTTTCAGCCCCAACGACGGCATGGCCAGCCTCGAGTCCGCACTCGAACAGCTGCCCACCGAACGCCGCCAGTCCATCGAGGCCGACATCGCGCTCAGCTACGAGCGCGGCCCGGGCCTCGCCCAGGTCGACTCGTCGCGCGGGATCACCAATCTGCACGTGCCGAGCGACATCATCATCGACGCCTCCATGCCGGTGATGATCCGCGACTCGGGCCAGATGTGGAACGCCGACGACGACCAGCAGGACGCCAAGGCGGTCATCCCCGACTCGAGCTACGCGGCGCTGTATGCGGAGACCATCGAGTTCTGCAAGGTCAACGGCGCGTTCGATCCGACGACGATGGGTTCGGTGCCCAACGTCGGACTGATGGCGCAGAAGGCCGAGGAGTACGGCAGCCACGACAAGACCTTCGAGGTCGCGGCGACGGGCACGGTGAAGGTCGTCAACGCGGCCGGTGACACCCTGCTCGAACAGGCCGTGGAGCCCGGTGACATCTTCCGGATGTGTCAGACCAAGGACGCAGCCGTCCGTGACTGGGTCAAGCTGGCGGTCACCCGCGCACGGGCGAGCGGTGCGCCGGCGGTGTTCTGGCTGGACGCCACCCGCGCCCATGACGCCGAGCTGCTCCGGAAGGTCGAGACGGAACTGCAGGCCCACGACACCGATGGTCTGACCATCGAGTTCATGGACGTCGCCGAGGCGACCCGCCACACGCTGCGGCGCGCCAAGGACGGCGAGGACACCATTTCGGTGACCGGCAACGTGCTGCGCGACTACCTCACCGACCTGTTCCCGATCCTGGAGGTCG
>CAYTLZ010000390.1:0-1732 GCA_964438785.1 uncultured Actinomycetota bacterium | reverse complement strand
TGGCAACCGGCTCGCCCGGCTCCACCCCGAGGGCGATCAGCCCGGCCGCCACCTCTCTGACACGGTGCGCCACCTCGCTCCAGGACAGGGAGACCCACCGGTGTCCGTCGTGGAAGCGCATCGCCTCCGCCGGGTCGTCGGCTCGCCGCCACAGCGCCGTGGTGAGGTGCTCGTGGGCGTCGACCGGTGCAGGTTCCGAGCCCGAGGTCTGGTCCACTGCCGTGCTCCTGGGAAGAGAACAGACCACCGTAGGGGCCGCAGGCGGATGCTGAGGGTGGCCGAAGGTCGGTCCCGCCGACGCCAACCTGCGAGCGGCTACGTGTCGGGCTCGTCGGGCATCGATGACCGTCCGCCCACGATGCCATCGACGCGGTCGACGAGCGTCCGACGCTCGTCGTGGAGACGGTGCAGCGTGCCGCGACGCTCGATCCGCGCGATGAAACCACGCCAGGTGCGGCGCACCGCGACCACCTGCTCGAGCGCCCGGACCGCGACGAGGCCGAGCACGGGCGCAGCCGCGATGATCGCGCCACGGACCCACCAGGTGTCCCATGGCGCCAGCCACGCCACCAGGAACCACATGACCGGGAAGAGCAGCACGCCTGCGAGCAACCGGGCGCTGGCACGCAGTGCAGGGTTGGCGACGAAGCGTCCCGACCAGTGGACACCCCAGTACGGCAGCGCGTTGATGGCCGCCCCGGCCAACGCGAAGGGCGCCAGCACGGCCAGTGCGACCACCGTGCGGAGGAACAGCGTGGCCAGCTTGCGCGCATCGAAGCCGGCGACGAACTCTGCATCGCGCAGTCCCACCAGCGACAGCCCCAGCTGGTAGCGGGCGAGATGGTCGATCAGCGCCGAACGCTCCTCCTCGGGCGCATCCGCCAGGCGCCGTCCGAGCTCCTCCCGGGAGGCCAGGGGTACCTCCGGGGGTGGCAGCCGATCGCTCGGCTGCAGCGCGATATCGGCTGCGCGTCCCAGTGCGGCCGCTTCGAGTTCGTCGCGGTAGGCCGGCAGCAGCGCCCGGAGGCGCGCTTCGATCAGCTGGGTGAGGTCGCGCACCGCCGCGGCGTCCTGTGGCCCGGGCCGCTGGGCTGGCCCACCCCACTCGGATGCCACCTCTGCGTCGAGGTCGATCGGGGTACCGATGCGCACCAGGGCGCGTGAGCGCAGGGCGATGGTGTCCTCGTAGACCAGTCCCACGGGCAGGATCTGCACTCCCTCTGCGCCGGCCTCGAGTGCCCCCAGGGCGATGCGAGCCGCACCGGTGCGCAGGGGACGCAGCATCGGCTCCGGCGACATCCCGCCCTCCGGGAACAGCGCCACGGTCCGTCCCGCGACCAGCTGACCGGCGGTGGAGGCGAACATGCTGCTGTTGCTGCCGGCCTCGCCCCCGTCCTGGGGCCGTTGCACGGGTACGAGGCCCGCCAGCCACAGCAGGGGCCGTACCCACGCCGGTCGCCACAGCGCCGCCTTCGCCACGAAGCGGGGCAGCCGCCCTATCGCGTGCAGCACCAGCACCGCGTCCAGCAGCGCGTTGAAGTGGTTCGCGACCACCAACAGGGGCACGTCTCGCGGCACCTGCTCGCCGCCGACGACCTCGAGGCGCCGATAGAACCCGCGCAGCGCAAGCCGGGACAGGCCGGTGAGGCTGCGATCGATGAATGCGCGCATCTGACGAACCTACCGACGGCGTCCGACGTGCGGCGCGCGAGGCAGGCCTGTCCGTTCGGCC
>CAYTLZ010000389.1:0-1739 GCA_964438785.1 uncultured Actinomycetota bacterium | reverse complement strand
CCGATCGTCAGTCGCGTTGTCCATGGTGGCGATGAGTGCGTCCGGCGGGTCGGCCAACGCGTCAGGGAACGCGACATGCAGCGCGGAGATGGTGGTGTCGTCGAACTGACCGGCGTCGATGCTCGGATGATCGGCCAGGACGTTGCGGCGCATCTCGTCGATGATCTGGGGCGACCATCTCGGCTCGTAGTAGCCCATCGCGGCCAAGGTCAGCAGCACGTCACGCAGCCACTGCGGGTACATGACGTTGGCGTCGAGGACCGCGATGAGGTCGTCGGGGTGGCTCACCGCAGGCCCAGCTCCTCCTCCGCGGCAGCCAGCCGATCGAGCTGGTCGAGCTGGCGGTCCCGACTTGCCTTGAACTCGCGCAGCGCGGTGGCAGGCACGAGGTGACGGTTGCCCTGCTTGCGGTACGGGATCCTGCCGGCCTTGAGCAGCCGCGTCAGGTACGGACGCGAGACACCGAGGAAGTCGGCGGCCTCGGTCGTGGTCAGCATCGGCTCGGTGCCTGAAGCGAGGCCGTAGACGACCTTACGCAGGGTCTTGAGCGTGTCCGGGGGCAGGTCGATCGGCTGGCCGCCACCGACCGTGACCGCCGTCCCCTGGCTTCCCGCGGCCCGAAGGGCCAACTCAAGTTGCGCGTCGAGAGCGGCGAACCGCTCGCTCCTGGTGGTCGGCATGGTCGGCCCCTCTGGTTTGTATCTGAAACAAGTGTAACCACCGAGGAGACGATCGGGCGGTCTGACGTCACCCGCGACAACACCGCGTCAACGGCATGGGGTGGCCCACGCGGGTTCACACGGGGTCAGGTTCACCTCCGACCTGGAGCTGTTCCAGCTCAGCCGGTTGTCACCGTCTGGACAGGTTGGGAGGCGATCGCAGACACACCGATGCATCATCTGATCCAGCCGGCTCGGCGAACCATGTGGCAACGACACCGACGACTCCCCGGACCACGTCGGGGAAGCTGAACCACCTCGGGACGCTTCGTTCAGTTTGTGGACTTACCTGAATCAGTGGAGTCGGGTGGTTCAGCATGCGCGGACGCTGCGAACGACGGACCTGGCAGTACGACCCGAACGTCTACGCGCCCGCGCGGTTCCGTCGGGCGTGCAACTACGACACGTTCCTGCCCGACCGCCTGGTGGGTTTCGAACCAACGCTGACGGCATCGGCCATCGGTGTCGTCTCCGACGCCGAACGTCGCCTGCAACGTCTAGGGACGGGTTCGGCCGCCGTCCTGTCGCCGCTCGCCCGACTCCTGCTGCGGACCGAGTCGATCGCATCGTCGAAGGTCGAGGGCCTGCAGGTCGACGCGCGTGACCTCGCGCGCGGGGAAGCACGGGCGGACACCGGTGGGAAGCTCAACCCGACCACCGCCGAGGTGCTGGCCAACATCGACGCGATGGAGCTCGCGATCGATGAAGCCACCAGCGCCGAGCGGTTCGGCCCCGACCAGATCGTGGCGATCCACCGGCAGCTGATGACCGCAGCACCCAACGCCCGCGTCGCCGGACGGATCCGGACCGTGCAGAACTGGATCGGCGGCAACGACCACAACCCGTGCGGTGCAGACTTCGTACCCCCGCCCCCCGAGCAGGTCGAACCGCTGCTCGCCGACCTGTGTGACGCGATGGCGGACGAGTCCCTGCCGCCGCTCGTCCAGGCCGCGCTGGTCCACGCGCAGTTCGAGACCATCCATCCGTTCGACGACGGCAACGGCCGGACCGGCCGGACCC
>CAYTLZ010000388.1:0-1745 GCA_964438785.1 uncultured Actinomycetota bacterium | reverse complement strand
GTTGACCCGCAGGGTGTGCTGGACCTCGGCAAGGCCGAGCTCCCAGGGCAGTCCGGCGTGCTGGATCGAGCTGAGCGGTGACGCTCCGGTCCCCCCGTCGTTGCCGGAGATGTGGATCGAGTCGGCCAGCGCCTTGACGACGCCGGCCGCGACCGTGCCGATACCGGCTTCCGCGACCAGCTTGACATCCACCTCGGCGACCGGGTTGACCTGCTTCAGGTCGAAGATCAGCTGGGCGAGATCCTCGATGGAGTAGATGTCGTGGTGCGGCGGTGGACTGATCAGCGTCACACCGGGGGTGGTGTGGCGCAGTCGGGCGATCTCGTCGGTCACCTTGTGACCCGGGATCTGCCCGCCCTCACCGGGCTTGGAACCCTGCGCCATCTTGATCTGCAGCATGTGGGCGTTGGCGAGGTAGGCCGGGGTGACCCCGAAGCGGCCCGAAGCGACCTGCTTGATGCGACAGTCCAGATCCAGCTCGGTGCCACGCGTGCGGAACCGGGCCGGGTCCTCCCCGCCCTCACCGGAGTTGGCGCGCCCACCGATCAGGTTCAGGGCGGCGGCGAGCGTCTCGTGCGCCTCGGCCGACAGCGCCCCGTGCGACATCGCGCCGGTGGAGAAACGTCGGGTGATCGCCTCGACGGGCTCGACCTCGTCGAGCGGGATGGGCTCGCCGACCGCGATCGGGGCGAGGAAGTCCCGCGGGTAGGACGTCGGGCGCGAGCGCACCTGCGAGGAGAAGGTCCGGTACAGCTCCATCCGTCCCTCGGCCGCGGCGGTGCGCAGCAGCGCCGCCGTCGGACCGTCGACGTCGTCGCCGTGACCGGCACCGTCCATGCGGAAGGGCTCGGTGGCGGGCTTGCGTCCCAGACCCAGCGTGTCGTGCAGGGCGTCGATGACCGGCTTGTTCATGTCGTGGTACTCGCCGCCCTTGCGCCACTTGATGATGCCGGGGCTCGGCAGGTCGGGCATCTTCGCCTCACCCTCGTCGTCGAGCTCGAACTCGGCGAAGGCCTCGGCGTGCTGGCCGAGCACCTCCGCACCGAGGTCGGCCAGCGTGACGCCACCGAGGGTCGACACGGTGCCGGTGAAGCAGGTGTCGATGACGTCCTGACCGAGACCGAGCGACTCGAAGATCTGCGCGCTGCGGTAGCTGTCGAGCACGGAGATGCCCATCTTGGACATGATCTTGAGCACCCCGTCCTCCGCGGCGTTGCGGTAGCGCTCCTGCGCGATGCTCGCCGACGGGTTGTCCCCACCGATGCGATCCTCGTCCGCGAGGTCCGCGATCGTCTGCAGGACCAGCCGCGGCACGATCGCGTCGGCACCGAACCCCAGCAGGGTCGCCATGTCGTGGGTCTCGCGGGCCTCGTCGGTCTCCGCGACCAGCGAGGTCTTGGTCCGCAGCCCGGCGGAGAGCAGCGCCTGGTGCACCGCACCGACCGCCAACAGGATCGGCACCCGGCACCGGTCCTCGTCCACGCCGACGTCGGACACCACCACGATGCCCGCTCCCCCACGCACGTGGTCGGACGCCTCGGTGCCCAGCCGCTCCAGCGCCGCCTCGAGTCCCGCCACCCCCGCGGCGACCGGGAAGGTCGCATCGACCGCCTGGACGGCGAACGGGATGTCCGGATCCAGCACGATGCGCTGCAGCCCGTCGGGGTACAAGACGAACGACCCGAGCTCGGCCAGTCGGGCCGCCTCCGGCCGCTCGGTCAGCAACGGCTGGCGCGGGCCGAGCA
>CAYTLZ010000387.1:0-1756 GCA_964438785.1 uncultured Actinomycetota bacterium | reverse complement strand
GTTCCGAGCCGAGCCGTGGATGGCCGCAGACCCACCAGACCGGCACACACAGGATGCGGAGGACACATGGCTGACGAGGTCGACGAGAACCTGTGGCTGCAGCAGCTCCGCGACGATCCCGGCCACTCCGCCCGGTACGCGGAACGGTTCCGGACGATGGCGGCTGACGGTGCCGACCTCGACGGCGAGGCACGCCTGATCGACGCGATGGTGCCACGCGGTGCCCGCATCCTGGACGCTGGTTGCGGGCCCGGTCGCGTCGGTGCCTTCCTGGCCGACGTCGGCCACGAGGTGGTCGGCGTCGACCTCGACCCGGTGCTGATCGCGGCCGCCGAGCAGGACTACCCCGGCCCGCTCTGGCTGGTCGACGATCTGGCGACGTTCGATCTGCCCGAGCGGGGGATCGTCGGGGGCTTCGACGTGATCGTCTCCGCCGGCAACGTCATGACGTTCCTCGCGCCCAGCACCCGTGTGCAGGTGCTTGAGAGGCTTCGGGCGCACCTGCGCCCTGGTGGGCGTCTGGTGGTCGGTTTCGGCACCCAGCGGGGCTACGACGTCGACGAGTTCCACGTCAACGCAGAAGCCGCGGGCCTGGTGTCCGACCTGCTGCTGGCGACGTGGGATCTCGAGCCCTACCGCGACGGCGCGGAGTTCCTCGTCGCGATCCTGCGCAGCCGTGCGGACGCCACCGAACGGCCGGGGTGAGCGTGGACCCACCCGCTGGCTCGGGCGGTGACTTGGTCGTCACGCGAGCGACAATCCGCCGCGAATGTGACCTGGGGCGCATCGAGCAACGCCTGCTGCCCTGGTTCGTCGCGCTACCGATCCACCTCGGCGCGGATCGCTTCCCGAAGTGGCGGCAACTCCTCCCGCACCGTTCGCCAGACGATCACACGGTCGGTGCGGTGGCACTCGTGATCCAGAAGCAGACGCATGCCCTTCACCCCTCGCCAGGCAATGTCCGGATACCGGTCCGTCACGTCCGTTGGCAGGTGCTGCGCGGGCTCACAGCGGTACGGCTTCTGCGGCTACTCGCCGGCGCGCATCGTCGTTCAGGAGTTCGTGGACCGTGACGTCGACCGGTACGCCGAGTGCCTCCTCGAGATCAGCCTGCAAACTCGCCAGCTTGAAGTAGGTGGCACCCGGAAGCTCGACGAGCAGGTCCAGGTCCGAGGTGTCCGCATCCTCGCCGCGCGACGTCGAGCCGAAGACGCTGACGGCCGTGACGCCGTGTCCGGCGAGTATGGCCCGCACCGATTCGAGCCTCGACTCGAGCCGGCGTTTCACGAAATGCTTCTCCGGGTCCGGGGCGGGATCATCTACCTCGAGTCGGAGTGTCTTGCCGGCCGCTTCAATGATGCGCGTCAGCGTGGTGAGTGACGGTTGCGAGTGCCCGCCCTCGTAGCGGGCGAGTGCGGACTGCGAGGTACCGGCACGTCGTGCGAGGTCCGGCTGTGACAGCCCCGCATCGTTGCGGGCGCATCGAATGAGGTCAAAACGTCCATTCGGCGATGATACTCGAAGGGGTATCGACGTTGCTCCTGTGGATGAACTCGCCGACGCGTCACAGCGATGCGTGTCTGGCCCGGTCCGCGCCGGTGGCGGTGGAGGTCCCGTGACGCGTGTGCGTCGTGGTCGAGGAGCAGACCCGCTGAGGCTGATGGCACGGGCCTCCCGCGTGCTTGACTCGGCTCGTGGGAGACCGACCGTGGAGAGGATCCGGTGGCGGCGCGACGTGGGGACGGCCCCGCCCAAC
>CAYTLZ010000386.1:0-1759 GCA_964438785.1 uncultured Actinomycetota bacterium | reverse complement strand
ATGTTCTCGTAGGCGTCCTCGAGCTCGATCTCGCGAGCGACGGTCACACCGTCCTTGGTGATGGTGGGTGCGCCCCACTTCTTGTCGATGACGACGTTGCGGCCGCGGGGGCCGAGCGTCACCTTGACGGCGTCCGCGAGCGTGTTGACGCCGCGCTCGAGGCGACGTCGGGCGTCCTCGCTGAAACTGAGGATCTTCGCCATATGGAGGTCCCTCCTTGGGATCGTGGTGCTGTCTCACCTACGTCGAGGTAGGTGGGGGAAACTGTCATGGTGCGACGTGGGGCGGTCGTACTGGACCCGGCCCACGCCAGCGCCGTCGCCCGACGGGCGGGCGTCGGCGCAGCTGGTGTGTCAGCCGATCTTGGCGAGGATGTCGCGTGCCGACAGGATCAGGTATTCCTGACCTTCGACCTTGACCTCGGTGCCGCCGTACTTGGAGAACAGCACGGTGTCGCCGGCGGCGACGTCGACCTCGATGAGGTCACCGGTCGCGTCGGAACGCTTGCCCGGACCGACCGCGACGACGGTGCCCTGCTGGGGCTTCTCCTTCGCGGTTTCCGGGATGACCAGGCCGGAGGCCGTGGTCTGCTCCTGCTCGTCGATGGTGACGAGAACGCGGTCCTCGAGAGGCTGGACCTTGACATCGGTGGCAGTAGCCAACGTGTCCTCCCTTTGGTGTCAGACACGCCGCCCGCGGGTGGCGCGGCGGCGTGTGTGTGGAACGTCTGGATACGTCTGTGGTGCGCCGTCAGGCGCTGGCACTCATCGAGTTCGAGTGCCAGAGCCGACGTTAGCACTCACCCCCATCGAGTGCAATACGACCTCCCCCGACCCTGCGTCGCATCGACGCAGATCGCGCTCAACAGCCGCACAAGGCAGCCAAACGGTCGACAGCGGCACTTTTCTCGGCTTCGCGCCCCGTCGAGGACCGACCGACCGGCCCGCGAACGCCGCCCGGCCACTGGCCTTTCGTCACCCCGTCATCACCCGATGCCACCCCGTCATCACCCGATGCCAGACCGTCATCGGCCGGTCGTCGCCCGATCATCGCCCCGATGGCACGCCGTCGTCGGCGCAACCCCGGCCCGTCGCCGACCGGTCATCGCCGCGACCAGCCCGCCGCCTGCACTCGCACACGCTGCGCGTTCTGCGCCCACGGACGGTAACGCTCCGCTGCGATCACCCCCCATCCGGCAGCGATCGCAACGCAGCGTGAGGGTGTGAGCACCATGGGTTGCGCCCTATGTCGCAGCCCGTCATAGTGCGCTCCGTCACCACGCAGTCACTACGCGTGGTGGCAGCCGGGCAACCGGCACGGGACGCACAGATCCCCGGACCGCACGACGGTCGCCTTGGCGGTGCAAGCCGCCGAGTCCGGGAGGAGCGAGTGGCGAGACCGACCCGACCGACGATCCACATCGTCGGCCCACTGGGTCGGCTCGACACACAGGTGACCACGATGGCGCACGCGACACCACGCGATCCACGGCCCGCACGGACCGGCCCGGCGATCATCCTCGCCACCACCGGTCTGCTCGCGGTCCTGGTCGCGCCGACGGCGTCGGCCGCACCCGACGGTGACCAGGGGGTCACCGGGCAGCCCGGGGACGGGGCTGTCGAGGTGCAGGTGTCACCTGAGGGGACGGAACCGTCGCAGGGGACGGAGCCGTCGGAGGCACAGGGGACCTCCGAGGGGACGGAACCGTCGGAGGCACAGGGGACCTCCGAGGGGACGGAACCGTCGGAGGCACAGGGGA
>CAYTLZ010000385.1:0-1773 GCA_964438785.1 uncultured Actinomycetota bacterium | reverse complement strand
CCGCCGGTCAGCTCGCCGCGCCGGCCGCCTGCGGCACGACGCGGTAGGCGTCGTAGACACCCTCCACCCGGCGGATCGATCGCAGGGCGTAGTCGAGGTGCGACGGGTCACCGAGTTCGAAGGTGAACCGCAGCTTCGCGACCCGGTCCTTGGCCGTCCCGACCTGCGCGGAGGTGATGTTGATGTGCAGATCCCCGAGCACCGCGGTGATGTCGCGCAGCAGGTGCTTGCGGTCGAGCGCTTCGATCTGGATCTGCACCAGGAACGACGAGGTGGAGTCGCCGGACCAGTCGACCGGCACGAACCGCTCCGGGTCCCGTTCCAGGTCGGCGACGTTCGAGCAGTCCGCCCGGTGGACCGACACGCCCCGGCCCCGGGTCACGAAGCCGATGATGGCGTCACCCGGCACCGGGGTGCAGCACCGGGCGAGCTTGACCAGCATCCCGCTGTCGCCCTCGACGGTGACGTCGTCGCCGCCGGTGGTGCCGATCTTGATCGGGGCGTCGGCGAGGTCCTGCTCGAGGGTGGTCTCGTCGGACGCCTCCTCCTCGACCTCGGTGAGCTCGTTGAGGACGTGCTGGGCGACCGTCTGCGCCGCGACGTGGCCCTCCCCGACCGCGCGGAACAGCGCCTCGGTGTTCTTGTAGTTGAGCACGTGGGCGATGTCGGCCAGATCGCCCGAGGCCATGGCGCGGCCGTAGGCGATGCCCTTGCGGCGCAGGGCCCGGGAGATCGAGTCGCGCCCGCGGCCGATCGCGTCCTCGCGCCGTTCGCGGTTGAAGTAGGCCCGGATCTTGCTGCGCGCACGCTGGGACACGGCGAGTTTGAGCCAGTCCCGTGACGGGCCCGCATCCTCGGCCTTGGAGGTCAGTACCTCGACGTTGTCGCCGTTGGACAGGGTGTGGTCGAGCGGCACCAGGCGGTTGTTGACCCGCGCGCCGATGCAGCGGTGGCCGACGTCGGTGTGCACGGCGTAGGCGAAGTCGATCGGGGTGGCCCCGGCGGGCAGGCCCATGACGTCGCCCTTGGGCGTGAAGACGAAGACCTCGTCCTGGTACAGGTCGATCTTGAGCGACTCGAGGTAGTCGCCCGGCTCCTCGTCGTCCTCCTGCCACTCGAGCAGCTGGTCGATCCACGGCAGCTCGTCGGCCGGCCCATCGTCGTCGCTGCCGCGGTTCGCGTCCTTGTACTTCCAGTGGGCCGCGACCCCGAACTCGGCGGTCTGGTTCATCGCCTTGGTGCGGATCTGGATCTCGAGCGGGCGGCCCTTGGGCCCGATGACCGAGGTGTGCAGCGACTGGTAGAGGTTGACCTTGGGCATCGCGATGTAGTCCTTGAACCGGCCCGGGACCGGTCGGAACGTCGCGTGCAACTGGCCGAGCACCGCGTAGCAGTCGCGCACGGTGGAGACGATGACCCGGATGCCGACCAGGTCGTGGATCTCGTCGAACTCCTTGCCGCGCAGCACCATCTTCTCGTAGATCGAGTAGTAGTGCTTGGGCCGGCCGGTGACCTCGCCGCGGATCTTGAGCTCGCGCAGCTGGTCGTGGATCGCGGCGATGACCTCCTCGATGTAGGTCGCGCGCTCCGGATTGCGCTCCTCGACCATCGCGACGATCTCGTCGAAGCGCTTGGGATGCAGCGTCTTGAAGCCCAGGTCCTCGAGCCGCAGCTTGAAGTTCTGCATCCCGAGCCGGTGGGCCAGCGGCGCGTAGATGTCGAGCGTCTCCTGGGCGATGCGCTTCTGCTTGTCGCGCGGCATGAAGCCGATGG
>CAYTLZ010000384.1:0-1776 GCA_964438785.1 uncultured Actinomycetota bacterium | reverse complement strand
CGGCGGCCGCGAGCCGCCGGTGGATGCCGGTCTTGTTGCCGTTGCCCTGGTGGAGCGCGTGGGTGAACGGCGTCTGGCTGCCGCCGGGCTTGGCGGATTCGTCACCGTCCTCGGACGCGACGGCGGTGGGGCGGCTTGCCGTCGTCGCCTCCGCTGGCGGCGCGGCCGCAGCGGGGCGACCCGCACCGCGTCCGGGGTGGACCGGCGGTCCGGAAACCATGCTCGAGACCTGCATCCTTCGACCTTCCCTGGAGAGCGTCCGTGACGGTCTGACGTACGGGCCTGTCGGCAGGCGCGCGCAGTGGTGTAGGAGGAGCCACCGTG
Organism: uncultured Actinomycetota bacterium; assembly: GCA_964438785.1. Lineage (GTDB taxonomy): Bacteria > Actinomycetota > Nitriliruptoria > Nitriliruptorales > Nitriliruptoraceae > PWLR01. The sequence continues at coordinate 1,452 of CAYTLZ010000384.1, read as the reverse complement.
CGAGGACGACTGAGCATGTGGCGTCGGCACGTCGATGAGCGCGCTCCGTCACCGCAATCGGCGAAGCAGCGGAGAAATCCCCGTTCACCTGACGCAACGTGACGAAGGCGGCCTGGGCCCGGATGCGCTGAGCGAAACACTGCATGCGTACAGCGCATGAAAGGGGGTGCTGATCAGGTGCGCAGCATCACCGCCCCTCGCCCGGGCGGGTGGCGACGAGTGCGTTGCCCTGTGCGAGGACCTGGCGTCGTCGCAGTTGCACGAGTCCGTCGTCGGGCACCGACCCGTGATGCCCGCGGGCTGCTGCCCACCGCATCGTCGTCAGGCGGGGAAGCGGGCCACCGATCGGCGCACCCACGCGGCCAGGCCGGTCTCCAGACCCCACAGCACGCCATAGCCGACCGCGAACGTGATGGACACGACCTCGACACCGGTGCGGACCGTGCGGACCATCGCTGTTCACCTCCCGCGGTGCCGAGCGGAGGTCACCTCGATGGCGGTCAGGAGGTCGAACGCCGCGGGTGCCTCGACACCCGAACCCGTCGGCACCGCGGTCGCCGACTCGAGCGATCCTCAGCTCGACGTGCGGACCGGCTGCTGGATCAGCAGCCCACGCCAGCCGAGGCCGGCGTAGGTCTCGTAGCCGGGCGTGAGCGCGTAGCCCAGCACCACGCCGTCGCGACCGAGTTCGTGGCCCACGTCCGCGACGTCGGCGGGAAGCGTCACCGTCTCGGTGAGCACCCCGTGCCCGTCGGCGGACGCGATGATGCGATTGTCGGCGTCGATCAGCAGGCAGCGGGTGCGGGCGCGCTCGTCGGCATCCATGCGCAGCCCCTGCAGGACCCCGTTGGCCAGCGGATCCCAGTCGAAGTGGATGCCGAGCACCCCGATGATCTCGCCGCGCGGGTCACCGTCGGTTCGGATGGCCGCGGCGTAGGTCGCGGTCCGTGCCCCGTCGAGCAGGCGCTCCTCCCGCACGTCGGCGACGGCGTAGTCGTCCCCGGTCCGCGTCGCCCGGGCGTCGAGGAACCACGGCTCGCGCGAGACGTCCGCCCCGACGGCCTGCCCGAACCGGTCGGGGCGCCCGGTGGCCAGCACCCGGCCGTCGAGGTCGCAGACCCACAGGTCGAGGTAGACGGTGTAGGACGACAGGATCACCCCGAGCCGCCTGCGCGCGTGCGCCACCGCGTCCGCGGTCGGGGTCGCGCACACGGACACGAACGCCGAGTCGGTGGCCCACCAGCGCACGTCGGCGGTGCGTTCGAACAGGTTGCGGTCCACGGTCTCGATCGCGTTGAGCGCGAGATCGGCCAGCCGGGTGCCGCGCACCTGCTCGACGAGGTTGGTGCCGAGTCGCTCGAGCTCGCCGGTGCGCTCGGCGAGGTCGGCACCCAGCGCCGCGGCCAGATCACTGATCCGGGTCGACACCTCGTTGACCTCGCCGGCGACGAC
>CAYTLZ010000383.1:0-1798 GCA_964438785.1 uncultured Actinomycetota bacterium | reverse complement strand
TGGCCATGCTCCTCATCGTGGGGCTGATCGCCCCGGCAACCGCAACAGGCGGCGAGGTCGAGGCCGAGCCGGATGCCGAACTGCAGGGCGAAGCTGAACTGCAGGCCGAAGCCGAACTGCAGGCCGACGCCGAGGTTCTCGTTGCAGAGGCTGTCGTCAGCAAGGTCCCCAAGGCGGACCCTTGCAAGGCTGAGGGTCCCTACACCTCCAAGCACGATGTGTCGGACAGCAACGTTGCTGGGTCCGTCACCATCATGTACGAGGGCGAGCACGTCGGAACGATCGCCTACAACACACCCGGTACCGGGCAGGTGACCGTCACCCTCGATGCGGGCTACGTCATCGACCTGTGTGTCTTCGGCGGTAACGACCGTCAGGAGCACACCGGTGTGACAGACGGGTTCATCAGTGGCGCGCTCGTGAACCCTGGCGACGAGGATGCGGGCGTCTCGAACTTCGCGTGGGCCATCACCGAGGTGCCCGACAACGGCGATGAGGTCATCGAGTTGGATGGCGTGCAGGGCACCTTCATCTGCCTCGCTGAGGACGACGGCATGTACGACCTGTACATCAGTGCAGAACAGGGCTTCGCCAGGAACCAGGAGCTCAACGCCGGCGACTACGTCTTCCGGTTCATCAACCCCAACACAACCGATGTGAAGTTCTCTGCTGGAACTCCAGCGGGCAACGACAACGTGGTCAGCGAGTGGGAGTACCTGGAGGCTCATGACCACACGTTCACGACCTTCCCCGACGCCATCGCTGGCGTCTCCACCAACACCGTCACTGCTGGGAACGGTGACGGTGAGACCCCGATCAACCGTGGGACGTTCTCCACCAACGACCACCAGCTCTGCGAGGCTTCCGACGTTGACGCCACCGTCACCATCACCCTGGTCAAGGAGTGGTTCGACTTCGACGACAACCCCGTCACGGAGCCGGAAGGGATCGACTGGGGTATCAACCTGTTCGTCGGTGCCGACGAGGAGCCCAGCGCATCCCTGCCTGGTACCGCGAACGTCGTGACGATGGAGCTGTTGGAGGACGGAGCGCCAGCGCGCTACGGCATCCAGGAGGAGCCGGCACCCGACGGTTGGGAAGCTGTCCCGTGCGCGGGTCTCACCGCAACCGAGTACGTCAACGAAGGAACCAGCGACCTCTTGCGCGAAGGCAGCGCTGAATCCGGTGCCTTCGGTGCCGATCGCTCTGGCGTCCACCTCGTCTGCAACCAGGAGCTGGAAGTCGACGTGTCCCCCTCACCAGGCCCGAGGCCTCGCCCGACACCGGAGCCCGACACCACCAGCATCGCCTTCGTGAAGGACTGGGGCGGCGATGACTTCGAGGGCAGCGACGACGTCGTCGTCACCTTCGATGTCGACATCGATGGGACGACGGTCACCCTCGGCGACGGCGTGGTGTCCGAGCCGTTCGACGCCGAGGCGAACTGGGAGGTCACCGGTGAGAACGTCACCGGGTTCCCGGTGGACGACTGCTCGTACATCCCGACGATCGACACCGGGACCTTCGTCGGTGAGGTCGCGACCTACACCGTGACGAACTTCGTGACCTGCGATGAGGTCGGCGTGCTGCCGGGCGAACCGGTGGAGCCCGAGCCGGAGGTCGTCACGCCTACGCCTGAGCCAGAGGTCGTTACCCCCGCGCCGACGGTCGAGGTCCGTGGCGAGGTCGTCACCCGCACCACCCCGACCCGTATCGACTCCGGTACGGGCGGTTCCCTGGACAACACCGGACTCCTCGCCCTGCTGCTGACCGGCGGCCTCGCGCTGAGCGGGTTCGG
>CAYTLZ010000382.1:0-1800 GCA_964438785.1 uncultured Actinomycetota bacterium | reverse complement strand
CCCCGCACAACATCCTGCAGCCGGCGACCGGTCGTCCGATCGCGACGCCGACCCAGGACATGGTGCTCGGCATCTACTGGTTGACCTACACCGGTGCCGACACCTCCGCCGACCGCGACCCCGAGGGGCTGCCGATCTTCGCCTCACTGGGCGAGATCGAGCGGGCCATCGACGCCAAGCGGATCCACGTCCAGGACCCGATCATGCTGCGGCTCGCGCCGGGCAAGCAGCTCGATCCCGAGCACCGTCCCGCCGACTACCGCGACGACGACGATGCCTGGGAGGAGGCGCGTGCCGCCGGGTACCGACCGCGGGTCATCACCACCGCCGGCCGGGCCATCTTCAACGAGGCGCTGCCCGTCGACTACCCCTACGTCGACGAGGTCGTGACCAAGGCCGGTGCCGGTGACATCGTCAACCGCTGCACGGACCTGTTCCCGCGCTGGCAGGTCGTCGAGGTGCTCGACAACCTCAAGGACATCGGGTATCGCAACGCCACCCGTGCGGGTGTGACCGTGGCGATCTCGGACGTCGAGACCCCGGACCTCAAGGCGCAGGTGCTCAAGAGCTCCGAGGACCGCGCCTCCAAGATCGAGAAGCAGTTCACGCGCGGTGTCATCACCGACTCCGAGCGGCGTCAGGAACTGATCGAGATCTGGACCGAGGCCACCACCGAGGTCGCGGACGCCATGGAGGAGAACTTCACCACCACGAACCCGTTCTTCGTGATGGCGAACTCCGGGGCCCGCGGGAACATGACCCAGCTGCGGCAGATCGCCGCCATGCGTGGGCTCGTGGCGAACCCGAAGGGTGAGATCATCCCGCGGCCGATCAAGTCGAACTTCCGTGAGGGCCTGTCGGTGCTGGAGTACTTCATCTCCACCCACGGGGCCCGCAAGGGGCTGGCCGACACCGCACTGCGGACCGCCGACTCGGGCTACCTGACCCGGCGCCTGGTGGATGTCAGCCAGGACCTGATCGTGCGCGAGGACGACTGTGGCACCTCGCGTGGTGTCGAGGCGATCGTCGGACTGCACGACTCCCAGACCCTCTACGGCCGGGTACTGGCCCGCGACGTCGCCTTCCCGGGCTCCGACGAGGTGATCGAGCCGGCCGGTGCGCTGGTGGTCGACACCCAGATCCGCCGCCTGCGTGCGGTCCTGGTCCACGGTGTCCACCCGGAGACGGGTGAACCCCTTCAGACCACCGCGACGGAGGCGGACCGCACCGTGCGGGTGCGCTCGGTGCTGGCCTGTGAGACCGAGATCGGTGTGTGCCGGGCCTGCTACGGCGAGCTGCTCGCCAACGGTGCCATGGTCGACATGGGCGAGGCGGTCGGCATCGTCGCCGCCCAGTCCATCGGTGAGCCGGGGACCCAGCTGACCATGCGGACCTTCCACACCGGTGGTGTGGCGTCCGCCGACGACATCACGCAGGGTCTGCCGCGTGTCGTCGAGCTGTTCGAGGCCCGCAGCCCGCGAGGCAAGGCGGAGATCGCCCAGATCGCCGGTCGGGTCGAGATCGAGGAGGTCGACGGGGGCCGCATCCTGCGGATCAACGGCACCCGCGACCAGGTCGACGAGCACGAACTGCCGCGCGGTGCGCGTCTGTTCCGCTCGGACGACGGCGAGATCGAGATCGGCGACGGCGTCGAGGTGGAGGTCGGCCAGCAGCTCACGGTCGGTGCCATCGACCCGCACGAGCTGCTCGAGGTGCTCGGGGTTCGTACCTCGCAGCTGCACCTGGTCAAGGAGGTGCAGGACGTCTACCGCTCGCAGGGTGTGCCGATCCACGACAAGC
>CAYTLZ010000381.1:0-1801 GCA_964438785.1 uncultured Actinomycetota bacterium | reverse complement strand
GAGCATCGAGCGGTGGTCACCGACAACATCCCGGACTTCGTCCGCTGCCACCAGCGTCGCGTCGATCGCGACAAGCCGCACTTCGGGCTGCTGCTGTTCACCAACGACAGCTTCCCCCGGCACCGGCATGGCGCCTTCGTCGGCCAACTCCTGGCTGCCCTCGAGGACCAGTTGCTCGCATACGCCGATGACAACGACTCCAGCTGGGTCCGTTGGCTCACGAAGAACGGTTGAGCCACCGATCGCGATGGCCTGCCGATTGGTTACCTGCAACCGACGCAGGCGGCCTGGCGCAGGCGCGTAGGAAAGGTCCCTCGCACTGGCTTCACGCTTCACACAACCGTGACTGCGTGCGCGCCGACAACTTCGGCGTCCAACCGCACATAGTCATACCGGTTGTGCCCATGTCGGTCGGCTCATCACCTTCGTACATGTGTCGGTGGTTCGTCGAACCACCTGCGTCTTCTGGCCGAGCCATCCACCGAACAGCGAGGTGCTGCGATCAGCCGCTCAGCTCGGACCCCTCTCCGCCCGCGTGAAGTGGTTGACGTTCGGCCCTTTCGCCCCAGGTCCCACTGTTCGTGTCGAGAGGGCTAGCGCCCAACCTGATCGACAGCCGGATGGGACGGTCGCCCCGGCTACTTCGTGCGGGTCGAGAAGCGCTGAACTCCCAGGCCCACAGCCACCAAGGCCACGACCACGGCGACCCAGATGGCGACGATCACGGCTTGGCCGCTGCCGACGACATCAGCCAACCCCGCGACCGTGATCAGCGCTCCGATCGCGAGGACACCCGTCCCGGCGAACCGCTGAAGACCAACGTGGTCCGCGACCTTCTCCGGGTCGTAGCCCGCGAGCAACTCCAGGAGGCCCCCGAAACGGACCGCTGCCCCCAGGACAGCGATGACCACCCCCACAACCACTGTGATCCAACCCACCTCGACACCTGTACTCGCCGAAGCCTTCGATTCCTCGCCGACACGGATAATGCCCGCGATGACCGAAGGGCCGCTGCGTCATCCACCCCACCGGGTCCGGGCAGGATTCCTGCCAACCTCGATCCACACCAGGGTCCACCGCATCTCGCTCCTCGTTCGAAGGACCTCAGCCTCACTGCCTCGACGCTTGGCGCATCACGACAGCTCACGCGCTGCGGTCTGGGTAGCCCCAGTCGATCGCCCTCCTCTCGCAGCCCGAGCCTCGGCGACGACCCAGGCGACCAGCGCTGCTACCCGATCATCGCCGTGTTCATGGGCGGGGGCTCCCGCTGGCGGTCGCGCGGATCACGACCTGTGGGCGCAAGGGCTGTGCCATCGCGGTCCTTGGCGCCGAAGTGCGGAGGCCCCGCATCGGCTGGTGCTGAACCGGCTCTTGGGGCGTTCGAGCGTTGTGCGTGGCCACGGCTGTCGCGTGCGTGTTCGGAGAGGGCGTCGGTGGCCGGTGGTGGAGAAGGGGGGTGCATGGTCCAGTGGGACGACCCGTCTTCTGCGCCACCTCATGCGCCAGGACGCAGTCCTCGGTGACAGTGGAACGCGAGATCCTTCCACGCCGGTGGTGTCGCCAACCCCGAGCGGCGAGCGGGCCGGCGTCGCCCGCCGGCTTGGCCTCGACCTCGAGGCAGATCGCACCCGGGCCCTGGCCCGCGCCGGGTACGGCCACCTGCCGGATGGGTCACCGGTGTGGCTCCGTCGTCTCGCCGGCAGCACGGGCCGCGAGGTCGAGCGGCTGACCCCGGACCTGCGTGCTCGGATCGGGGCGTGCCTGCGCGACGACCGCGGGGTCGAGCTCGCCGCCGATGCCC
>CAYTLZ010000380.1:0-1808 GCA_964438785.1 uncultured Actinomycetota bacterium | reverse complement strand
ACCGGGCGCGTCCGGTGCCAGGGAACCGGCGGGCGCGGGAGCTGCGCTGGCTAGCGGACGCCGGCCGGCTCACGGTCCGGCTCGAGCGCCAGCCCGTCGTCGGGCCCATCGGGCTCCGGCGGGTCCCAGCCGCCACCGCCACCGCCGCCGCCACCGCCGCCACCGAAGAGCCGCAACAGCAGCATGAGCAGCAGGAACGCGAACAGAACGACGATCACGATCACGCGGTGCTCCTTGTCGGGGCTGCGCTCGGCCGTGTCGCCGCCCGGTTCGAACGTACCGCGCACCCGCCGGGGTGCCGCCGGCACCCCACCACTCACAGCAGGCTGGGGATCTTCTGCTCCTCGGCGAGGTTCGCGCGCCGGAAGTAGAACGTGACGACCGTGGCGACCAGCACGATGAACAGCGAGTACAGCGCCGGGACGATCAGCAGCTCGCCGAGTCGGGGATGCCCGTCGAAGCTGAGCAGGATGATCGCGATGGCCAGCGGGCCGTTCTGGATCCCGGTCTCCAGTCCGATGGTGCGGGCGTTGGCCGGGTGCAGCTTGATGCCGCGGGCGATCGCGTACGAGATTCCGATGCCGAGCAGCCCGAGGAACACCGCCACCAGGTAGACCTGCCACGGGGTGATGACCAGCAGGCGCCAGTTGCGTGGGACCCAGGTCACCAGCAGGAACACGATGAAGAAGAGGCCGAAGAAGCCGCCCATCAGCTCCATGACGGCACCGATGTTGGCGTTGCGGCTCCGGATCCACATCCCCACCGCCACCGGCACGAGCAGGATCACGAGCGTGACCAGGATGTTGGTCACGGGGATCTGCAGGTCGGTCCCGCCCGGCATCAGCCGGCTGCCGTAGATGAGCAGCGCCAGCGGCGTCATGATCAGCGCCCACAGCGTCGAGTTGGTGGTCATCATGACGCTGAGCGCGAGGTTGCCCTTCGAGAAGAACGTGAAGATGTTCGAGGTCGTGCCGGCGGGGACCGAGCCCATGAGCAGCGCGCCGATGGCGACGGGCGCGGCGTACTCGTCCGGCAGCGGCAGGATCAGCCCGAGCACGAGCAGGAACGCCAGGAACGGCATGATCCCGAACTGGGTCACCCAGCCGATGATGAGTCCCTGGGGACGGCGCAGCGCCGAGCGGAAGTCGCGCGGGGTGAGCCCGGCACCGAGGCCGAACATGATGATGAACACCAGGCCGACGAGCATGGCCTGCTCGAAGTCGGTCACCACCTCGTGGTCGGCGGGCGGGCCCTCGAGGGCCAGGAAGAGCGATGCGCTCGGAACCATGGCTACGCCTTCTCCCCGCCGGCGACATCCGCCGGCTCGTGACCCGTCGTGGCTCCGATGGTGGCGCGCAGATCCTTGCGCAGAATCTTGCCGATCGGGCTCTTCGGGAGCTCGTCGATGAACTCCACGCTGCGCGGCACCTTGTAGGCCGCGAGGTGCTCGCGGCAGTGCGCGACGATCTCGGCGACGGAGGGTGGGTCGTCGGCGGCGACGACGTAGGCGCGCACCGCCTCGCCGGTCTTGGCATCCGGCAGCCCGATCACCCCGACCTCCTCCACACCGTGCAACGCCGCGATGCACTCCTCGATCTCGTTGGGGTAGACGTTGAACCCGCTCACCAGGACCATGTCCTTCTTGCGGTCCACGATCCGGAAATAGCCGTCGGCGTCCATCTCGGCGATGTCCCCGGTGCGCAACCACCCGTCGCGCAGCGTCTCCGACGTCTCGTCGGGCCGCTGCCAGTAGCCCTGCATGATCTGCGGGCCCTTGGCGACGAGTTCGCCCGGCTCGCCGTCCGGCA
>CAYTLZ010000379.1:0-1847 GCA_964438785.1 uncultured Actinomycetota bacterium | reverse complement strand
GCCGCCACCATGATGGCCATGCTGGCCGCACCGCTCACCGGCGGCCAGGCGCGCCCCATCATCCGACTCGGGATCGTGTTCGTCGTCGCGGTGGTGGCCTTCGCGGCCGGCTTCCAGCTGATCATGACCGGTGTCGAGGGGCGTGAGTTCACCTGGTGGTCGGCGATCTACTGGACGCTGGTGACCATGACCACGCTCGGGTTCGGGGACATCGTGTTCGTCTCCGACCTCGGTCGCATGTACTCGGTCGTGGTGCTGCTGACGGGAGCGCTGCTGATCCTCATCCTGTTGCCCTTCACCTTCATCCAGCTGGTCTACCTCCCCTGGCGCAGTGCCGTCCGCGAGGCCCGCACGCCGCGATCGCTGCCGGAGGACACCGACGGTCATCTGGTGCTGACCGGTCGGTCGCCGATGGAACGCGCGCTGATGCGCCGGGCCGCCACGCAGGGCATGCCCTACGTCCTGCTCGTCGAGGACGTCGAGGAGGCCGCCGCACTGCAGGACGAGGGCTGTCCGGTCATGGTGGGTGACCTCGACGACCCGGCGACCTACCGGGCGGCACGGGTCGAACGGGCGGCGATGGTGGTCACCGCACGCAGTGATCAGGCCAACAGCAACGTCGCCTTCACCGTCCGGGAGGTGACCGATCGGGGCATCGTGGTCGCGACGGCCCACTCCCCCGACGCGGTCGACGTCCTGCACCTCGCCGGTGCCGACCATGTCCTGCAGCTGAGCGACCTGCTGGGCCGGATGCTGGCCGAGCGCGTCCTCGCGCCCACCGCCAAGTGCAGCGTCATCGCCTCCTTCGGTGAGCTGGTGATCGCCGAGACCTCCGCGGCGGGGACCGGCCTGGTGGGCCGCACGTTGGCGGAGCTGGATCTCCGGCAGCGCTTCGGGGTCTCGGTCGTCGGGCTGTGGGACCGCGGGCAGCTCCTCCCCGCGACCCCGGATCTCGCGATCGAGGAGTCGTCGATCCTGCTGTTGACCGGGACCCGCGACCAGCTCGAGGACTACGACCTCGCCCATGCCGGACCCGGGGCGCTCGAGCCCGAACCCGGCGAGCAGGGGCCCGTCGTCGTCCTCGGTGGCGGTCGCGTCGGCCGTGCGGTCGTCCGGCATCTGCAGGCTGCCGGGCAGCCGTGTCGTGTGGTCGAGAAGCAGGCGGAGCGGGTCGCCCACCTCGATGCGCACGAGGTCGTGATCGGCGACGCCGCCGACCTCGAGGTCCTCGAGGAGGCCGGCATCGAGCAGGCACCGGCCGTGGTCGTGACCACCCACGACGACGACACGAACATCTTCCTCACCCTCTACAGCCGTCGACTCCGTCCGGGGGCGGAGATCCTGGGCCGGGTCGAGCACGAGCGGAACATCTCCACGATGCACCGCGCGGGCGCGGACTTCGTGCTCTCGTACGCCTCCATGGGGGCCATCGAGGCCTGGAACGCGCTGCGGGACGACTCGACCCTGCTGCTGTTGGCCGAGGGATTCGTGGTCTTCCGGGTCGCGATACCGGCGGCACTCGCCGGACGGCGTCTGGGTTCGACCGACATCCCGGCGGCCACCGGCTGCCAACTCGTCGGCATCGTCGAGGGCGAGATGATGCTGTCCGAGCTCGATGCCGAGCAGCGGTTGCGCCCCGGTACCGATCTGCTGCTCGTCGGCGACGAGAAGGCGGAGGAGCAGTTCTACGCGCGGTACGTCACCGCGCCGTCGGCTGGTCTGCGTGGACTGTGGGGCCGTGTCACCCGTTCAGACTGACCCGACCGGACTGACCGGCGCGGAGGTTCCCGTCGACTCAGCGCGGGGCGACGTAGGTGTGCGCGGCGACGTGCGGCGGCAGCGCCGCG
>CAYTLZ010000378.1:0-1867 GCA_964438785.1 uncultured Actinomycetota bacterium | reverse complement strand
GCACCCGATCCCCGGTGGCGCGACCGCCAAGCCGTTCGTCACCCACCACAACACGCTCGACACCGACCTGTTCCTGCGCATCGCCCCGGAGCTGTACCTCAAGCGCCTGATCGCCGGGGGGATGCCGCGCGTGTTCGAGATCGGCCGGGTGTTCCGCAACGAGGGCATGAGTCCGCGGCACAACCCGGAGTTCACGATCCTGGAGTCCTACGCGGCCTACGACGACTACCACGACGTCATGGCGCTGACCGAGGCGCTGCTGCAGCGCGCCGCGATCGAGGCGTGCGGCTCGACCGAGCTGACCTACCAGGGCCGCGAGGTGTCGCTGGCCGGACCGTTCCGGCGTCGCACCCTGCTGGAGCTCGTGCAGGAGGCGACCGCCCGCGACGACGTCACCTACGACAGCGAGGTGGCCGACGTCCGGGCGCTGTGCGACACCCACGAGGTGACCTACGACGACAGCTGGGGCGTGGGCAAGCTGCTGCTGGAGCTCTACGAGGCCCTGGTCGAGGCGACCCTGTGGGAGCCGACCTTCGTCACCGACTACCCGGTCGAGGTCTCACCGCTGGCGCACCGCCACCGCAGTGAGCCGCACGTGACCGAACGATTCGAGCTGATCGTCACCGGCCGGGAGTTCGCCAACGCCTTCTCGGAGCTGACCGACCCCGACGACCAGCGACGGCGCATGGAGGCCCAGGCGGCGGCCAAGGCGGCCGGGGACGACGAGGCCATGGTGGTCGACGAGTCCTACCTGCGCGCGATGGAGCTCGGCCTGCCACCGACCGGCGGGCTCGGCATCGGGGTCGACCGGCTGGTGATGCTGCTGGCCGACGTGGCCAACATCCGTGACGTGATCCTGTTCCCGACCCTGCGGCCCGAGCGGGACTGACGTGCAGGTCACGGTCTACACCTCCTCGTCGGAGGCGATCGACGAGCGCTACCGCGTCGCGGCGCGGGCGCTGGGTCACGAACTCGGCAGCCGCGGGCACGGGGTCGTGTACGGCGGGACCGCCATCGGCCTGATGGGCGCGGTGGCCGACGCCACACGCGCCGCCCGGGGTCGGGTCGTTGGCGTCGTGCCGCAGCTGATGGCCGATCGCGGTCTAGTCGACGACGCCTGCGACGAGGTGGTCATCACGGCCGACATGGCCTCGCGCAAGGCCACCATGATCGCCCAGGGCGGGGCCTACGTCGCGGCACCGGGTGGGTTCGGGACGCTCGAGGAACTGCTCGAGGTGCTGACCCTCAAGCAACTCGGGCAGCACGACAAGGCCATCGTGCTGTACGACGCGCACGGTTTCTGGCAGCCCCTGCTGGCCCTGTTCGAGCATCTGTTCGAGGCTCGTTTCGCCCAGCCGGTCCACGCCGACCTCTATGCCGTCGTCGACGATCCGGTGGCGGTGGTCGACCACCTCGAGGCCTACGTCCCACCGGCGCTGCCCACCAAGTGGTTCTAGCGGCGGCGCGGGGCCGGCTGGTGGGCGGGATGTGCGTCGGGGACGCGCAGGTCTTGGGATGCGGCTGCCGTGCGAACGGGAGCGCGGCGCGTGTTCGCCGGTCACCCTCGGATGTGCGGCCGCCGCTCCCGGTGCCGCTGAGATGATGGTTGGGCCGGATCCGGCCGACGGGTTTGTCTCCAGGGCACGAACCAGGTGCCCCGGCCGCACCGAACCGACCACATCCGACCCCCAAACGCCCTCGACGAATGGGTTACGCTCGACGAACGCCGCTGACGGCAGTCGCGTCCCCGGCGGTCGAGATCGCGCCCCACGTTGGAAAGAAGTCCGCATGTTCGAGCGGTTCACCGACCGAGCCCGACGGGTGGTCGTCCTCGCGCAAGAAGAAGCGAGGATGCTCAACCACAACT
>CAYTLZ010000377.1:0-1877 GCA_964438785.1 uncultured Actinomycetota bacterium | reverse complement strand
TGAGCTACCTGTGCCTGTCCTACGACCACCGCATGGTGGACGGCGCGGACGCGGCCCGCTTCCTGCAAGACCTCAAGTACGTGCTCGAGACCCACGACTTCGGTCCCGAACTCGGCGTCTGAGGTACCGATGACGGCGCGCCCGGAGCCGCTCGCCCCCGACCGGATGCGCGCGGATGCCGACGCACCGCTGCGGGTCGTGCGCCCCGGCCGGGTCGACTACCTCGAGGCGTGGGCGTGGCAGCGTGCGCTGGTCGAGGCCCGTCGGGCGGGCACCGGTCCCGACACGCTGCTGCTGCTCGAGCATCCGGCGGTGTACACCCTGGGCAAACGCGCCGACCGCACCCATGTGCTGTTCGACGCCGCGGCGCGTGATGCTCGCGGCATCGCGCTCGTCGACGTCGACCGGGGCGGGGACGTCACCTACCACGGGCCGGGCCAACTGGTCGGCTATCCGATCATCAAGCTCGCATCGCTACGCGGCGTGATCGGCTACATCCGGGCGCTCGAGGAGGTCGTGATCCGGGTGCTCGCCACCTACGACCTCGAGGCACGACGGATCCCCGATCTCACCGGCGTGTGGATCGCCGACGAGAAGATCGCGGCGATCGGCGTGCGCGTCGCCAGCGGTGGGATCACCTCCCACGGCTTCGCGCTGAACGTCCATCCGAATGCGGAGCACTTCACCGGCATCGTGCCCTGCGGCATCGACGACCGCGGGGTCTGCTCACTGGCGGGCCTGGGCATCGACACGAATCTCGACGAGGTCGCCGATCGGGTCGAGCGCACCGTGGCGGAGCTGTTCGTCGCTACCCTCGAACCCATGTCGCTCGACGAGATCGGGCGCTGAACCGAATCGAAGGAACGTCGTGTCCGAGCCGGTCATCCCCGACGGCGCACGCACCCTGTCGGTGCTGCCCAACGGTCTCACCCGTGAACGCACCCAACGCGCCGGGGTCGTACGCAAGACCATCGAAACCGGTCGCCAGGAGGGCCGCAAGCCCGACTGGTTGAAGGTGAAGGCCAGCTTCGGTGAGAACTTCAAGGACGTCACCAAGCTGATGGAGGGCCTCGAGCTCAACACCGTCTGCGCCCAGGCCGCGTGCCCCAACATCTACGAGTGCTGGGAGATGCGCGAGGCGACCTTCCTGATCGGTGGCGAGGACTGCACCCGCCGCTGTGGGGTCTGCCAGATCCCGACGGGCAAGCCGGCCGCCTACGACACCGACGAGCCGCGGCGCATCGCGGAAGCCGTCGAACACCTGGGGCTGCGCTTCGCCGTCGTGACGATGGTCGCCCGCGACGACCTCGACGATCAGGGCGCCTGGCTGGTCGCAGAGACGATCCGCCAGATCCGTGCCCGCACCCCCGACGTCGGTGTCGAGGTGCTCCCGAGCGACTTCGGCTACGGCCACGACACGACGCAGGGGTCCACGGCGCTGGACCAGGTCGTTGCCGCGGGACCGGACGTGTTCGCCTTCAACCTCGAGACCACCCGCCGACTGTTCCCCACGATCCGCCCGTCCTTCGACTACGACCGCGGCCTCGAGTTCCTGGCGCTGGCCCGTGAGCGCTTCCCGGCGACCACGGCGGTCAAGTCCAACCTGATCGCCGGGATGGGCGAGACCGACGACGAGATCCTCCACTGCATGCGCGACCTCAAGGCCGCCGGGGTCAACACGCTCACGATCGGGCAGTACCTGCAGCCATCCGCCCAGCACCTGCACCTCGACCGTTACGTCACGCCCGAGACCTTCGACCACTTCCGCCACTACGGCGAGGTGGAACTCGGCTTCGACCACGTCGAGTCCGGCCCGATGGTGCGCTCCAGCTACCACGCCGGCCAACAGGCCATGGACGCCAAGGCGTGGGAGCCCT
>CAYTLZ010000376.1:0-1883 GCA_964438785.1 uncultured Actinomycetota bacterium | reverse complement strand
GCACCCGCCCGAGCGGCGCGTGGTGCGCCTCACCCCCCACCTCGATGAGGCCGGCTCGTGCCAACGGCCCGTCCTCGCCGACACGGTGCCGGGCCGCACCGTTGTGGGCTGCGGTGCCGGTCAGGATCAAGGCCAGGCTGGTCGTGACCGACCGGGCGCCCTCCTGGAGTTCCGCGTACACGCTGCCGATCGAGGGGACCAGGTCGGGGGCGAGGGCCGCGAGGAGGACCTCGCGGTCGAAAGCGGTCAGCTGGGCATCCCGCCCCAGCTGGAACACGCGGCTGTCCACGGGCGGCTGCGCTCCGAGCTCCGTTGCAACCCTCCGCACGCCACGGGCGGTGAACGCCGCCAGCGGTTCCGGGAGTCCCTCGGCCAGGGCCGGTCCACGAGGTTCCAGAGGCTGCCCGCTCGAGCGGGCCGCCACGCACCCCTTGGCGACCTCACCGAGCAGGTCAAGGCGTGCCATCAGATCCGCGGCGCGCGTCATCATGTCGATCCTGGGGAGCGGGTCCTGCACGGACCCGTATCGAGCGAGCGGGACATGCACCGGCCGCCGGAGTTGCGCCGCTGGTGCGCAGCACGCCTTCCCAGCGGCTCCCCACTAGCTTATAGTTTCCGTAGAGTAGAGGTCGCCGCGAGGGTCCCGACGGGCCCTGACGCTCCGGCCGCACCCCGAGCAGGAGCTGAGGGAGGTACCCCGAATGGCTATCGCGAACGCTGAACTGCGGGAGATCAAGCAGCAGACCCGCGAGGACGGCGAGGCCGCTCGGTCCGTCGAGGCGGAGACCCAACCCGTCGACGACCTTTCCAGCCTGCAGCGGGCCGCGGCCGAGAAGGCCGACCAGGTCGAGGACGGGGACGCGGACGACCTCATCGCCAGCGAACGTGGGTCGCTCACCGAGGGCCCCGACATCGCGATGCTCGAAGGTGAGGAGAGCCGTTCCGTCGCCGACGACAAGGGGACCAAAGGTCGTGACGAGAACCTCAACTCCGACGAGGCCAAGAAGGTGGGCGTCGGCTACGGGGACGGCAACGTCCGGCTCGAGCAGGAGAACATCGACGGCATCCCCTTCGAAGCGCTCCAGGTCGGCAAGCACGGCGTGGCCGTCGACGGGGTCGAGCTCGCGCCCGGCCTCAAGGGTGGCTTCCAGATGGGTCCGGGACAGCAGGCCGCGAACCTCGCGATCGGCACCGAGCTCCACGTCCCGCCGCCCAACGGCTGGAGCCAGGACCTGTTCGACGTCGATGTCCCCCTGCTGTTCGGGGTGGTCGGTCTGAACTTCAAGTCCACCTTCGACAACGACCTCACCCTGGGCGACGTCGAGTTGCAGGTGCAACGCCAGTCCACCGACGGCACCTGGACGGGAGACGACGCCGCCGAGACCACGGTCAAGTACTCCATCCTCGGCTCCGTCGAGTCGAGCTACAACCTCGGCGTGTCCATCCAGGCCGCGATGTACGGCGGTATCCCGGTGGCCAAGGTGCTGGCAGGCATCCGAGCTGCGGCCGGGGTCGAGCTCGGTGCGCAGATGTCGGTCTCCGGCGAGTACGAGGCCACCTATGGCAGGGTGAAGAAGGGTGACAGCGCGCTCCAGAAGCCCAAGACCTCCACCTCGGCGGTGACCTGGTCGCTGGTGGCGGAGGGCGCTGCGAAGGCGGCGCTGTCGTTGTTCGCCGGCTTCAAGCTGTTCGTCTTCGAGGGCGACCTGTGGACCCTGGAGTTGGTCAACGTTCCCCTGGCCAACGTGGAGGCGGGAGGCGCCTTCGGGGTCCGTGACGGTCAGGGCTTCGCCGACCAGGTACTGACCGACCCCAAGGGTGCCGGGAGCTGGTTCAACCTCGACTTCGGGCTGCTGCAGAAGAAGTGGAAGGCCCGCAAGCTC
>CAYTLZ010000375.1:0-1911 GCA_964438785.1 uncultured Actinomycetota bacterium | reverse complement strand
CTCGCAGACACCTCGGGACCGTTCGGGGCGGTATTCGCAGCGCCCCACGACCGCCCTCGAACGCGTCATTGCGGCGCTGAACAGCGACGAGGACGACGTTGCGGTGGTCGTGCTCGACCTGCATCGCGCCGGTGCCGTCGATGGTTCGACCATCGGACTGCTGCGCGGTCTCCCCGAGGACATCCGCTCCGACGGCCAGTGGCTGGTGGTGACCGATCCCGCAGGTGTCCCCGTGCCGGGGACCTTCGACGGACTCGACGTCGAGGTGGACCGCACCCTCGACGGCGCGACGCGGCGCTGCGAGGAGGACCTGCTGGCCGGTGCAGGTCGAGCAGCGTCCGGATCCGTTGGCCTGGACCTTGCCGAGTTCACGCTCGTACGCCACCTCGGCGACGACGACCGGGCTCGCCTGCTGCCGCGCTTCGTCGAGCGCACCCCTGCAACCGGCGAGGTGATCCTGCAGCAGGGTGCCGATGCCGACGCCCTGCACCTGCTGGTCTCGGGCGTGGCCGGTGTGGAATTCGCCGATCCCATCGACGGCCCGGCGACGCGCTTCGCGGATCTCTACTCCGGCGTGGTCATCGGTGGGCCCGGGCTGCTAGGCGAAGCGCTCCGGTCAGCGACCGTGCGGGCCGCGACCGACGGAGCGTGCTTCGAGTTGGCCCGGCCCGAGCTCATGCGGCTCTGCAGCACCGATCACCTGGTCTACACGCGCATCATCGAACATCTCTTGGTGAGCTCAGCCGAACGGCTGCGCCGCGCGAACCGGGAGGCCGCCCTGCTGCGGGACTGATGCCGAGGTGACGACGCCGCCGCCGGTTCCCGCGGTCCGGGGGTGTCGTTGTGGCCGGCCGGGGACCCGGCGCCTGGTCCCCGGCCGGCCACAGCAGTGGTTCTTGAAGCCGCAGTGGGGGCACTTCCAGCGGGTACCGATCGGGTCGTAGGGGGTTTCACAGTTCTCGCAGGGCAGCATCCTCCGCTCCTCCGCTCCTCCGCTCCTCCCTCAGCCCGGGTTCCGGGTCGATGTGGCGCCGTTGTAGCGCGTCCCGGTGCCGTGAGGCTACGACGTCGAGACCTGCGAGCCGAGGACCCCGAACGGTCGATGTCCGATGACACTCGCGAGCTGCGGGCAGCGCTCCCGTACGGGCGCAGGTGGAGCCTTTCACCCGGGGTGGGTCAGGCTGCCGGTGTGCCGCCTTCGTAACGTCCTGGTCATCGGTCGGAATCCCACCGCACAGGATCCGTCATGTCCGAACGCGTCGCCACGTCCGTGCCCGTACCGCACCGGTTCATGGTGCTCTCCATCGTGAGCTTCGCGGTGCTCGCCCTCGCGCCGAGCGCCGCGCCCGAGACGGACCCCACCGCCGCAGGGCCGGGGCACGCGCAGGGTGTGGTGATGGCCATGGACGCCAGCGCGCCCGCCCTGTCCTCGGTAGCGACCCGTGACGTGCAGGGCCATCCGGGTTCAGCGGCGGTGACCGTCGGCGCTCTGGCCGCCCTGTTGGGACTGCTCACGGCGACCTTCCGGGCCGGCCGGATGCGGCCCCACGGCGCGGGACGACCGATCCTGGGCCTGTTCGCCGGGCTGCTCGCTGGTGCCGCGGGCGCGGCGAGCCCGTTCAGCCTCGGGGTGATCTCCCTGGTCAGCCCCGCGTGGGTCTACCTGCCACTGGTCCTGGCCACCCTCGGTACGGCGCTGGGGGTGACCGCACCATTCGGGCAGGCAACCGGTCGTGAGTTGCAGATGGGGCCGTGCTGAGCAGCAGGTTCGGGCGGGTCCGGTGCGGTCCCGACCAGTCGGGGTAGGTCCCGGCCGGCTGGAGGGCGCGGCTGGCTGAAGGGCGCGACTGGCTGGAGGGCGACCGTCCGTTGTCGGTGCAGGATGGTCTGCCGGGGGGCCGGGGGGTCGTG
>CAYTLZ010000374.1:0-1915 GCA_964438785.1 uncultured Actinomycetota bacterium | reverse complement strand
GAACATCCCGGCCGACAGCACGATCACCCCGAAGATGAGCCCGACGTCACCGAACTTGGTGGTGAGGAAGGCCTTGTTGGCGGCGTCCTGGTTGGACTTCTCCTCCCAGTAGAAGCCGATCAGGAGGAACGAGCACAGCCCGACGAGCTCCCAGCCGATCACGGCCTGCAACAGGTTGTTGGCGATGACCAGGACCAACATGGAGAAGGTGAACAGGCTGAGCATCGCGTAGAAGTACGTGAAGCGGACCTCGCCCTTCATGTACTCACGCGAGTAGATGTGCACCATCAGCGACACGGTGGTCACCAGCAGCAGCATGACCGCGGTCAGCCCGTCGACCAGCATGCCCAACTCGAAGATGAAGCCACCGCCGAGTGGCGACCACTCGAAGAAGCGCTCCACGGGTTCCATGGGCGAGTTGAGATAGGTCTGCCAGGCGATCGCGATCGACAGCAGCCAGCCGCCACCGAGCGCGGCGATGCCGAGCTCCGCACCTTCCCAGGGCAGCTTTTTGCCGAACGCCGCGATGGCCGCCGCCGATACCAACGGCAGGACGACCACGACCCAGGCGTAATCCAGAAGAGCTTCCACGTGGTTTCGCCCCCTACCAGCGCATCAGGTCGACGTCATCGACGTTGACCGTGGCGCGGTTGCGGAACATGTTGAAGACGATGGCGAGACCGACGCCGACCTCCGCGGCGGCGACCCCGATGATGAACAGCGCGAACATCAGGCCGCTGACCGCGACCTCCTCCGGGAACAGCACGTTCTGGAACGCGACGAGGTTGATGTTCACGGCGTTGAGCATCAGCTCGACGCTCATGAGCACCAGCACGGCGTTGCGTCGCGCGATGATGCCGTAGATGCCGACGCAGAACAGGAACGTCGCGAGCAGCAGCGGACCGATGAGGCTCATGCCTGGCCCCCACCGTCGGAACCGGCACCGGCGGGCAGTTCGGCCTGGTCACCCTCGACGGCCTTGGCAGGGCCGCCGTCCGACTCCGTGGTCGGCGGCTCGCCGACCTCGATGCGGGTCACGTCGGCCTCCGTGCCGGATTCCCCGGCCTCACGGCGGGCCAGCAGGATCGCGCCGATCAGCGCCGCGAGCAGCAGCATCGACAGCAGTTCGAAGGGCAGCACCCAGTCGGCGAAGATCGCGATGCCGATGACGTCGATGGCGGGACCGGTCATCGCCTCGACCTGCACGTCGCCGAACGCGCCGATGATCAGCGTCGCGAGCACGACGAACAGCCCACCGGCGACGGCGATGCCGAGCCCCCGGTTCTGGCTGTCGAGTGCCTCACGACCGATCGGGGCGCGGGTGAGCATCAGGCCGAACAGGAACAGCACCGCCACGGCACCGACGTAGACCACCAACTGCACCAGCGCCAGGAAATCGGCGTGCAGCACCAGGAACACGCCGGCGATCCCCGACAGGGTGACCGCCAGCGACAGCGCCGCGTGGACGAGGTTCTTGGAGGTCACCGTCATGACGGCGGCGGCCGCGGTCAGCAGCCCCACCAGGATGAAGACGACATCGAGTCCGGTCATGCGCCGCCCTCCTCGTCGAGCTTGGCCTGCTTGGCCTTCTTGACCCAGGCGGCCTTCGCCTTCGCACGCGCGATGCGCTCGGACTTGCCCTCGGCGATCAACGCGTCGAAGGTCTCCTGGTCGATCTCCCCGGCACCTTCGACGTGCACGTCACCGAGCTTCTTCGCGGCGGGTGCCTCGGCAGGGGGCTCCTCGGCCGGGGGCTCCTCGGTCGGCGCTTGCTCGGACCCGGCGGCGTCGGTCGGGCTCGGCTCGGTGGCGGCCTGACCGGCCGGCCCGCCCTCGTCGGCCGCGGCCTCGGCCTCGGCGCGCAGCCGGGCCTTCTCCTTCTTGACGTAGGCGGCCTTGGCCTTGGCCCGTGCCA
>CAYTLZ010000373.1:0-1934 GCA_964438785.1 uncultured Actinomycetota bacterium | reverse complement strand
GATTCGTTGAGCTGATTTATACGTTCCTTACCAGACTTTCGAACCTCCCGCAAAACAATTGCCAGCTTTCAAGCAGACGTATGTTTCAGCGGCGTACATGCTGCTCAGCTCAAGGGACATCGGGCCCGGCATTTTCTAGCCACCGCGAGGTGAACGGCGAACGGGATCCTTGCAAGCCCCCGCTTCGTGACCGTGGCGACTGACCGACATGCCGACCTGTCGTATCCCGAGCCAAATCGTGACCGCGTAGCTGGTCTGGCTTCCAAGAAGCGGCTGTTCCCGGAGGTGAGCCCTTGTTGGGTTGCCGTTCTGAGGCCTAGGTCCTTGGGCCCGATGCCTGGGCTCGCGTCGGCCGGATCACGTGATCAGGCCGACGCGTGCCTCTGAGATTGAGTAACTCAGTCGACCTTGACGGCCCACAGTTCCGTGTGGGTGGCATCGCCTGCTTCGCGGTAGGTGGGCTGGAATCCGAAGAGCCCGAGGTGTCCTGCGATCGAGGGCAGCACGCGGAACTCGGAGTCGGGGATGAGCGCCTCCTCGGACGCGCAGTCCCGGGGCGGGAAGAACATGTCCTCGTCGATCGGCATCACGAAGGTCTTCGCCGTGATGCGCCCAAGCGCTGCCGCGAGGTCTCCATCGGTGTTGCGGGCGACATCACCTCGCTGCCACTTCCAGGCCATGGTCAGCAGCGCGTTCGGGTCCATCGCACCGAAGATCGCCACGAGGAAGTTGGCTTGGAACTCCTGGAAGGTGTGCCACTCGACACCTTCGAGCTCGATACCGCGCCAGAACTCCGTCTTCCAGAACTCGGTCGAGTAGCCAAGCACCGCCCAGATGTCCGAGTGCCGCCGGAGTCCGTCAGCCACATCCAGGTTGGAGGTGTACTCCCCGCCACGAAAGCCGGGGTCCGAGGTGATCGCGTCGATCAGCGTCTGGGTGAACAGGAAGTCGTGCGGGGTGTTCTGAGCCGTGCCGGCGATCGGTGCGGCCCGCTTGACCTTGTCCGGGAACCGGACGGCCCACTCGTAGGTCTGCTGCGCGCCCATGGAACCGCCCACGACCAGCGCGAGCTCTGAGATCCCGAAGAGCTCGCGGAGGAGCTGTTCCTGGGCGCGGACATCGTCGCTGATCCGCACCTTCGGGAAACGCGACATCGCGATCGAGTCGTCGGCGGTGTTGTGCGGCGAGGTCGACAGACCGTTGCCGATCTGGTTGATGATGACGATGAAGTAGCGCTCCGGGTCGAGCGCACGACCCGGACCGATGTAGACCTGCTCCCAGGTCTGGTGCGTCCCCGAGTACCACGTGGGGATCAGGATCGCGTTGTCCTTCGCGTCGTTGAGCGTCCCATGCGTTGAGTAGGCCAGCTCCAGATTCGGGATGACGCCGCCCTCCGCCAACTCGAACCGGCCTGCGTCATACATCTGGTACGGACCCTGTACCTCAGCGGTGTAGAACTCGTTGTGATATCCCATCAGGCTCCCTTGTCGGTATCCGTGACGTCCCGCAGCCCGATGACTGACCGACAAGGCGGGCTCGACGACGCACGGGCGGCCGCTCCCACGGCCGCCGGCTCAGCCTACTGAGCCTCGGCATCGAGTCTCAGGCAGCGTTCGATCTCTGCGGTTCCCCTCGCTGGCGGCCGTGCCCTAGATCTGGGACGACCGCACTCACCGCCGGTAAGCGTCCGTTTACGGCGGTGATGGTCAGAGTCCGATCTGGGTGGCGGCATTGAGCTTGAACAGGTCGCCTTCTCGGATATAGGTCCGGAGCACGGTGAGGGACCGGTGCCGTGTCTGACGCGCGATCGCGAGCTCGCTGGCGCCAGCGGTGGCGGCGCTCGTCGCAAAGCCGGCACGCAGTGAATGGCCGGAGTAGCGGGCAGGATCGAGTCCTGCCGCAGCCGCTCGCCGCTTGACGATCTCGGCGATGGA
>CAYTLZ010000372.1:0-1942 GCA_964438785.1 uncultured Actinomycetota bacterium | reverse complement strand
TGCTGGCCACGGCCGTCGGCATCATCCCTGGCACGATCGCCTTCGCCGCCCTCGGCGGCACGATCGAGGATCCGACCTCGCCCGCCTTCCTGGCCGCGATCGCGCTGTTCCTGGTGGTCACCGTGGGCGCCGGTCTGGCGGCGCGTCGCATGCGCGCCTCGGATCCGGCCGTCGCGGGAGACGTCTGAGAGGGGTGGCGCTGCGGGGCTGGTGGGGGATGTGTCTTGCCGCGGCGCCGGTGGGGGGTGGCGCAGTGGCGCCGGTGGGGGTGTGTCGCGCGGTGGCTCAGCGGTAGCGGTCCAACCAGCCCTCGTCGATGCGGTGCTTGAGGCGCAGCGCCCCTGGTCCGGGCATCCAGGCCCGGCCACGGGTGGCCAGCGCCGTCCCACCGCCCACGTCCAGGATCTGCAGCGCCCGTCGTTGCGGGCGGTAGCGCGGCAGCGGCCGGCCTGCGGCCAGAGCCTGCAGGCTCGCCACCAGAACCGGACCCTGACGTACCCCGTGGACGCCGATCCGCGGGAGCGGACGGGGGGTGAACAGTGCGCAGTCGCCCACGGCGTACAGCGTCGGGTGGTCGCGGTGGTGCAGCTCGGCGGTGACGGGGATGCCCTGCGCGTGGCCGAGCCCCGGGGTGGTCGCAAGGGGTGGCGCCGCCAGGCCGGTGGCGATCACCGCGGCCTCGTGGTCCCTGCGGGTGCCGCCGACGACGAGGTGGTCGGTGTGTACCGCCGTGACGTGGGCGTCGGTACGCACCTCCACACCGCGGCCGTGCAGCAGCCGTGCCAGCCAGCGCTGGGCGCCGGCGGGCAGCCCTGAGCCCGGCGCCGGACCCCGCTCCAGGACGGTCACCTGGAGCCGGTCACCGCAGCGGTGGGCGAGCTGGCCCGCCAGCTCCAGTCCCGTGGGTCCGCCGCCGACGATGCTGACCCGTGCGCCCGCACCCGCGGGCAGCTCCGCGAGCCAACGCGCCATCCCCAGCAGCCGGTCGAAGGGCTTGACCGTCGCCACCTCGGCGTCCACCTCCATGCCGTCGGTGCGCACCACGCTGCCGAGGTTGAGCGAGGCGACGTCGTAGGCGAGTTCGACGCCGTCCTCCAGGGTGAGCTGACGTCGCGTGGGATCCACGGCGCGGACACGGGTCACGTGGTGGTGCACGCCCCGACGTCGTGCGAGGGCTCCCACGTCGATGCTGGCCTCCGCGAGATGGCGTTCGCCGGCCGCCACCGCCGTGGCCATCCCGCTGTAGACGAAGCTGGCCGGCGCCACCAGGGTCAACTCGACCCCGGCCGCGCGCAGGCGCGGCGCCTGATCGAGCACGTGGAGGTGGGTGTGACCAGCCCCCACCAGGACCACATGAAGGCGGTCGGCGGTGGGGGATCCTCGCTGGGCGGTCACCGGGTGCTCCTCCTGGTGGCAGGGACGGTTCGGCGTGCGTGCGGTCTGCGTCCGCGTGCCTGCGGTTGCGTGCGTCGGTGTGCGGGTCGGGCGCAGCTGCGGTCCGGGCACCGCGGTCTGTGGCTTCGGGCTTCGGCAACCCGCCGTGGTGTGTCCTGCTTCCGCCGCCGGTGGGGACGGAAGCTGCCGGCCGCGGCACGGGTTCGTCACGGTGGGCCGGCGGCCCCTGCAGCGCCGAACTGCACGGCGACGACCGCCACGAGCGGACCGCCACGACCGCCACCGCCACCGCCACGACACGACACGACCGCGACGACCGCCACCGCCGCGCCACGCCACGACCCGACCGCGACGACCGCCATCGCCCCGCAACGACCGCCATCGCCCCGCAACGACCGCCACCTCCCGACCTGGAGTACCCCGTGCCGATCCACGATCTCATCGTCCTCGGTGGCGGTAGCGCCGGGCTCACCGCCGCCGTCGGTGCTGCCACCCAGGGTGCCCGCACCGCGCTGATCGAACGCGACCGCCCCGGCGGTGACTGCCT
>CAYTLZ010000371.1:0-1943 GCA_964438785.1 uncultured Actinomycetota bacterium | reverse complement strand
CGGCGGTGAACCCGACCTGGGGCTCAGCGCCGCGATCGGCAAGCTGTGGGGGGCGACCGAGGAGTGGGCCAACGACCCCAACGACCCGGCTGCGCGGCGGCAGGTGCTCACCGAGCTCGACGGGATCGCCGCCACCTTCCGTGCGACCGCGAACGCCTGGGACCAGCTCGGGACCGACACCGCCGCCCGGCGCGACGTGGTGATCGGGCAGGCCAACGACGCGCTGAGCACCCTGGCGGACTTCAACACCCGGCTCGCGAACGCCGACCCGAAGCGGATCGGCGCGGACCTGTTCGACCAGCGTGACCTGCTCATCGACGAGGTCGCCCGCCTGACCGGCGCGACGGCGACCTACGAGACGGACAACACCGTCACGATGACGCTGGGCGGCGAGACGCTGCTGTCCTTCCCCGACGGCGTCGCCCCGGTGTCGCTGAGCGACGACGGCACCGCCCTGCAGATCGACGGCGAGGACCTCGCCGCCGGCACGATGAGCGGCGAGATCGGCGGACTGCACCGCACGCTCACCGAGGACCTGCCGAACTGGCGGGGCACGCTCGACGGGCTGGCGACGAGCTTCGCGACAGCGATCAACGATCTGAACGAAGGTGGCCGTCGGATCGACGGGACCGCCGGCGAGCCCCTGTTCGCCTTCGACGACGACCCCGACGGGCCCGGTGCCGCCGCCTCGCTCGGGCTGGTGACGACCGACATCGGTGCCCTGGCCGCCGCTGGCGGCGAGGTGGGCGACCCGGACCCCGCCGCGTTCGACGGCACGAACGCCCGCCTGTTCGCCGACCTGCGGACCACCGACCTCGAGGATGCGGACGGTGATCCGGCCGGCACCATCGAGTCGCAGCTGTCGGACCTGATCACCGGTCTGGCCGGCTCCGTGCGCTCCACCAGGGCCTCCGCCGACGCCGCCAACGGCGTCGCCACCGGCGCGAAGCTGGCGCGCGATTCGGAGCACGGGGTGTCCATCGACGAGGAGATGGTCGGCCTCGTGCGCTACCAGCGGGCGTTGGAGGCCAACGCGCGCGTCATGACCACCGTGGACCAGGCGCTCGACACGCTCGTCAACCGCGTCGGCATCGTCGGCCGCTAGCGCCGGAGGAACCCATCATGCGCATCACCAGCGAGGTCATGGTCACCCGCTCGCTCGACCGCCTGCAGACGCGACTGGCCGCCTACGAACGCAGCCAGTCGGAGTTGGCGACCGGCAAGACCATCCTGCAGCCCTCCGACGATCCGGGCGGAGCCCGCCGCGGCATGTCGCTGCGCGCCGCCCTGCGCTCCCGAGAACAGGAGCTGCGCAACGCCAACGACGCGATGGGCTGGCTCAACAACGCCGACAGCCAGCTGCAGACCGGACTGGACCGGGTGCGTCGCGCCCGCGACCTCGCCGTCGACGGTGCCACGCTCAAGGACCCCGGCTCCCAGCAGGCCATCGCCACCGAACTGCGCGCCATCGCCGACGAACTCGTCGGGGTGGCCAACACCAAGCACCTCGGTCGGCCGTTGTTCGGGGGGTTCAGCGCCGGTGACGCGCTCGACACCACCACCGACCCGTTCACCTTCGACCCACCCGCGGGCCAGGCCGATGAGGTCCTGCGTCGCGTCAGCGACACCGAGCAGGTCCGCGTCAACGTCACCGCGGCCGAGTGGATGGGTGCCGACAGCCCCGACGGCGACGTCGTGAGCTTCCTGCGGGCGCTCGCCGACAAGATCGAGGCCGGCGACCAACTCGGGGCCTCCGCCGACATCGCCGGGCTCGACCGGGCCGCGGACCGGATGGCCGCCAGCCTCGCCGACATCGGCTCCGCCACCAACCGGGTCGAGTCCGCCCAGGCCCGGGCCGAGGACGCCAAGCTGAACCTGCGCACGGAGTTGTCCAACGTCGAGGACGTCGACGTCGCCGCCGGGCTGATGGAACTGCAGGTCCA
>CAYTLZ010000370.1:0-1950 GCA_964438785.1 uncultured Actinomycetota bacterium | reverse complement strand
CCCGCACGTCCCACCCCACGGGTCGGTGGCGTCAACCCCTGGGCGCAGGTCGCGGCCGACGACGCCGCGGCGCTCTCACCGGTCGACCGCCTGCTGGCCCGTGCCGACGAGGTCCCCGACGAGGGTCCGAGCGCCATCGACTTCGCCACCTTCCTGCGGTCGCAGCTCGGTCAGGACGACGCGCCGGCGGCTGCGACGGGTGCGGCTGCCGTCGCCGGCACCGCTGGCACGGCCGAGGACCGGGTCATCGGCCACGTCGAGCCCACCGCGGCGACCGACCCTGCCAGCACCGATGCCGATCAGCTCGACCGGCCGGCCTGGCCGCGGATCGAGATCGACCCGTCCAGGATCGTCGGTGGCCGCGCCGTCCACCTCGACGCGGACGGTGAGATCGCCGAGCCGATGGACGCTGCGGCGGGGGAGGCCGCGGACGCGGCTCCGACCCCGACCCCGACCTCGCCCCCGGTCGCAGCCGCCCCCGCCGCTGAGGTCGCGATGCCGGCCACCTCGACGTCAGACCCGCTGACGCGTGAACCCGTGCCGGCCACCGACGGCGGGCCGGCCTGGTCTGTGCCGACCCTGCTCGCCCTCGGGCTGCCGGTCGAGCTCGTCCGGTCGCTCGAGGTCGATGCACCGCACGACGACATCGCGTGGACCATGGCGCTCGCCGAGTCGCTGCGCCCCAGCTGTCGTCCGCTGCCCGACGGCCCGGCCGTGTTCGTCGGACCGTGCGCCGATGGCTTCGCCCAGGTCGATGAGGCCCCGGTGGCCCGCAGCGAGACGTGGCTGGCGGCGCTGCGCCCCGGGCGGTGGATCCACCTCGTGGTCGGCGGTGCCGACTGGCGGCGCGGTCTCGCGGAATCACCGCTCGCGGTGTCGTGGGCCGAGCCGGACGACCTCCCGGACGCCATCCGCTGTGCGGTGGAACTCGGCCTGGTGCTCGGGTATGGCCCCGCGGGCGCGGCGATGCGCCGTGCCCGTCCCCTCGATATCGCGCTGGCCGTGCGCGAACTGGTGGTGAATCGATGAGTGCTGGACCGCTGCGACGGATCGTGGCCGTGATCGGCCTGGTCGCCCTGGCACCGGTGGCGGGCATGCTCGTCACCGGGGCGATCACCCCGGAGGAGGCGGCGTTGCGTGCGCTCGCCGTCGGCCTGGTCGTCGTGATCATCGGCAACCTGGTGCGCCAGGTCGTGACCGCCATGCTCCGGCGGGTCGAACGCCGGGCCGAGGACCGCGGGGCCGACGACGCGGCGACATCCCGGGCGGCGGATACCGACATGGGGGTCGCCGCGAGCGGGTGACCGACCGGCTCACGAGCCGTGCACGGTCCGGGCGTCATGGAGCGGGTGACGAGAATCGAACTCGCATAGCCAGCTTGGAAGGCTGGAGCTCTAGCCATTGAGCTACACCCGCACGTGCTACCGGCGACATGCTATCGCCGTGGTTGTGCGCCGTGTCGAGGTGGCACGGATCGACACGCCTGCACGCGGGCGTTCTGGGGCGCACCGATCAGGCCGCTGCACCGGTCGATGGCCCCGGCCGAGAGGGGCCGATCGGCGTGCTCCCGGGGTCCGGGGCCCGACTACGTTGGTGTCGTCCGATCGATGAGGAGATCCGCACATGAGCGACTTCAAGGACCGAGTCCGTGTCGTGCCGCAGTTCCGCCCTGAGGAGAGCGACCGCTACCGCGACGTGCTCTTCGGCCGGCTCGAGCGGCGACTGAAGCGCTGGGAGCCCGAGCAGGTCGAACTCGAGCTGTCGGTCAAGGACCGGGACCAGAACTCGCAGAAGGTCACCCTCGAATGCTGGATCGCCGGTGTGCCGAAGATCGTCGGCACCTCGCGCAACGAGGACCTCGACAAGGGCGTGGTCGAGGTGCGTGACGACGTGTGGCGCCAGATCGACCGGTATGTCACCCGCCAGGAGTCCGCCCGGGCCCGCTGAGAC
>CAYTLZ010000369.1:0-1963 GCA_964438785.1 uncultured Actinomycetota bacterium | reverse complement strand
GAGCCGGCGTCGACGGCGCTGCGCAGCGCATCGGGGAAGGCGTCGTCGCGGGGGCCACGCGCACGCGACGCGGGGCCCCGGTCGGCGAACGCGGGACGTTCGGCCCGCGAGGTCATGAGGTCGAAGGGGATGGTCATCGATACTGCTCCCAGGTCGCGGTCACCCGCTGGACGAAGTTCTGTGTCTCGGTGATCCGAGGGATGCCACCGGCCTGTGCGACCCGGTTGGGTCCGGCGTTGTAGGCGGCGAGTCCGAGCTCCACGGAGCCGAACCGGTCGAGCATGGAACGCAGGAAGCGGGCGCCACCGGCGAGGTTCTGCTCCGGGTCGTGCGGGTCGACGTTCAGTCCCGCGGCGGTGCCCGGCATCAGCTGGGTCAGGCCGATCGCACCGGCGTGCGAACGGGCGTTGGGGTTGAAGTTGGATTCGTGGCGGACCAGTGCGGCCAGCAGCTCCGGCTCGACGCCGGCGGCGCGTGCGGCCTTGTCGATCGACGCCGCCCACGGCTTGCCGTTGGTCGGCAGCTTCGCGGCGAGCTCGGCACCGCCGGCGCTGCTGCCGGGGCGGGGCGTGGCGGCGGCGCGCGACGGTGCGCCCGCCGCGGCGGTGGTGACCGGCTGACCGTCGGTCGCGGCCGGTGTGGCGGTGGCAGTGGTCGCCTGCGGGGTGGCCGGGGTCGGCAGGGAGAACCCCGCGGTCTGGGCCGTCAGGCCGTCGATGCGGTCGCGGATGGCGGCGACGCGGGCCTGGGCGTTCGCGAGGCCGTTGGACGTCCCGGCACCCGGCATGGCGGCGATCGGTCCCATCAGCGTCGCCGCCAGATCTGCAGGGCGACCTCGTCGTCACGGCGCTGCTGGCGACGGGCCTCGGCTGCACGTTCGTCGGCGAGGCGCCGTTCACGCAGCCGCTCGACACTGCGGCGGTCCACGGCGGCCTCGACCAGGCGGGTACCGGCCCGTTCCACGGCCTGCTCGGTGGCGGCGTGGTGACCGGCGGCGTGCTCGACCGACTCGCCGAGGGCGACGAGTCCGACCCGGTGGGCGAACAGTTCCTCGGTGGCCAGCCGGTGGCCGACGTACAGCTGCTGCGCGGCGCGCTGCGCCAGGGCGGCGGCCAGCGCCGCGCTGGCGTGTTCCCGGTCGCGCTGCGCGGTGGCCTGCTCGGCCTGACGCTGCTTCTCGATGCGCTCGCGCACACCGAGCACGGCGGCGAGTCGGTCCTTGCGGCTCATGCGGCGACCTCCGGGGCTCCGGTGCTGTCGGCGGTCCTGTGGGCGGTGGCGTCGGGTGCGGCGTCCGGGGTGGTACCGCTGTCGGCACCGGCGTCCGGTGCGGCGTCGGCGTCGAGCGCCACGCCGGCGGCGGCCGCGATGGCCGCCATGGCCTGCGGGTCGAGCCGGGCGGCCAGCTGGGCCAGGGCGGCCCAGGCGTCGTCGGGGGTGCTGATGTCGGTCGCGGTCTGCGACAGGAAGGCGATGAGCTCGCCCTCGAGCGCCAGCGCGGCGTCGGCGACCGGATCGGTGCCGGAGACGTACGCGCCGACCTCGACCAGGTCACGGACCCGGTCGGCGGCGGCCAGCGCCCGGCGGATGATCGTGGCGACGGCCTGCTGCTCCGGCGAGGTGACGGTCGTCGCCAGCCGGCTGAGCGAGCGCAGCGGATCGATGGCGGGGAACCGTCCGGCGCTGGTCAGTGACCGGTCGAGCACCAGGTGGCCGTCGAGGATGGAGCGGGCGGCGTCCGCTACCGGTTCGTCGTGGTCGTCACCGTCGACCAGCACCGTGTAGAACGCCGTGATGGTGCCGTTGGCACGCGGGCCGGAACGTTCCAGGAGTCGGGGCAGCAGGGCGAACACGCTCGGCGGGTAGCCGCGGCTGGTCGGCGGCTCCCCCGCGGCGAGTCCGACCTCGCGCTGGGCGGTGGCCAGCCGGGTCAGCGAGTCGACGGTGAGCAGCACGTCGTGGC
>CAYTLZ010000368.1:0-1995 GCA_964438785.1 uncultured Actinomycetota bacterium | reverse complement strand
TTGCTGTCACCACGAACAGCTTCTGGCACCCGACGGGCGACGACGCAGCTGAACCTGTGAACAACCGCCGCAGGTGCGTGAAGGACACGGCGACCACCGTGCCGCGCATCCCGGGTTCGCAGGGCACCGGGACCCATCGGCACCGCGCGGGCCACTGCACACCCAGGACGTTGGACTCTGGCCGCTCGGGTCGTGCCCCGACATCCTCGTGCTGAGGGTCGCAGCAGGTGCGCGATCGGATCGGAACGGAGTCGTGGTGAACGTTCTCGTGGCGGTGGCGTCCAAGCATGGCTCCACCAGCGAAGTCGCCCAACGCATCGGTGCGGTCCTCGAAGACCACGGCATCGATGTCCGGGTGTCGTCCGCCGATCACGCCGTACCCCTGGCGGGCTACGACGCGGTGGTCCTTGGCAGTGCCGTGTATGCCGGGCACTGGATGAAGGAGGCGAGAACGCTCGCCGACAGGCTCGAATCAGCTGATCCGGTACCGATGGTGTGGCTGTTCTCGATCGGCCCGGTGGGCGACCCACCCAAACCGGAGCAGGATCCGGTCGATGTCGCCGAGATCGTCGATGCACTCGCCGTTCGAGAACACCGGGTCTTCGCCGGGAAGCTCGACAGGTCCGAGCTCAGCTTCGGCGAGCGGGCCATCGTCAGAGCGTTCCGTGTGGCCGAAGGCGACTTCCGCGACTG
Organism: uncultured Actinomycetota bacterium; assembly: GCA_964438785.1. Lineage (GTDB taxonomy): Bacteria > Actinomycetota > Nitriliruptoria > Nitriliruptorales > Nitriliruptoraceae > PWLR01. Next base: position 1,302 of record CAYTLZ010000368.1, on the reverse strand, counting down.
GGAAGCGATCACCGCCTGGGCGAACGGCATCGCCGCCACGCTCCGCGCCGAGGCCCGGGCCGAACCGTAAGGGGACCGTGCCTGCAGGACGCCGCCGAGGAACGCCGCCATCGACGAGCGCTGCGATGTGCCGGTAGAGGCTGGCCGGTGGCACGGCGGGAAGGGCTGCGGCAGGATCCAGGGAAGGACCGAGGTGGTGACGTCGGACGTCCCGCCTCCGGGTGTGGAAGGCAGGACCATGCGCACGCAGGAGATCACGTTCACCGCTGCCGACGGCATCGAGCTGGTGGGCACCCTCGAACTCCCCGACGGGCACGGTCGTCATCCCGCAGCGTTGCTGCTGGTGGGGTCCGGTGAGGTCGACCGCGACAGTGACCATCGAAAGCTCCCGCTCGGGGTCACCCGTGAACTGGCGACCACACTGGCCGATGCCGGCATCGCGTCGCTGCGCTTCGACAAGCGTGGCGTCGGCGCGAGCGGTGGCGACTTCCTCACCACCACGTTCGACGATGCACGCGAGGACGCGACGCACGCGCTCGCTGCGCTGCGAACCCATCCCGCCATCGATGGTGACAACGTGCTGGTGATCGGCCACAGCGAGGGCGCGATCCACGCGCTCGCGCTCGCCGCAGCCGACCCCACGCTCGCTGGGCTCGGTGTCCTCGCAGGTCCGGCGGTGACCGGCGAGACGACGATGCTCTGGCAGGCCGAACAGATCGCGCCGACACTCCCGGCCTTCGTGCGCGGGCTGATCCGTCTGCTGCGCCAGACCCCCGAACGCGTCCAGACCAAGGTGTTCGCCAAGGTCCGTGCCACCGACGCGCCGGTGGTGCGCGTCCAGGGCAGGCGCCTGAACGCCGGGTGGCTACGAGGCTTCCTCGACCACGACCCGGCCACCGACCTGGCCCGCGTCAGCGTGCCCGTGTTCGCACTGACCGGCGACCGCGACCTCCAGGTGAACCCGGACGATCTCGATCGGATGCACGCACTCATCGGCGCGCCGTTGGAGGTCCACCGTCCCATGCAGGTCAACCACGTGCTGCGTCATACCGAGGACGTCGGCGCACCCTCCGAGTACGCCAAACAGGTCAAGGCCGGCCAACCGCTCGACCCCCAGGTCCTCGACGCCCTGACCACCTGGGCGACCACCCAACTCGCGGTTCCCGCCTGAGCCCGAAGAAGCACCACCCGCAACTGAACTCAGCGTGTGGTGAGTTCGGCAGTCAGGTGTGATGGATGGACCCAACTGCCGTGTCGCACCGGTGCGGCACCGTGTCTGGTGATGAGTTCCGACACCGATCA
>CAYTLZ010000367.1:0-2011 GCA_964438785.1 uncultured Actinomycetota bacterium | reverse complement strand
GCCGTCCCTCAGCCGGCACCCGGCGCCAGCGCCTCCAACACCGCCCAGCGTGCGTGCGATCCCAACGAGTCCGGCGAGTTCCCGGATCCCGCCGGTTCAGATAGCCCGACCGTGGCGAGAGCAGCAAGACGAACCCGATGGCCACAGCTATCGACGGGAGCAACAACGGGATGATGGGGAACGCGTCGGTGAACGCGCCCATACGTGCATCGGTGCGCTCGTTCAGCCAGGCAAGGAGGGCGCTCACCAGCAGCGCGACCACACCGCTCTCACCGACGAAGAAGGTGTGGGACAGCAAGATTCTCCCAGTCCCGCGAGACGGCTGACCTCCTGCAGTGGCGCCAGGGTCAAACTGCCATCCCAGAACAGACGGGTGACCATGCGGAGCAACAGGTAGGAGGCGAGGCCCGCGAAGCCGAGGCCGACCGCAGCACTCAGCGCGTCGAAGGGACGTACTCCTCGCAGCCGTTGCCACGTCTGCCCGGAACGAGCGGGGCCAATCGCAGGACCCGGCGGGGACGGACCTGCTCGGCCAAGATGCATCGGTCGACGTGCTCGCGGCCGAAAGTGCGCATGGCGGCGTCGCACGCAAGGGCTACCTGCGCTAGCTCGCATCCGATGTGCCGTCGTCACACACCTGGGGCCGTCCGACCTGCAGCCGGCGGTGCAGCCACGGGACCGCGAGCAGCACCGGCAGCGCCATGACCACCGCTGCCACGCGCGCGTCGAACGCCTCAGCGACCACCCCGCTCACGAGTGCCGCGAACGGTCTTGTTCCCACGAAGGCCAGGCTCCACAGCGCCATCACCCGGCCACGCTGCGCATCGGGCACCTCGAGCTGGAGCCTCACCGTCGCACGAGTGATCCCAGCGATGAAACCCGCCCCCGATGCGGCGAGGAAGGCCAAGGCCACCGGCAAGCTCGGTGCCAGGCCGACCCCGATCATGCCAAAGCCTTGGATCAGCATCCCACCGAACAGCGCGTGGCGTCGACGCCGCACCCATGAAGTAAGAGTGAACGCGGTGAACGTCGCGCCGGCACCGAACGCACCGACCAGGAGCCCGGCGTCGATCCGACGACCGCCGAAAACGTCGAGTGCCAGTTCGGGCGTGAGCGTGTTGATCGGGTCGGTGCTGATCGAGATCACGCACGTTGCGACCAACAGAGCCGTCCAGTTACGACTGCCCACCACCAACCGGGCGGTTTCGAGGAGCTTCGGTGGTGGCCCCTTCACCCGATGTTGCCGTCGGGGTCGCACGAACGCAAGAGCAACGGCGAACACCACGAAAGATGCGGCGTTCAGGGTGAACGCTGTCCCGTAGCCGGCGCCTTGGGCGACCATGGCACCCAGGACCGGCCCCACCGCGCGAGCCAGGTTGAACGAGACCGAGTTGAGCGAGATCGCGAGATCGAGGTCCTCTTCGGCCACCAACAGCGGGACCAACGCCTGCAGAGCCGGGACCATGAACGCCAGCGACAAGCCCAGGAGCAGTGAGGCTGCCACCACCACCGCTGCACTCACCAGACCGAGCACGGTGGCCACGGCAAGCGCCACGCTGACCAGGGCCGCCACTAGCTGCGTCAGCATCAGCAGGCGCCGACGGTCGTAGCGGTCCGCCGCCGAGCCTGCCCACGGTGCGAGCAGCACCGTGCCGATGAACAGAGCGAAGTTCACCGTGCCCACGAGCAGGGTGGAGCCGGTGAGTTCGTACACGAGCAGGCCGGCCGCGATGTTCTGGAACCAGGTACCGATGCTCGACAGCGCACTGCCGAGGACGTAGGGACCGAACGGGCGGCTCACGAGCAGACGGAGCGTCGAACCCCGAACCGGGAGGGTGTCCGGAGGGAGCTCGGCCGGCGGCAGATCGTGCGCTTCGAGCGGATCCCTATCGCCTTCGGCAGTCCCCTCGCTCATGTGAACGGAATCTCGGCGGCCGCGTTCATACGCGCGCCCCGAGCGGCCAGCCGACGAGACCACCGTCGACGTTGAGGACCTGACCGGTGATCATGC
>CAYTLZ010000366.1:0-2011 GCA_964438785.1 uncultured Actinomycetota bacterium | reverse complement strand
CGAACTACCCACAGGAACGTGAGAAGAACCGACTATTTCAGGTCGAAGTAGCTAGGACTTGCTCGGTCCCCGGATTGCGAAGGGGATGCCGGGCCGCTATTCCGTGGCGGGCGAGGGCGCGTAGATCCCTACCGTCGCGCTCCACCTCGGCGTGGTGGCTCAAGGTCGCACTCTTGTCTCGGCCCGCTCACACGACCGGTAGGCGCCCGGTCGCAAGCTCCCGAGAAGTGCGCATTATCGGCTGCCGGCAGGTGTCGACCCTCGGCGGAGTGGTCGAGACTGCGAGAGCACGGGAGTCGGCCCCGTCCCGGTTGACCACGGTCCTTGCCAAGGGCCGTACTCGAGGGGGAGTCCCCACTCCTCGAGATGTCGCGAGAGCCCAGTGAGGAGAGTTGTCCACAGCCGAGTGCGACGTAGATCGGCTCGGTGCCGATGCGGACGGCAGTCTTGAGGCATCTCAGCGAACGGCTGGGACGGCCCATACGGAGGCTGGCTGTGGCTGTAAGAGACGGAGCGGGGAGATCAGGGGTTCAGCGATACACGACGCCGGGTGGTGCGACTCGTTGGCGGATCCGATGGGAGCTGCCAGCTGGTCCCGACGGCAAGCGGCGACAAGGTTCGCGCCGCGGCTTCGTTAGGCAGGCCGATGCCAAGAAGGCACTCCGGGAGGTGCTCGCGGAGCTCGGTCATGGCACGTATGTCCCGGCCGACCGACAGACCGTGGCGGGGTGGCTCCAGGACGAGTGGCTGCCGATGCGCAAGCCCGACGGCACAACGAACCGCGGCCGCCGGCGTGAGCTGTCGCTGTCGGCCTGGTCGCAGTACGACACCTACATCCGGGCCTACGTGGTGCCTCACATCGGCCATCTACGACTGCAGGAGCTGACCGCTGACCACCTGCACGACCTGTACGACCACCTCGACCTCCTCGGCGGACGGCGGGGAAGTGGGCTATCGCCGAAGACGCTGGCGAACCTCCACGGGGTCCTTCACAAGGCTCTGGGCGATGCTGTTCGTCGCGGGAGGCTGGCTCGCAACGTGGCCGATCGAGTGGAGGCACCAACAGCCGAGCGGGTCCAACTGCGCTGGTGGTCGGTCGAAGAGCTGCGAGCCTTCGTGGTTCACGTCGAGGGCGACCGTCTCTACGCCGCGTGGCTGTTGTTCGTCACCACGGGCATGCGGCGGGGTGAGGTCGCCGGCCTCGCCTGGGAGGACCTCGACCTGGACCGCGGACGGCTGAGCGTCCAGTGGCAGCTCGGTCTCATCGACAACCAGCCCACTTTCAAGCCGCGCCCCAAATCGCGGGCCGGCCGACGCACGATGGCGCTCGACCCTACGACCGTGGCCGCGCTGACCGCCCACCGAGAGCAGCAGCGGCGCGAGCACGCGAGCGTTACGGAGTTGTGGCAGCCCGTGCAGACCGATCGCTTCGGCACGTCCCGCTCTGGTTTGGTGTTCACCTGGGAGGATGGACGTCTGATCCACCCAGAACGGTTCACGACGTGGTTCAAGCGGCACTGTCGGCAGGCTGGGCTACCGGTCATCCGCCTACATGACGTTCGCCATTCTTACGCCTCAGCCGGTCTTGCGAAGGCCACCGGCTGGCATGAGGTCAAGGTCATCAGCGAGCGGCTCGGCCACGCGAACCTGGCGATCACGATGGACACCTACGCGCACGTGCTGCCTGCAGCCGATGAGGCGACCGCCAACACGCTGGCGACCGCCATCCTGGGTCGCTGAGGACGGTCCGGACCGGCCCGAGACGGGAACGGGTTGGCAGGCGCATCGGCGGCGAGCGAAGTGCTCGCTGAACCTCATCTGACGGCGCGACGACGTCTCCCGTGTCCACCGCGTGTCCACCAGCGCCCACATTTCGGTTGACGATGCAATCAGTTCTTGTATTTTCGCAGCTCAGAAGGGGTGCGAGCGGGGGGACTCGAACCCCCAAGGGTGTGAACCCACTGGGACCTAAACCCAGCGCGTCTGCCAGTTCCGCCACGCTCGCGTGGGT
>CAYTLZ010000365.1:0-2017 GCA_964438785.1 uncultured Actinomycetota bacterium | reverse complement strand
TCGATCCTGCGCCAGGACCCCGACATCGTGCTGGTCGGTGAGATGCGTGACCGCGAAACGGCCCACATCGGCATCGAGGCAGCGCTCACCGGGCACCTGGTGCTGTCCACCCTGCACACCAACGACGCGCCGTCCGCGGTCACCCGTCTGACGGAGATGGGCATCGAGCCGTTCCTGGTCGGCTCCGCGGTCGACTGCGTGCTGGCCCAGCGCCTCGCCCGCAAGGTCTGCTCCAAGTGCATGACGTGGGTGGACCCGGAACCGGAGATGCTCAAGGCGGCCGGCTATACGGACGACATCATCGAGGAGCGACCGCAGGTCCCGCAGGCCATGGGGTGTTCCGCGTGTTCGCAGACCGGCTACCGCGGCCGGCTCGCGATCCACGAGGTGCTCACCGTGACCGAGGAGATCGAACGGCTCGCGGTCGCCCGGGCCTCCACCGAGGAGGTCACCCGCGTCGCGGTCGAGCAGGGCATGCGGCTGCTGCGCGAGGACGGCCTGGCGAAGGTGCTGCTGGGGCGGACGACGATCGAAGAGGTCGGTCGCGTCATCATCTGATCGACGCACTCCATCTGGACGAGAGGCAACGACATGGCGGCACTCGGCGAGATCCTGGTGGCCCACGGGGTCCTGGACGAGCAGCAGCTGGCCCAGGCCGAGGCGCACCGGGAGCAGACCGGCGTCAACCTGACCCGGGCGCTGCTGGAGTTGAAGCTCGCCGGCGAGGCGGACCTGGTCCGGGCGTTCGCGGTCTCGCTCGGGATGCCGTATGCCGAGGTCGACGGTGGCTCGGTCGACCAGCACGCCGCCGGTCTGCTCGAGCTGGCGCTGGCCCGCCAGCACACGGCCCTGCCGGTGGCGTTCGGCGACGGCGACGACGTCATCGTGGCCATCGCCGATCCCAATGCCCGCGCGGAGCTCGAACCGGTCCTGTCCGCTGCGATCGGATTGCCGGTCACCCTGGCACTCGCGCCGCGACGGGCGCTGCTCGAGGCGATCGACGTGTTCGTCCGGGAGCAGGAAGCGGTCGCACCACCACGTGACGAGCCGGTACGCACGCCGCTGCACGCCGTGAAGGCCCCCGCCAGCGTGCCTGCCGACGTGCCGCCGGCCCCGGCGGCGAACGGCCAGGCCGCCACCGGTCAGGTCGCGGATGCGCCGGCCAACGGTGGAGCACCCGTCCGCGACGAGCTGGCCCACTCGACCGGGTTCGACGGGTCCGTCCCGCGGCCACGCGAGCCGAAGTTCGGGGAGGAGAAGATGCCGGCCGGATTCGGGTCCGAGGAGGACGGTGGCTTCGGCAACGCCGAGCCGCTGCTGCGCTCCGAGGAGGCCGCCGGCCTCGACCTCGACGAACTGCTCAAGACGATGGTGGAGCTCGGTGGGTCCGACCTGCACCTGACCGCAGGTATCCCGCCGGCGGTGCGGGTCAACGGCGAGCTCAGCCACCTGTCCGAGTTCCCGGTGCTGACACCCGACGAGCTGCAGAAGCTGCTGTACGCGATCATGACCCAGAAGCAGCGTGAGGCGTTCGAGAACGCGCTCGAGCTCGACATGAGCTACTCGATCCCGAACCTGGCCCGCTTCCGTGTCAACGTGTTCCAGCAGCGTGATGCGGTCGGCTCGGTCATGCGTGTCATCCCGTTCGAGATCCTGCCGCTCGAGAACCTGGGCATCCCCGAACAGGTCGCCAACTTCGCCTACCTGCCCCGTGGGTTCGTGCTCGTCACCGGGCCGACCGGGTCCGGCAAGTCGACGACGCTGGCGTCACTGATCGACCTCGCGAACCGCAACCGGGCCGCGCACATCATGACCGTCGAGGACCCCATCGAGTTCCTCCACGAGCACAAGCGCTCCGTGGTCAACCAGCGCGAGGTCGGCACCGACACCCACGGGTTCGCCCCGGCGCTGAAGCACGTGCTGCGGCAGGACCCGGACATCATCCTGGTGGGCGAGATGCGGGACCTGGAGACGATCCAGATCGCGCTGACCGCCGCGGAGACCGGGCACCTGGTGT
>CAYTLZ010000364.1:0-2021 GCA_964438785.1 uncultured Actinomycetota bacterium | reverse complement strand
CATCGGGCCGGTCCCTGCACGCCCAGGAGATGGACTTCAACGACATCCGCACCACGTTGCAGGCGCTGTGCGCGATCTACGACAACACGAACTCCCTGCACACCAACGCCTACGACGAGGCGGTCACCACGCCCACGGAGGCCTCGGTGCGCCGTGCGCTGGCGATCCAGCACATCATCGACCAGGAGTGGGGGCTGGCCACCAACGAGAACCCGCTCCAGGGTGCCGCCATCATCGACGAGCTCACCGATCTGGTCGAGGACGCCGTCCTGGTCGAGTTCGACCGGCTGGCCGAGCGTGGCGGGGTGCTCGGTGCGATGGAGACCGGCTACCAGCGAGGCCGCATCCAGGACGAGTCGATGCTCTACGAGCACCGCAAGCACGACGGCAGCCTGCCGATCATCGGGGTCAACACCTTCCTGCCCGACGAACGCGCAGCCCAGGACGCGCCGGTGGTCGAGCTCGCCCGGGCGACCGAGGACGAGAAGCACTCCCAGCTCGAACGGGTGGCCGCCTTCCAGCAGGCCCACCGTGACGAGTCGGAGCACTGGCTGGCGCAGCTCCAGCAGGCGGCGACCGTCCAGGAGAACGTCTTCGAGGTGCTGATGGAGGCCGTCCGGCACTGCTCGCTCGGCCAGATCACCGACGCGCTGTTCGAGGTCGGTGGGCAGTACCGACGCAACGTGTGAGGTCCGGGCCGCACCGGCCGCTCGTGCTCCCGCGGCGGCCGGTCGGTACCGGGTGCGCTCGCCGGTCAACGGTCGTAGGTGAGGAAACCTCGTCCGGCCTTGCGCCCCAGCAGCCCCGCGTCGACCATCCGTGCGAGCAGCGGGGGCGGCGCGAACAGCGGCTCCTTGAACTCCTCGTACATCGAGTTGGCGACCGCCTGCGTCGTGTCGAGGCCGATCAGGTCGGCGAGCGCGAGGGGTCCCATCGGGTGGGCTGCGCCACGGACCATGCCGGCGTCGATGTCCGCCGCGCTCGCGAACCCGGACTCGAGCATCCGTATCGCGGCGAGGATGTAGGGGATCAGCAGGGCGTTGACGATGAAGCCGGCCCGGTCGTGGGACACGATAACGTGCTTTCCGAGCTGGTCCTCCGCGAAGGCACGGAGCCGGCCGGAGGTCTCGTCGCTGGTGAGTAGGGAGGGGACCAGCTCCACTAGATGCAGCACCGGGACCGGGTTGAAGAAGTGGAGCCCGGCGATGCGGTCGCGACGGTCCGTGGCCATCGCGAGCTTCATGATCGGGATGGAGGAGGTGTTGGAGGTAACGATGGCCTCCTCTCCGAGGAGGTCGTCCAGCGCGGCGAAGACCTCGAGTTTGGCCGACTCCTCCTCGACGATGGCCTCGATGACCAGCTCGCGGTCGGCGAGCGCGCCGAGGTCGTCGGTAGCGGTCAGGCGGCCCCGTGCTGCCTCGGCGACCTCGGCGGCGAGCTTCCCGGCGTCGACAGCGCGCTGCAGGGAACGGCCGATCCGCTCCAGCGCGGCCTTGGCACGGCCGGCGTCCACGTCGTGCAGGAGGACCTCGGCACCGGAGCGGGCACTGACCTCGGCGATCCCGGAGCCCATGATTCCGCTGCCGACGATGCCGACGCGTTCGAAGGACATGCGGGACCTCGCCGGTTGTGTGGATAGCTGCGTTTCCGGAAATTATAGGAAGAGCGACAATCGGCCATCCTAGTTCCCTGCCGCCTCCTGTTGAACAGGTAGAGATCAACCAATCGGGCGAAGTCGAAGGGCCCGGGTTCCAACGGAACACAGATGGAGGACTGCTTCTGCGCGTCGCAGAACTGCACGTGGGGGGGCAGCGCAGCTGACGCGGCGACCCGCGGCAACGGGCCGACCGCGTCGAAACCGGCGGCCGCCGCGATCGTGACGCAGCGGGCAGGGTCGGGGACGTCGAGTAGCAGCCCCGCAGCCAACCTGAGACGTCGCGTCGTCACGGCCCGCCCTCAGCCGGCCGCGTCCTCGATGCGGGCCAGCACCGCCCCCGGCTGGACCACCTCGCCGGCGCTGA
>CAYTLZ010000363.1:0-2045 GCA_964438785.1 uncultured Actinomycetota bacterium | reverse complement strand
CACGGTCACCTACAAGGCGATGGCCGACGCCGACCAGCTCGACCGGTTCTACCCCGACCTGCGCGACGAACGCTTCACCTCCGCGCTGGCGATCTTCCACTCGCGATTCTCCACCAACACCGCGCCGAGCTGGGAGCGGGCCCAGCCCTTCCGCATGCTGTGCCACAACGGTGAGATCAACACCATCGCCGGCAACCTCAACCTCATGCGGGCCCGCGAGGGGCAGCTGGTCGACGGCTCGATGTCCCTCGACGGTGCCGACTGGGCGACCCCGGAACTGCTCGCGCCGGTCATCGACCACGATCAGTCCGACTCCGCCAAGCTCGACGCGGCGCTGGAACTGCTGGTCCGCGGCGGCCGCGACGTCCGGCACGCGCAGGCCATGCTCGTACCCCAGGTCTGGGAGGGAGCCCGCGACCTCGAACCCGAGATCCGCGACTTCTACCGCTACCACTCCTGCCTCGTGGAGCCGTGGGACGGCCCGGCGGGCCTGATCTTCACCGACGGTGTCCGGGTCGGGGCGACCCTCGACCGCAACGGTCTGCGTCCGCTGCGCTACCACGTGTGCGAGGACGGGACGATCATCGCCGCGTCCGAGGTCGGCGCGGTCACGACCAGCCTGCCGACCGACGATCCCGACCACCACGGCAAGGTGCGTCGCGAGCGGCTCGGTCCCGGTCAGATGCTGTGCGTCGACCCGACCAACGGCGGGCTGCAGGAGGACCGCGACATCAAGCTGCGCCTGGCCCGCCAGGCCCCGTACGGCGCGTGGCTGTCCGAGCACCTCACCTCGGTCAAGGCCGGCCGGCCGGTCGAGGCCGTCCCGGCCGACCTGCGTCAACGCCAACTCGCGTTCGGGTTCAGCAAGGAGGAGGTCATCTCCATCCTGCGCCCGATGGCGACCCAGGGCAAGGAGACCACCTCGTCGATGGGTGACGACACCCCCATCGAGGCGCTGTCGCACGTGCGCCGGCCCGTCTCGCACTTCCTCAAGCAGCGCTTCGCCCAGGTCACCAACCCGCCGATCGACCACTATCGCGAATCCGAGGTCATGAGCCTGCGGACCCTGCTCGGCCCGCGGCAGCCGATCCTCACCGAGCGCCCCGAGGCGGCGCAACTGCTCGAACTCGGGTCGTTCTTCCTCTACCCGGAGGGGCTGCAGCGGATCGTGCTGTCACCGGATCTGCCCTTCGAGGTGCAGGCGGTCGACGCGACGTTCCCGGTCGCCGACGGCCCCGAGGGGCTCGAGCGCGCGCTGGACCGGCTCGGTGCCGAGGCCGCGGAACACGTCCGTGCCGGCGCGGGGATCGTGGTGATCTCGGATGCGGGGTCCGACGTGGACCGTTGCCGGGTGCCGATCCTGCTGGCCATCGGCGCGGTCCACCAGCGCCTGCTGGGCGAGAACCTGCGCACCAACACCTCGCTGGTCGCGGAGACCGACGAGGCCCGCGAGACCCACGACGCGGCGACGCTGCTCGGCTACGGCGCGGATGCGATCGTGCCCCGGCTGGTGCTGCAGACCATCGCGGACCTGGCCGACGAGGGCCGGATCGGCGGCGACAACCCCTCCGCCTCGGTCGCCCAGGAGCGCTACCGCAACGCGCTCGAGGACGGGGTGCTCAAGATCATGTCGAAGATGGGCATCAGCGTCCTCGACAGCTACCGATCCGCACAGATCTTCGAGTGCCTCGGGCTCGGCCAGGACGTGATCGACACCTGCTTCACCGGCACCACCTCGACGCTCGGCGGCCTGACCCTGGCCGACCTGGGAGCGGAGGTGCTGTCCCAGCACGCCGAGGCCTTCCCGGCGCCGGACGAGGACGGCGAGGTGTCGCTGCCTGGCCTGGCCAGCCCGGGCATCATCAAGTGGCGCAAGGGCGGCGAGTACCACGACATGTCCAAGCCGGTGGTGGACGCCCTGCACGACGCGCTCGGGCTCGGCCGCTCCGCCTCCACCAGCCCCTTCCGGCTCGACGGCGTCGGTGTCGGCCCCGAGGTGGACGGCACCACCGCGGCGCTGCTACGCACCGCCGCTGACCAGGGCC
>CAYTLZ010000362.1:0-2045 GCA_964438785.1 uncultured Actinomycetota bacterium | reverse complement strand
CCGTCGAGGTGGTCCTCGAGCACGGCCAGGGTGTCGAGGTCGAGGTCGTTGGTCGGCTCGTCGAGCAGCAGCACGTTGGGTGCGGCGACCAGCAGGTGCAGCAGCTTCAGCCGTCGCCGCTCACCGCCGGACAGCAGCTTGACCGGCGTGCGCTGCGTGCGGGCGTCGAACCCGAACCGCTCCGCGAGCCGCCCGGCGGGCAGGACCTCGCCGTTGGCCAGGGGGACGTGCGGCGCGATCGCCAGCACCGTGTCGAGCGCGGTCTGCTGTTCGTCGGCGGCGACCGTGTCGGTCTGTTCGAACACCCCGAGCGCGACGGTCTTGCCGAGTTTGACCTCGCCCGCGTCGGGGTCGAGCAGCCCCGCGATCACGTGCAGCAGGGTCGACTTGCCGGCGCCGTTCGGGCCGACGATGCCGACCCGCTCGCCTCTGCCGATCCCGAGGTCGACGCGGTCGAGCACCTGGTGCTCGCCGCGCCGGATCGAGACCTCCTCGAGGTCGATGACGTCGTCGCCGAGTCGCGTGCGCCCGGTGCCGAGCTCGAGCGGCATGGCCTCTTTGTCGCCCTGGGCCGCCTGACGCAGCGCCTCGACCTGCTCGATGCGGAACTTGGGCTTGGAGGTGCGGGCCTTGGGTTGGCGGCGCAGCCAGGCAACCTCCTTGGTCAGCAGGCTGGCGGCCCGGGATGCGGAACTCGCACGCTGAGCGGCGCGCTCGGCCCGGGCCTCGAGCAGCGACGAGTACGACCCCTCGTGCCACACGACCTCCGCGGGGCGATCCGGCGCGGTCGGGGCCAGGTCGATCATCCGGTTGGTCACCCGCTCCAGCACGTAGCGGTCGTGGGTGACGAGCACGAGGCCGGTGTTCCGTCGGGCGAGTTCGGCCTCCAACCAGTCGATCGTGTCGACGTCGAGGTGGTTGGTGGGCTCGTCGAGCACCAGCAGGTCGCTCGGGGCGAGCAGTGTGCGCGCGAGCGCGACCCGGCGGCGCTGCCCGCCGGAGGCGGCGTGCACCCGGTGGTCCGGGTGGATGCCGACCTGCGCGAGCAGTGCGTCCGCCTCGTGGGGTTCGGCCAGCGGATCGCCGCCGAGCACGATCTCCCGGGCGCTGGCGTCCGGCATCACCGGTTCCTGCGGCAACCAGCCGATGCGCAGGTTGTTGCGCGGGATCACGCGTCCACCGTCCGGTTCGCGGTCCCCGGCGATGATGCGCAGCATCGTGGTCTTGCCGGACCCGTTGGGCCCGACCACCCCGACCCGGTCGGTCGAGGACAGGCCGAAGGACGCGTCCGCGAACAGGGTCCGACCCTCCACGGACGCGGTGACCTGGTCGACCGACATCAGATGCATGGTCGCGGAGGGTACGGGCAGACGTCGGTAGCCTCGTCACCTGCGCGCCAGGCTTGCAAGGCCTTGCCCGGGAGGCCCACCGCTCCCGCCTTTCGTTCGTCGGCCTGGAGGTCCAGCCGTGCTCAGTTGCTCCGATGTGAGTGTGACCCTCGGGTCGCGCACGCTGTTCAGCGACGTGAACCTACGGTTCCCGCCCAAACGCTGTGTCGCGCTCGTGGGCGGCAACGGGGCCGGCAAGACCACGCTGCTGCACACCCTGGTGGGTCTGCGCGAGCCCGACGAGGGCACCGTCACCCGCCCCAAGGACTTGCGGATCGGCTGGTTGCCCCAGGACGTGGTCGACGACGTCGGGGCGTCGAAGACGGTCGTTGAGCACGTGCTCGACGGCGCGTCGTACCTCACCGACATGGAGGCCAAGCTGCGGGAGCTCGAGCACCGCATGGGCGAGGTCGAGGGCACCGAACAGGAGCAGCTGCTGGCCCGCTACGCCAACCTGCAGGACCGGTTCACCCAGCTCGGCGGCTACGAGATCGAGTCCGAGGCCCACCGGGTGCTCGCGGGGTTGGGCTTCGCCCCCGAGGACGGTGCCCGTGACACCTCGGAGCTGTCGGGTGGTTGGCGGGTGCGGGTGGCCCTGGCCCGGCTGCTGCTCGCCAAGCCCGACCTGCTGGTGCTCGACGAGCCGACCAACCACCT
>CAYTLZ010000361.1:0-2049 GCA_964438785.1 uncultured Actinomycetota bacterium | reverse complement strand
GCTTCGGTCTCGGTGGACAGGAGCCCCAGACGCTCGAGGAGATCGGGGCGCACTTCGGCCTGACCCGCGAGCGCATACGGCAGATGCAGAACCGGGCCCTGGCCAAGCTGCGGCTCCCGTCCCGTGCACACAACCTCAGCGGGCTGCTCGACGTGCTCGACCGCGCCGCCTGATCGACCATCGGGGTCCACGGACCCGTCCGACCTCGACGCCCACCCGGTCACCCGGGTGGGCGTCGTCGCGTCAGGCCCTAGCATCCGCTAACGGTCCATCGGCCACCGGTCCCCGATGCAGGACATGACGTGCAGGACGCCACGAACCGAACCCATCGCTGGCTGCTGATGGGGGTCGCGGTGATCCTCGTGGTCACCGTCGTCGGGATGGTCCTGCTGTGGCCCGACACGCAGCAACTCCCGCCCACCGACGAGGAGCCGCTCGACGATCTCGTGGATGGGGAGATCGTCAGCGTCGTCGTCGAGCAGGGGGAGGCCGACGAGATCCTCGGCATCTCGGGTGAGTTCGCCGTGCTCGAGGTCCTCGCGCTGGACGGCCCCGACGAGGGGCAGATCATCGAACTGGAGGTCAACACCGACGGTTTCCCCCCGATCGAGGTCGGTGACCGCGTCGCCATGGACCGCACCACCGGCCCCGAGGGGGAGGTGACCTACTTCATCACCGACTTCCAACGCCTGCCGACGCTGCTGGTGCTCGTCGGGCTGTTCGTGCTCGCGGTGCTGGCCATCTCCCGCTGGCACGGCCTGCGGTCCCTGATCGGGCTCGGGCTGTCGCTGTTGATCATCGTGCGGTTCATCGTGCCGGCCATCGTCGCCGGATCGAGTCCACCGCTGGTCGCCCTGGTCGGTGCCGTCGCCGTGATGATCGTCACCCTCTACCTCACCCACGGCGTCAACGAGATGACGACCGCCGCCGTGGTCGGTACCTCGGCGTCGCTGGGTCTGACCGTCCTGCTGGGCATGCTGTTCGTGGATCGGGGTCGCATCACCGGGTTCGCCTCCGACGACGCCGTCTTCGCCCGGTTCCAGATCGATGGGCTCGACCTGCAGGGCCTGGTGCTCGCCGGCTTGATCATCGCCGCGCTGGGCGTGCTCGACGACGTCACGATCAGCCAGTCGTCCACCGTGTTCGCGATCCACGACACGGACCGCACCCTGTCGTGGGCGACGCTCTTCGCCCGGGCGATGCGGGTCGGACGCGACCACATCGCGTCGGTGGTCAACACCCTGTTCCTGGCCTACGCCGGGGCCTCCATCGCGCTGCTGCTGTTGTTCTCCACCGCCGGACTCGGGGCCGCGGAGATCCTCAACTCGGAGGTGCTGGCCGAGGAGATCATCAAGACGGTGGTCGGCTCGCTCGGCCTGATCGCCGCGGTGCCGCTGACCACCGCGCTGGCCGCCACGGTGGCGGTCGGACGGGACCCCGGTGCGGTCACCGGCGGACGTGGCCACTCCCACGGGCCGACGCCGTCGGCCGCCGGGACGTCGGATCCTGAGGAGCTGGACGACGAGGAACGGGCCCGGCGCTCCTGGGCCGCCTACCTCGAGCGCACCGCGCGGGAGCGTGACGCCACCGCGCCCGGGTCGGAGCAGCCCGACGACGGCCCGGACCCCGAACCCACCCACCGCTAGGGCCGCTACCTTCGGAGCCGACGCGCTGACGGACCGATCGACGCGCCGTACCCTGCGCCGTTCGCCATGAGCCGTCGACAGCCACGGCCTCCACGACCACGCGAGACGACACCACGTGAGCGACGTCACCCCCATCTCCGAGCTCTTCGAGCGTGGCGCGTCGCGTGGCTATGTCCTGCTCTCCGAGCTGCAGGACCTCTACGACCCGCTCACCCAGCCCGACAACTGGGTGGAGGACACCGCCCAGTCGGCGCGTGACCTCGGCATGCAGGTGCTCGACGATCTCGTCGAGGACGCCGACCGGCCGGAGGCCACGCCGCTGTCGGCGTCGTCGGACTCCGTGCGCCAGTACCTCAACGAGATCGGCCGCACCGATCTGCTCACCCCGGAGCAGGAGGTCGAC
>CAYTLZ010000360.1:0-2050 GCA_964438785.1 uncultured Actinomycetota bacterium | reverse complement strand
CGTCAGCGCAGCCCGGCCTGCTCCAGCGCCTCGGTCAACGTGCTGGCGACGGGGAGCCCGGTCGCCTCGAGCTCCTCACGCGGATGCGACCCGCCGTCATAGAGCACACACCGGGCCCCGACGTGCGCGGCCGCCGCGGCGTCGTCGAGCGCGTCGCCGACGACGATGACCCGGTCGAGCGGGCCGCCGGTGAGGTCGATCAACTGCTCGAGATGCGCGGACATCTCCGGGGCCTTCTGTCCGCCACCGTCGCCGCGGAGGCCGTCGACCACCGCGAACCGTTCGGTCAGTCCGAACCGGTCGACCAGCGGCACCAGGTGCTCGTGGGGGTACATCGACAGCAGCGACTGGGTGGCCCCCACCGCCTCCACGGTGTGCAGCGCGTCATGGGCGTCCGCGGCCAGCTCGACGGTGGCGAGCGCCTCGCGGTAGCCCTCGTGGTAGAGCGCGTCGAGCTGTACCCACTCGTCGGCGTCGATCGGCCGGCCGAACACGCGCTCGTAGAACCGCTGCACCGGCCGGGTGTACCAACGGCGGTAGGTGTCGATGTCCATCCGTTCGATACCGCTGTGGTCGAGCACGTGGTTGAGGGCATCGACGACGAGCTGCTGGTCGGCCAACAGCGTGCCGTTCCAGTCCCAGACGACATGGGGGCGTGGGGAGGTGTCCATGTCGCGGGAAGGTACCGAGCAGCGGCTACGACCCCGTGCGCGACGCATCCGCCCGGCGGTAGGTCGACACCACCACGGCCTGGGTGACCTCGACCGGGTCGGGCAGCGTGGCGATCCGCCGGTCGAGCTCGACCGCATCGAGGTGGTGGGCGCTCGGACCCATGCCGGCCACCGCCCGCACGAGGCGGTGATCGAGCGGGCGCGTCGAGCGGACGACGGTGCGATCCACCCGGGTGGCGACACCGTCGAGCTCGGCATCGAGCCGGTCGAGCTTGTCATCACCGACCTGCAGCAGTCCGAGCCGCTCGACCAGTGGGTGCAGATGCTCGGTGTCCGGGGTGGCGACGATCAGGTGGCCGCCGGGGCGCAGGATCCGTGCCACCTCGATGCGGTTGCGCGGCGCGAAGACGGTCAGGACCACCTCGGCGCAGGCGTCGCCCAGTGGGAGCGGTCCCCAGACGTCGGCGACCACCGCGGCCATCCGCGGGTGCGCGCGGGCGGCGCGCCGCGCGGCGTACTTCGAGAGGTCGATGGCGATGCCGACGGTGGCGTCGATCGCATCGAGGACGGCGGCGAGGTGGTGGCCGGTCCCGGCTCCGAGGTCGACGATCACCGGTCGCGACACGCCGGGCAGCGCACCGACAACCACGTCGACGAGGGTGTCGGTGAGCGCACGGTGGAACCCGGCGGCCTGGACCTCGACCCGGGCGGCGACCATGTCCGCGGTGTCCGCGGCCGCCGGGGCCGCCCGCCCGAGCAGGTTGACGTAGCCCTGTGCCGCGAGGTCGAACCGGTGCCCCGCGGCGCACACCAGGCCGCCCGCCTCGAGGCGCAAGGCCTGGTCGGGAGCGGCGGCCGCGCCAGCGTCCCGGCCGTGCTGCGGGCAGCGCAGCACGGCGGCCGCCAGGGCGAGTGGCGTCGGCTGGTCGGGCGGCGTCGGGTCGGCCATGTACTGCCTCGATGTGGGCGCGGCGGTCGGCCTCGGGCGCAGTATGGCCGCAGCGGGGACCCAGGTGGTTCGGGACCTTGGTCCCGGTCGTTGCGGACCAGGGTCCGAAGGCATGATCACCTCCTGGTCGTAGCCTTCGCAACGAAAGCCAGGGCACGGCACAACTGGTAGCGCGGTCCGGACCACCTGCCGCGAGACGCGGACATGGTCCGACGGGCCAGCGGTGCCCGACTGGGGCAGTCGGGCACCGCACGACCCCCGGGGACCGCGCCGGGCGATCGCGCAACCGCACGGCCACGGCGGTGACCGCGCCGTCCACATCCACGTCCACGTCGATGGCGTACCGATCACCGGCTGCCGCGGCCGAACTCGCTGGCGTGGATGCCGGCCGGGCGGGACGTCGGCCGTTCGTGCGGCTCGGGTGTGCCCT
>CAYTLZ010000359.1:0-2054 GCA_964438785.1 uncultured Actinomycetota bacterium | reverse complement strand
GCCGGCGAGGTGGTCCAGCCCGGCGCGGTGCTGGCGCGGATCGAGGACGCCTGAGACGCACGGATCGGTGACGCGAGAGGCTTCCACGGTGGACCGCATGCTCAGCCTGGCTGCAGGGATGCTCGTGGACGTAGATGATCCCGTCCGCTGCATCCAGGTGGCCGCGGAAGCAGGCTTCGACGCCGTCGGGCTGAGGTTCATCGACGAGGCGCCCACGGCGATGGTCCTGGAGGCGATCCGAAAGGCCTTGGCCGTGACCGGGCTACAGCTGCTGGACCTCGAACTGGTAAGGCTGACCGACGATCGTGCCCGCGATCCCGCGAGTCTCACGGTCGGCATCGCCCAGGAACTCGCACCCCAGCACCTCACCGTCGTCGCGGATCATGGCGACCACGGCCGGCTCGTGGACCAGCTTGGAAGCCTGTGCGATGCGGTCAATCCTTTCGGCGTCAAGCCGGCTCTGGAGTTCCTGCCCTTCACCGGGGTACGCACCTTCGATCAAGCCCGGAAGGTGGTGGAGTCCGTCGGAAGTAGACGCGCCGCAGTGCTCGTCGACGCGCTCCACGTCACCCGGTCAGGCGACGACCCTGCGGTCATCGCAGGAGTTGCAGGGGAGCTTGTCCCCTACGTGCAGTTCTGCGATGCCCCGGCCAGGGCACCCGATGACAGCGACCGCGGCCGGTACCGCGAAGCGGTGGCCGGCCGCCTGCTGCCCGGCCACGGCGGGCTGCCGCTCATTGAGCTCCTCCGGGTGCTCCCGCCCGGAACCCCACTCAGCGTGGAGGTCCTGTCCGAGGAACTGATGACGACGCTCGTTCCGCTCCAACGGGCGGTCGCTTGCCGGGAGGCGACCGAGGCGGTGCTGGCTGCGACGTCAGCTACGGGCTGACGTCGTGCTTCGGTAGCCACGCATCAGCAATTGCGCGACCTGTTCGGCCACCTGCTCGCTGGAGAGCCGGCCTCGGGCGTCAAACCACCGGTAGGCCCAGATCGAGGCGCCCAGCAGCGTAGACGTGGCGATGGTGACATCGATGTCGAGGAGTTCGCCGGTGGTGACCCCTTCCTCGTAGAGATCGCGGACGATCCGGGTGTACTCGCGCTCTCGGTCGCGGACCATGCGCTCCCGCTCCTTGGAGAGCAGACCGCGCTCGTTGTAGAACACGGTGTTGGCCTCGAGGTTCTCGAGCACCACCTGGGTGTTCTCCACCAGGATCGCATGGAGACGCTCATCAACCGGCTCGTCCCGCTCGGCGATGGAGCGGATCCGGTTGAGTGCCCCCTCCACAACACCGTCGACGATGGCGAAGAGGATGTCCTCTTTGCTACGAAAGTAGTAGTAGATGGCGGGCTTGGTGAACCCGATTCGCTCCGCGATGTCGTCGAGGGATGTGGCGTAGTAGCCGCGCTCGCGGAACAGCGCCGTTGCAACCGTGACGATCTGAGCCTTGCGTTCTCTGCCGTTCGAACCCGTGCCACGCTGGTTCGCCCTGACCCCCGCCATCACGTCACCCGATCCCGGTCGCCCCAGCCGAACTCGATGCCCGTCAGGATGACCTGCCGGGTGTCACGCGGATCGATGATGTCATCCACGTAGGTGTGGGCGGCTGCTTCCCACGGTGCCGACTCGTCGATCCAGTGCGCGGTCAGCTCCTCTTCGAGCCGGCGACGCGCCTCGGGACCCTCCTCGGCCTCGACCTTCTCGAGGCGGCGACGGTTCACCGTCACCACACCCGTATCCGGTGCCATGAAGCCTAGCTCCGCTGTTGGCCAGCAGACCAGGAGGTCCGGCAGCGTCGGACGACCACCCATCGCGTAGTGCCCGCCGCCGAAGGCCTTGCGGATCACCACCGCCACCTGCGGCACGGTGGCTCGGGCGAGCCGCGCGACCAGCCGCTCGTACCACAGCACGATGCCCTGCCGCTCCGCCTGGAGCCCGATCATCAGCCCGGGCACGTCCTGCAGGAACACGAGCGGAAGGTTGAAGGTGTCGCACAGGTCGGCGAAGTCGTGGGTCTTCTCCAGCGCCTTCGCATCGAGGGCTCCGGCACCGAAGC
>CAYTLZ010000358.1:0-2055 GCA_964438785.1 uncultured Actinomycetota bacterium | reverse complement strand
GGTGGCTGGGGGGCAGGGGATCGAACCGCACCGGACGGGTCCCGTCGGGTGGGCCTCAGTGCCCGATCATGCCGCTGACCAGGGAGAACGCACTTCGCCCATCCTCACCCGTTCCGGCCGGTGCTGACCACATCGAGCTCGTTCGTGGTCACGCCGTGGTCACGAACAAGTCCCGTCGTCGTCCCCCCCGGGGGTCGTTCGCCGCTTCCGTTCTTCACGTGAGATGCTATCTTCACGACTGTCATGAAGAATCGATCCGGAGTGAAGATAGCGGGAGCGTTCAACGTCGACGCGCTCCGGATCCTACGTGCGCTGCCCGGCGTCGACGTCGTCTCGACCGACGACGCACCGGGCGTTGCGGTCCTGACCGCCGCCGGGACGTCGCAGCACCTCACGATCGCGACCAGTGCACGACTCAACGCCGGCGCGGCACGACAGCTCGTCACCGACGGCACCGAGCGGGGGGCCCCGCTCCTGGTCGTCGCGGGCCGGACCACGGCGGATGCCCGCGCGCTGCTGCGCGAGCACGGCGTCGGGATCGTCGATGGCCAGGGCCATGCCCACATCGAGCTGCCCGGCGTCGTGATCCACATCACCGGCGAGGACACCCGGCCTGCACCTCGACCGCCGACGCGGCTGACCGGCAAGGCCGGTGTCGTGGCGCAGGCGCTGCTGCTCGACCCCGAGCGCGCGTGGGGGGTCAGCGCCCTCGCGGAGGTCGCCCGGGTCTCGACCGGACTCGTGCATCGGGTGCTCACCCGGCTTGAGGCAGAGACGCTCGTGCAGAGCCGTGGCAAGGGCCCGGCCCGGGTCCGGGTCGTACGCGAGCCCGCCGGACTCCTCGACCTCTGGGCCGAGGAACAACAGGACGCCCCCACGCGTCTGCCCGCCTACCGGCTCGGCCAGACGAGCGAACAGGTCGCGCGCGAGATCCTCGACGGGCTTGCGGCCGCAGGCATCGAGCACGCGCTCACCGGCGCCGCCGCCGCGGCGACCCTCGTCCCGTTCGTGACGGCGATCCCGGTCATCGAGGTGTGGGTCGAGGCGACTGCCGCTGATGCGATGCTGCTCGACGCCACCGATGCCGAGGAGGTCACCAGCGGACACAACCTGGTGTTCCTCCAGGCGAAGGAGGACCTCCCGCTCCGCTTCGCCACCGGCACCGGGCCCACCCGGACCGTGAACCCCTTCCGTCTCTACGTGGATCTGCGCCGCGATCCCCGGCGTGGCGCCGAACAGGCCAAGCGACTCCGCGACGAGGTGATCGGCTTCTGATGCCCACACGTGGCCACCACGACGAGTACGACCGAGCCGCGACGCAGCGCTGCGAGCGAGCACTGGTCACCCTGCTCGGCGACCTGGGCCCCTGGCGTGAACGGATCTACCTCGTTGGCGGACTGGCACCCCGCTACCTCGTCGGCTCCCTACCGGCGGGCGCCGAGCCGCACGTCGGCACGACCGATGTCGACCTCGTGGTCGGGGTTGCGCTCGGCGAGGACGAACCCGAGACCTACCGGACCCTGCACACCAACCTCATCCGGTCGGGCTTCCGGCAGGCCACCCCGAGCTTCGCATGGCAGCGCAGCGTCGACGGACTGACCGTCACCGTGGAGTTCCTCTGCGAGACCGACGCCGTCCCGGCGGGTGACATCTTCCGACCGCGGGAAGGGACGGGCTCGAAGCTGGCCGCTTTCAACGTGCGGGGAGCACTCCTCGCTCGCGATGACTTCGTCGAGATCACGATCGAGGGCGAACGGCTCGATGACGGCGGCATGTCACGGGTCGACCTCCGCATCGCGAACGTGCTGCCCTACGTCACCCTCAAGATCCTCGCCTTCCAGGATCGGCATCAGAACAAGGACGCCTACGACCTGGTCTACACGCTGCTCAACGCCCCCGACGGCCCCCGCGCCGCCGGTGAGAGAGCCCGTTCCAGCCCCGTCCGCAGCGACGAACGTGTCGCCGAAGCCCTCGAACTCCTCGGCGAACGGTTCGCCGACACCGACCAGGACGGACCCGCCAGCTACGCCAGGTTCCTGGCGGCGCCCGACGCCG
>CAYTLZ010000357.1:0-2076 GCA_964438785.1 uncultured Actinomycetota bacterium | reverse complement strand
CGGTCGGTCGGCCCACCGCGTCGGTCGGTCGGCCCACCGCGTCGGTCGATCGGCCCACCGCAGACCCATTAGGCTCGTGGTGACGAACCGCCACGACCGCCATGCCCAGGAGTCGAAAGCTGTGAGCGACATGCCGACCGGTCCGACCGCTGGTGCGCCAGACGGCCAGCCCTCGGAAGAGGAGGTCCGCGCCTACATCGCGCAGCTGCGTGGTGCCGGGATCGATCAGATCCTGGCCGAGGTGCTCTCCAGCCTCCTCAACGCCGCCCAGGTCAAGCTGGGGCGTCGCGATGCGCGGGTCCTGCTGGACACCACCGCGGCGATGGTCGAGCAGACCCGTGCGGTGCTGCCCGACGAGCTGACCTCGCAGGTCGACGATGTGCTCAGTCAGCTGCGCATGGCGCAGGTGCAGGCCGAGCCCGAGGTGGCCCAGGCCGCAGCGCAGGGCCAGGTCGAGCCCAACGACCTGCCGGCCGACGGCGGTGCCCCGGACGCGGGCGGCGACGCCGCGGATGATGCGCCGAGCACACCCGCGAGCCCGGCACAGCCCGCCGCCGGGCAGGACGCCGCGTCCCGGTTGTGGGTGCCGGGGCAGTAGGCGGGTCCCGCCCGATCCGTCACCGCGGGCGGAACGTCATCCGACCGAGGCGACGGTCACGAGTGCTGTGCTAGGCTCTGTGCCAGCGCGGCTCGTTCTCGGACGCCGCGGCACGTCCGGGCTCGTGACCGACCCGGCACGTGGGACAGACGCGTAGGACAACCGAAGACGCGAAGCGGCCCGTCACCCCAGAGGTGAGCCGGGCCCACCCGACAGGTTGCGATCTGACCGGGTCAGCGACAACGACCGGCGGCTGATGCCGTTCGTTGACGTTCGATCCAGATCCAGACGGCGACCCCACCGGGGTCGCCGTTGTCATGTCGCACGAACCCGTAGCACCCACATGATCCCGGGCCCGCCGAACGGCCCCGACGATCGCATGATCCGACCATCACGGACGACCACAGCAGGAGGCACCAGCATCGACGAGCAGCAGCGCCGGCTGAACGCGGACATCAAGGTCCCACGGGTACGCCTCGTGGACGCCGACGGCACGCAGGTGGGCATCGTCCCCCTCGCGCAGGCCCTGCGGCGGGCACGGGAGCTCGATCTCGATCTCGTCGAGGTCGCCCCGCAAGCGGACCCGCCGGTCTGCCGCATCATGGACTGGGGCAAGGCCAAGTACGAGGCCGAGCAGAAGCAGAAGGAGGCGCGCAAGCGCCAGAGCCAGATCTCCGTCAAGGAGATCAAGATGCGCCCCAAGATCTCGGACAACGACTACGGCACCAAGTCCGGTCACGTGCGCCGGTTCCTGGAGGACGGCGCCAAGGTCCGTGCCTCCATCATGTTCCGCGGGCGTGAGATGACCCACACCGAACTCGGCCTGAAGCTGCTCGACCGCCTCGCCGAGGACATGAGCGAACTGGCGACCGTCGAGGCCTCACCGAAGGTCGACGGGCGCAACATGGTGATGGTCCTCGCGCCGCTCAAGGCCAAGCCCAACAAGGACGAGGGTCCCGCCGGGGACACCACCTCCTAGCCCGGTCTGCGCGCCGTGCGCGCCCTGCGCGCCGCACCCGCGCGTGCCGCCCTGTCCCTCCGGCGCGTCGTCACGCGCCCCCGTCGATCCTGCCCGCCCCGCGAACCACGAGGGAAGCCCCATGCCCAAGCAGAAGACCCACAGCGGCGCCAAGAAGCGCTTCCGCGTCACGCGCAACGGCAAGGTGATGTCGCAGCAGAAGAACCGCGCCCACCTGCTCGAGCACAAGAGCAGCAGCCGCAAGCGACGCCTGCAGGGGGAGCGCGAGATCGCGGCCCCCGACGCGAAGAAGATCAAGAAGCTGCTGAACCAGTGAGCACCCGCACCGGCTGACGCCGGTGCCGACCGCCCACCGGCTGACCCCGGTGCGGCGTCCGGCCGGTCGCTCCCCCGCACCACGACCGGCTCGCGACAGCGAAGGAGAGAACGATGGCACGCGTCAAGGGTGGCGTCCACGCCAAGAAGGGCCACAAGGCGGTCATGGACCGCGCCAAGGGCT
>CAYTLZ010000356.1:0-2096 GCA_964438785.1 uncultured Actinomycetota bacterium | reverse complement strand
GGGTCGGTCGCCGCTCGCGGAGCCGCCTACGGCATCGAGGGGGTGCAACTCGACGGCAACGACCTGCTGGCGGTGTCCGAGGGCGTCGCCACGGCGGCAGCCGCGGCGCGTGACGGTCAGGGCCCCGCGCTGCTCGAGGCCATCACCTACCGCTACCGCGGGCACTCGAAGTCCGATCGGAACCTGTACCGGACCCAGGACGAGATCGAGCAGTGGCGCACGGAGCGGGACCCGATCGCGCGGTTCGAGGCGCGGCTGCTCGACGAGGGTCTCGTTGCCCAGGAGGCGATCGACGACGCCCGACAGACGGCCCGGGAACGCATCCGGGACGCGGTGAAGGCCGCCGTGAAGGCGCCGGAGCCGTCGGTCGATGTGCTCGAGGAGGCCGTCTATGCCCGCCGCTGACACCACCGACCACATCGAGGAGAAGGTGAGCACCGAGGTGCAGACGACCACCTACGCCAAGGCGATCGCCGCGGCCATCCGCACCGCCATGCACGACGACGAGCGCGTCTTCATGGCGGGTGAGGACATCGGCATCTACGGCGGTGCCTTCGGGGTGACCGATGGCCTGCTCGAGGAGTTCGGCGAGCAGCGCATCCGCGATACACCGATCAGCGAGGACGCCATCGTCGGCATGGCGGTGGGCGCGGCCATCACCGGGACGCGCCCCCTCGTCGAGATGCAGTTCTCGGACTTCGTCGTCAACGCGATGGACCCCCTGGTCAACCAGGCGGCCAAGCTGTACTTCATGTACGGCGGGAACGTCGAGGTGCCGATGGTCCTCCGGCTGCCCGGGGGTGCCGGCACCGGGGCGGCGGCGCAGCACTCCCAGAGCCTGGAGGCATGGTTCGCGCACGTGCCGGGTCTGAAGGTGGTGGCACCCGCGACCGTCCAGGACGCGCACGACCTGCTCCTGGCCGCCCTGCTCGATCCCAACCCCGTCGTCGTGGTCGAGCACAAGCTGCTCTACAAGCGGGAGGGTGAGCTCGTCGCGCGCACCAGCCCGACCGACTCGCCCGCGGTCATCGGCGAGGCCGCGGTCTTGCGCGACGGCACCGACCTGACGGTGGCGAGCTACTCGCTCAACACCCACAAGGCCCTCGAAGCCGCCGAACAGCTGGCCGAGGAGGGCATCGAGGTCGAGGTCGTCGACCTGCGCACGTTGCGGCCGCTGGACACGGAGACGGTCATCGAGTCGGTCTGCCGTACGGGCAAGCTGCTCGTCACCCACGAGGCCCCGACCGCGGTCGGCGTCGGTGCCGAGGTGGTCGCGGCCGTCGCCGGCTCCCGAGCGTTCGATCACCTGCTCGCGCCCATCGTGCGGGTGTGTGGCCGTGAGAACCCCATGCCGTACGCCCCGGGGTTGGAGACGGCGACGATTCCGCAGACCGAGGACCTGGTCGAGGCGATGCGCGCCCTGGCCGCGGAGGACGTCTGATGGCAGAACTGACCGTCCGTATGCCCGCCCTGTCCGCGACCATGGAGGACGCGGAGCTCATCACCTGGCTCGTCGAGGTGGGCGATGAGGTCCGTAGCGGCCAGCCGTTGGCCGAGGTCGGCACCGACAAGGTCGACATGGAGCTCGAGAGCCCCTACGACGGGGTCGTCGCCGAACTGCTCGTCGAACCCGGCTCCCGCGTCGACCTCGGGGTCCCGGTGGCCATGGTCACCGGCGAGGAGGACGAGCTGCTCGGCGACCTGCTCGATGACGATGACGATGCCGACGCTGCCGCAGACACGGGTGCGGCCGAGCCGGACGAGGCCCCCCGCGGCCCCGCGATGGGGCCGGCGGCGGCGGTGGCCAGCCCTCTCGAGGGCATCGTTCGCGCCCATCCTCCGGCGCGCCGGCGTGCCCGCCAGCTCGGGATCGATCTGCACGATGTCACCCCGACCGGCTCCCGGGGCCAGGTGACCCACGCCGATCTGGACCGCTACCTGGCCGAGCAGGAGGCCGGATCCGACGCTTCCCCCCGTGACACCGATTCCCCGCCGCGGCGATCCGATGCCGCCAGGACCACGCCCGCCGCCGGTTCGCCTCCCTCCCGCCCGGCCCGCTCCGCTCCGGCGGAGCGGAGCTCGGGCGGTCGCGACCG
>CAYTLZ010000355.1:0-2109 GCA_964438785.1 uncultured Actinomycetota bacterium | reverse complement strand
CGAAGTTGCCGTGGCCGTCGATCAGCTCGTAGCGGATCGAGAAGTCCTGGCCCATCCGCACCAGCGCGTCGTAGATCGCCGAGTCGCCGTGCGGGTGGTACTTCTTCATCACGTCGCCCACCGCGGAGGCGCACTTGCGGTAGGGGCGGTCAGGACGCAGTCCCGTCTCGTCCATCGAGTACAGGATCCGGCGGTGCACGGGTTTGAGGCCGTCACGCACGTCCGGCAGCGCCCGACCGACGATGACCGACATCGCGTAGTCGAGGTAGGACGAGCGCATCTCGTCCTCGATCACGACCGGTTCGACCCGGGCGGCGAGCACGCTGCCGATCTCGTCGAGCGGTGTCCCGTCGTCACGCCGGGCGACCGGATCCGCCGGCGTGCGATCCGGTGTCCCCGGTGGGGTGCCATCGGGCGTGTCCGCCCCGGGCTGACCGTCCGGGGCGTCCCCGGTGGGATCGTCGGGATCGGGGGTGGTGGGCTCGTCGGCCACGGGTCGGCTCCTGGCGTGCGGGGTGGTGGAAGCGGGTCGGGACGGGGGCGGGGAGACCCCGCCGGCGTTCAGCCGTGACGACGGTCGGGATCGTCGGGATCGTCGCTGGTCGGGCGGTCGTCGTCAGCGGACTCCGGCGCGCCGGGGAAGCCCGGTTCCACCGGTGGTCGCGGCACCTCGGCGAACGTGTCGGCCCGGCGGGCGGCACCCCAGATCAGCAGCCCCGCGAGAACCGCGACCACCGCGCCGGTGACGAGGGCCGGGACCGGCTGGAAACCGAGGAAGATCCCCAGGCCGGCCACGCTCGCGAAGCCGATGAACGCGGCCAGCAGCGTGGCGCGCAACGTTCGGTCCATGATCAGGCTCCCGGGGGTGGGTCGTCGCGTTCGAGCCGGCGACGGCGTATTGCCGCGGCGCCCATGATCACGATCCCCGGAATCCCGGCGAGCAGGACCAGGCCGATGATGCCGGCTCCCTGTTCGGGTGCGGCCGCCGCCAGTTCCGGTGACACCGCGGCGAACAGCACGGCGGCGAGCAGCACCCCGACCAGCACCCACAGCAGGGCACGACCGATCGCGCCCTGCTCACCGTGGTGATCGATCACCTCAGACATCCAGCGTGGCGTACCTGGCGTTCGACTGGATGAAGTCGCGTCGGGACTCCACGTCGTCGCCCATGAGGATGGAGAACATCTCGTCGGCCGCGGCCGCGTCGTCCATGCGCACCAGCTTCAGCGTGCGCCGCTCCGGGTCCATCGTGGTCTCCCACAGCTGATCGGGATCCATCTCACCGAGACCCTTGAAGCGCTGCACCTCGATCTTGCGGTCGGGCCCGATGTCCTCGCGCATCCGCACCACGATGCGGTCCCGTTCGGCATCCGAGAACGCGTAGTGCAGTTCCTTCTTCCGGGTCGGGTGCATGACGAGGTAGAGCGGCGGCTGGGCCAGATAGACGTAGCCCGCTTCGATCAACGGTCGCATGTGCCGGAACAGGAAGGTCAGCAACAGGGTACGGATGTGGGCACCGTCGACATCGGCGTCGGCCATCAGGATCAGCTTGTGATAGCGCGCCTTGGTGACATCGAAGTCGTCGGCGAACCCGGTGCCCATCGCGGTCAGCAGCGCCTGGACCTCGGTGTTGGACAGCACCTTGGGCAACCGCGCCTTCTCGACGTTGATGATCTTGCCCCGGATCGGCAGGATCGCCTGGGTCCGACGGTCACGGGCCATCTTGGCGGAGCCGCCCGCGGAGTCACCCTCCACGATGTAGAGCTCGGACTCGGCCGGGTCACGGGTCTGACAGTCGGCGAGCTTGCCCGGCAGTGACGTCGACTCCAGCAGGGACTTGCGGCGCGTCAGGTCGCGGGCCTTGCGGGCGGCGATGCGGGCCTGGGCCTCGCCTTCCGCCTTCTGGACGATGAGCTTGCCTTCGGCCGGGTGTTCGTCGAGCCAGTCCGCCAAGCGAGCGTAGGTCGTGGTCTGCACGAACGACTTGACCTCGGAGTTGCCGAGTTTGGTCTTGGTCTGGCCCTCGAACTGCGGGTCGCCGACCTTCACCGACACGATGGCCACCAGCCCGGAACGCAGGTCGTCGCCGGTCAGCGCATCGACCTCCTT
>CAYTLZ010000354.1:0-2138 GCA_964438785.1 uncultured Actinomycetota bacterium | reverse complement strand
AGCAGCACCGTGAAGGGTCGCACCATCCGTGCGGCGGTCGCCTCGTCGAGGTCCGCCGCGACACCGGCCGACGATGCGAGCCGCCGCAGCTGGCGGTCGGTGTCCGGATCGCGGACGCGCAGCAGCAACGTCCCGAGCTTGCCACCGATCCGGGCCGGGGTCGGCGCGGAGGCGGCCAGATCCAGCGCCTGCAGTCGGGCGTCGATCGCGGCCGGGTCGAACGCCACCAGGCCGAGGTCGCGCTGGGCGACCTCGTCGCCCCACAGTTCCGCCACCTCGGTCAGCGCCCGGCGGTGGTCGGGATGGGCCGGATCGGAGGCGGCCACGATCAGCCGGTAGCCGTGAATACCGCCGCAGTCCTCGGGCGGGCCGGGCCCGTCGCCCTCGACCAGCGTCACCCGGCCGGGTGGCACACGACCGTCGACGACGTCCTCGACCTCGAGGCTGACCTGCCAGTTGTCGCCGTAGTCGTACTGGTAGTGCAGCCGCTCGCCTACCGCGGCGAGCAGCTCGTCGACCCGGACATCCCAGGTCGGCATGGCCGGGTCGTCGTTGAACCCTTCGGCGAGATCCGCGGTGCACGCGAACACCGCACCCGGATCCTGTTGCGGGCCGGTCGTGAACCGGTACAGGTGGTAGTCCTCCCAACCGAACACGACCTGCAACACCGAGTGCAGCTCGTCGAGCCCGAGATCGGACGCCACCTCGATCCGCCGCCACACCGGCGGGAACGCCCCCTGAAGCTGCGCACGCAGCCGCAACGTCGCCGGCGCGTCACGCCGCGGATGCCGTCGGCCGGGTTCAGCCAGCACACTCATGAGGGATCATCCGCGGCGGCAGGGACCGGGCCGCAGCACTTCTTGTACTTGCGTGCCGAGCCGCACCAGCACGGCTCGTTGCGGCCTGGCGGCCAGGCAACGGCGTCACCGGTCCGCAGCAGCGTCGCGGCATAGTGCGAGCGGGCCGCACCGCTGCCGGGGTCGTTGCCGGACTCCTCGGCGTGCGCCTCGAGCCCGTCGACGGTCATCGCCGCGACGTGCAGCCGGTGACCGGCGGCATGCCGGGCGATCCGTTTGATCTGTGCCTCGGTCGCCTGGGTGTAGGCGTGGTGCTCGGCGGGCCGATCATCGAGCAGATCCGGCCACCGCTGACACGCCTCGGCCCACTGCTCGGCGGGGAACCAGCCAGTCGCAAGCGCGATGGGGCCCGCGAGCTTGGCCTTGGGCTCGGGTCCGAACGCCGCATCGAGCCCGCCGAGCGCCTCCGGATCCCCGACCTCGAGTAGACGTCGATGGTTGCGACGCGCGCGTTCGTCTATCTCGGCCCGGCTGGTTTCCGGTTGGTAGCCGCAGTGCACGCATGGCCGATCATCGCGAGGTGGCAGACCACCCCACCCTCGTGGCGAGGTGACCGGGGTCCACTCATCGCAGAACCGCTCGACCCGGTCGACGAGTTGCTGGTCGACGGGTTCGGCCATCTCCCCCCACGCGTCCTCGGCCAACTCGAGCAGCTGCATCACGACCTGGTCGGGATCGCCGGTCGCCAGTGCCACTTCGATGCCGTCCAGCGCCCAGCGAAGGGAGGTGGACACGTCGATGCCGAGGTAGCTGTAGGCGGCGGCGTTGTAGAGCCACACGTCCTCGGGATCGCGCTGACGCAGGCGCGCGAACAACGCATCAGCCTCGTCGATCTCGCCTGCATCCAGCAGGCACTCGGCGATGTCGGCCTCCGGATCGGGCACCGACCGGTAGCCGGCCGAGATCGCCTCACGCTTCGCCGCGATCGCTTCGTCGTAGAGGCCCGCTTCCCGATACGCCCGATAGGCCTCGTCGAGGATCTCGTAGGCCGCCACCTGATGGTGCGCGCACGGATGGGTCAGCACGAGCCGCCACAGCTCGGCAGCCTCATCCGGCTCCCCGTCCGCCGCGGCCTGCTCCGCTCGGTCGCTCAGCGCCCGGATCTGACGCCGCGACTCCTCCATGGTGATCTCGGCCATCGGCTACCGACCCTCCCCAGCGGACGAATGACGTCCGCATCGTAGAGCCGAGCCGGAACTAGGCCGCAGTTGTGCACAGCCGGGGCCATACCGGCGGAGGAACGGTGGCCGACACCCGCGCGCGTGCCGGCTGAGCGGCCGG
>CAYTLZ010000353.1:0-2151 GCA_964438785.1 uncultured Actinomycetota bacterium | reverse complement strand
CCGACGACCAGCTGTTCTACATGCAGTCGCGCGGGATCGACGAGGACGAGGCCACCGCGATGATCGTGCGCGGCTTCATCGAGCCGATCGCCCGTGAGCTGCCGATGGAGTACTCGGTCGAGCTCAACCGCCTGATCGCGCTGGAGATGGAAGGCGCCATCGGCTGACGCGCCCACCTGCGTCATCCCGTCACGGACAGCGTCCCGATGCGTGCTGCGGCCCGCATCGGGACGACGTCCGCGCCTGCTGTTCGACTCCGCCCCACCCGACGATGCCCGAGTGAGTGACCCGTGAATCTCGATGCTCTCCAGGAAGACGAACTCGCCGCCCGCAGTGATGCGGCCGGGGAGCCGTCCTGGCTCCGTGACCGCCGACTGGCGGCCTTCAAGCACACGCTCGACCGTGGCTGGCCCAACAGCCGCCAGGACGAGTTCTGGCGCTCGACGCCGTTCGACCGTCGCTACGACGTCGATCGGGACGTGATCGACACCGCCGCCGACGACGTCGAACTGCCGGCCTCCATCGCCACCGGGCTCGACCTCGAGTCGGCCCAGGTGACGGTCGTGGACGGCCAGGTCGTCAGCGTCACCGTGCCGACGTCCATGACCGACCAGGGTGTCGTCGTCGCCGACCTCGCGACGGCGGCGGACGAGCACGGCGGGCGCATCCAGGAACTGCTCGGCACGCTGACCACGGGCGATCCCCACGGCACCGGTGGCGACGAGGACAAGACGATCGGCGTCAACGACGCCGCCTGGACCGCGGGCGTGTACGTCCATGTCCCGGCCGAGGTCGAACTGACCGCACCGATCGGCATCCACGTCCACGTCGCGACCGCCGGCGCACACCTCCCGCGGGTCCTGCTCGACGTCGGCCATCACGCCAAGGCGATCGTCTACCTCGAGCACACCTCCGTCGAGGGTGTCGACGCGCTCGTCGACGAGGTCCTCGAGGGCTTCGTGGGCGACGCCGCCGAACTGCAGCTCGTCAGCATGCAGGGCTGGGCCGACCAGATCCAGCACCTGTCACTGCAGAAGCTGCAGCTGCACCGCGACGCCACCGTCCACACGCTCGGGGTCACCACCGGCGGGGCGACGGTCCGTCTGCGGCCCGAGGCCGACCTGGTCGGTCCGGGCGCATCCGTCCGGCCGCTCGGGGTCTACTTCGCCGACGAGGGCCAGTGGTTCGACCTGCAGCCCTACGTGCGGCACATCGCGCCCCACGCCTCCTCCGACGTGCTGTTCAAGGGGGCGCTGCAGGGCCACTCGCGCAGCGTCTTCCGCGGCAACATCTTCGTGCACAAGGACGCGGTCGGAACCAGCACCGACGAGAACAACAAGTCGCTGATCCTCACCGAGGGTGCGCGGGCGGACGCCACCCCGTTCCTCGAGATCGAGTGCGCCGACATCACCGCGGGGCACGGGTCGGCGACCGGACAGATCGACGCGCTGCACCTGTTCTACCTCGAATCGCGGGGGATCCAGCGCGAGGACGCGCTGCGCCTGATCGTGTTCGGGTTCTTCCGCGAGGTCCTGCGCGAGCTGGAGCTCCCCGGGGTCGAGGAGGCCGCGCTGGCCGCCATCGAGGCCCGGGTCGAGCGAGCCGATCTCGCCGCCGTACAGATCAACGACGCGTCCCTGCGCGACGCGGTGGAGGCGTAGCCCATGAGCGCCGACGCCCGACTCGACGACCTCGAACCCGGCCAGCCGGTCCGCATCGAGGTGGACGGGGTGCCCGTCTGCCTGGTGCGCACCGACGACGGTGTCCGGGCGATCCACGACACCTGCTCGCACCAGCAGTGGTCGTTGGTCGACGGCGGCACCGTGTACGGCAACGGGGTCGAGTGCTCGCTGCACGGTTCCACCTTCGACCTCGACACCGGTCGGCCCTCGTCGCTCCCGGCGATGAAGCCGGTCCCCACCTTCGCGGTCACGCTCGACGACGGCGACGTCCACGTCGATGTCACGACCGCCACCAACGACGCACCCTTTCCGGACCACTAGGCGCGGTCACCGTCGAGGGCATCGGCGGGTCCACCGACCGCTCCATCATCACCTGACCACCACCTCAAGAGAGACGATCCACCATGGCTGACCTCGAGATCCGCGACCTGATGGTCGAAGCGGACGGCACCGCGCTCCTGCACGGCGT
>CAYTLZ010000352.1:0-2176 GCA_964438785.1 uncultured Actinomycetota bacterium | reverse complement strand
GAGTTCGACGACATCACCATCTCCAAGATCCGCTTCCTGGAGTCCGAGGGGCTGATCACCCCGGACCGCACCGAGTCGGGCTACCGCAAGTTCACCGGGACCGACGTGGATCGGCTGCGCTATGTGCTTCGAGCTCAACGTGACCGTTACCTGCCCCTGAAGGTGATCAAGGACGAACTCGCGCGGATCGACGCCGGGATCCCGTTGGAGAGCCCCCCGGAACCCGAGCCCGACGACCTGCCCGCCGCCGTCGCGGACACGCCGACGCCCGCGCCGCCACGGGCCCTGCTCGACGCCGGGGCCACCGACCTGCAACTCGACGCCACCGAACTGCAGGAGGCGGCCGGCATCGATGCGCAGCGGCTCACGGCCCTGAGCGAACACGGCCTGATCGGTTCGGGCCCGCTGTACGACGGCGACGACCTGCAGGTCGCCAAGGTCGCCGGTGACCTGCTCGACCGGGGGCTCGAGGCCCGCCATCTGCGCATGTACCGCCAGTTCGCGGATCGTGAGGCCAGCCTGGTCGAGACCCTGGTGGCCCCGCTGCTGCGACAGCGCAACCCGGACAGCCGGCGGGCCGCGACCGACCGGGCGGAACATCTGGCCGCCTCGGGCAACGCGCTCTACCAGGCCCTGCTGGTGCGCCAACTGCGAGCGGCGCTGCGCTCATGACCCAGCGGCTGCTGGTGGCGCTGCTCGCGGCGGCGCTGCTCATCACCACCGCCCTGCCCGCACTCGGGCAGGCGGGCGGGGCCTACCCGCCACCCGAGCCCGGCCTGCTGCCGGCGGCACCCGCCGACTGGCCGACGCCCACCGGGCTCGACGCCGGGGCCTGGGTGCTGATGGACGCGCGGACCGGCCAAGTGCTGGCCGCCGCCGGAGCGAACGACAAGCGCGCCGTCGCCTCGACCGTCAAGGTGCTGACGGTGCTCACCGCCGCCGCCCGGGTCGACCTCGACGACGAGGTGACCGTCGGCGCGGAGGTCGAGGGTGTGCCCGGCTCCGGTGTCGGCCTCGAGCCGGGGGACACCTGGAGCATCGCCGAGTTGTTCGACGCGCTGATCGCCCGGTCCGGCAACGAGGCCGCCGAGGCCGTCGCGACCCACGTCGGTGGGGACACGGCGGGCTTTCTGGACCTCATGGCCGCGGACGTCGACGCCATGGGGCTCGAGGACGTGGACCTCGTCAGCGTGTCGGGCCTCGACGACGCCAACCAGCTGTCCGCGCTGGACCTGGCCACGATCGCCCGGGTCGCGCTCGCCCAGGAGGAGCTGCGCCCGTTCTTCGCCCGCACGCAGGTCGCGCTGCCCAGCGAGGGACTGGTGTCGACCCGCAACGAACTGCTCAACCGTTACCCGGACGCGACGGGCCTGAAGACCGGGTTCACCTCCCAGGCCGGCAACTCCCTGATCGGCAGCGCCGAACGCGACGGCCGTGAGCTGATCGCGGTCGTGC
Source organism: uncultured Actinomycetota bacterium (assembly GCA_964438785.1). Taxonomy (GTDB): domain Bacteria; phylum Actinomycetota; class Nitriliruptoria; order Nitriliruptorales; family Nitriliruptoraceae; genus PWLR01. The sequence continues at coordinate 721 of CAYTLZ010000352.1, read as the reverse complement.
TGGACGCCGGTGCGGATCCCGCCCGGTTCGACGCCGCCGCGGCGCTGCTCGACCTCGGGTTCGACCGGTTCGAGGCCGCCGAACTGGCCGCCGAGCTGCGGTACACGGTCGCCGGCGGCGAGATCGTCTTCACGGTCGACCGGGCCCCGGTGGTCACCCCGACCGAGCGTACGGCCGAACTCGTGCTGGGCCTGCAGGCCCGGCCACCGGACGGCGACGTCGAGGTGGAGGTGCTCGTCGGCGAGGACGCGCTCGCCACCGTGACCGCCGTGCGCGACGCACGGGCCCCGCAGGACGCCGCACGGGCGGGCGCGCTCGGCGGAGCCGCGGCGGACGGGGCCTGGGCCGCACTGCGTGCGGCATCTGCCGCTGACCGGCTCCGCTAGCCTCGCCCGGGCGACGACCAGGAGCGCAATCCTTGATCGAGATGGAGCTCATCGGTGTCCGGGTGGAACTCCCGGCCAACCAGCCCATCGTCCTGCTCAAAGAGCGTGCCGGCAGTCGGTACCTGCCGATCTGGATCGGGGCGGTGGAGGCCACCGCGATCGCCTTCGCGCTGCAGGGGGTGGAGACGGCGCGGCCGCTCACCCACGATCTGTTCGTCGACGTGCTCGAGGAGCTCGGCGCCGAACTCGTCGCCGTGCACGTGACCGAGCTGCGTGACGGCACCTTCTACGCCGAGCTGCAGCTGCTGCGTGGCGAGGAGACGTTCACCATCTCC
>CAYTLZ010000351.1:0-2178 GCA_964438785.1 uncultured Actinomycetota bacterium | reverse complement strand
GGGTGGTGGTGCGGCCCGCCCGCCCAGACAACGAGCGGGCCGCACCTGCCGTGCCGGCCACGAAAGGAGTAACCCAACCGGCACGGACAGCGTTAGGCGGTGGTGGCCACGTTGAGGATGCGCAGCGCGTTGGGCACGACAACGTCGGCACCGACACGCCAGTACATGTAGAGGCCGCGCTCACCCGTCGGGCGGCGCTCCGCCCCGAACAGATGGGGAATAAGCTCGATGGTGGTCCCGATCCTGTCGGCGATCACGTACCCCGCCTGCAGGTCACCGACAGCCAGGACGTGGTTGTCCTCGGTCTCGCCGGCGTCGATGTCGGCGGTGCCGCGCATGTTGGACACCTCGGCGAGCGGGCGGCGCAGCAGCGTCGGCGTGGCCGCGTGGACGTCGGGGAACCGCTTCGACCCGTTGGCGGTCTCGAACTGGTCGATGTCGTTGATGGTGGACAGGGCGGCCAGCCACGCGGCCCGGTCACGGAACCTCGGCGGCAGCTTCTCCAGCAGCGCGTACACGTCGTCAGCGGTGAACGATCCGGCGTTGTTGGGTGCCACCTCGGAGCTACCACCCGTCAGGCGGGTGACGATGCCGTAGGGCTGCCCGGAGCCGGTGCCGTTGATCCATGCGGCGGCTTCGTGCTGCAGCTTGGCGTCGGCCATGATGCGCCGCAGCTCGCCGACCAGGTCGATGGCGTCCCCGCCGATCTCCAGCGAGTACGGCACGAAGCTGTCGGCCTTGTGCACGTCGATGGGGGCGTCCCCAAGCGTCGGGGAGTCGTCGTTGGCTTCGGTGCCCTCGGCACTCCAGCGGGTGGACACCCCGGCGGAGGTCACGCCCTGCCACTGGTTGGTAGCGGTGGTCACCGTGCGGGCCGCCGCGCGGATGGGGTCGATGCTGCCGTCGCCGGTCAGCATGATGGACGGGTCGAGCGCGAACGGGACCATGAAGCCGCCGTCAGCGTCGGTCAGCGACATGCTGCGGGCTTCGGCGCGGGCGCGGGCGAACGCTTCCTGTTCGGGCCTGCTCCACTCGAGGTGGCCGCGCTGCGGGTCCTGCACCAGCTTGGCGAAGGCACGCAGGTAGGTGTCGCCGGCGACCGCCGACGCCCACCGTGCCGCGGTGTAGGTGTGGTCCTGTTCCACCAGCTCGGTCGCGACCTGGCGTTGATCGTCGGTGGCGCCGGGGGCCTGCTCGATGGCGCGGAGCCCGTCGCCGCGGATGTCACCGCCGAGGCCGGCGGTGCGGGTGGGGGCCAGGTCAGCGCGGCCCTGGTCGGAACCCGGCACGACGCCGACGCCGGTGGTCATGGCACGCTCGATGCGTTCGAGGGTGTCCAGCTCGGTGCGGGCACGGGTGATGCCGGCCATGAGGTTGTCCAGGCGTTCGTCCTCGGCGCGGGTGGGGGTACGGCCGGTGCACTTGTCGCGCAGGGCGTCGAGGTCCTCGCCGATGCGCTGCTCCTTGGCCTCGATCTCGGCCTTACGTTCGCGTAGCTGTTCCAGAGTCATGATGATGGCTCCAACGGTTGAGAGGCTGGCCGCTCGAGGCGGCCGTCGGATGGTTCGCCTCCCGAGAGTCCGTGGAGACTCGGGCGCCCCGGTGCGGGGCCTTCGGGCCTACCGGTCGTGGTTCCCGAGTCCGTGGAGACGGGCGACGGTGAGGCCGTGCGGCGAGTGTAGCGGCGAGGTGTCGGGTTCATGCGGAACCTTCCGGCGGGTGGAGTCGGCCGTTGGCGTGCCGCCAGCCGGCGCGGGCCAGCAACGTGGCCACCGCGCGGCGGGTGCCGGGTTCGAGCCGGTTGAGTACCGCGGCCAGCTCGTCAGGTTCGAGGGCGGGGAGTAGCAGCTCGGCGAGCATGATCCGGGCTACCTGGCGCTCGGCCTTGATCCGCCAGAGCTGTTCGGGTTCGGCATCGGTGACGATCGTCTCGGCAGCCTGTACGGCGTCGTGCGCGGCCACTGCCGGGGCGAGGTCGGCGGGTGGGTCACCGAACCACCAGCGGGCAGGTTCGGGCGGGTTGCTGTTCATCGGCGGGCCTCCTCGAGGTCGGCCAGGGCGCGGCAGGCGAGTAGGTGGGTACGTGCGAGTAGGGCGACGGTCACGGTCAGCGCGGCCAGCAGCAGCACAGAGGCCACGTCAGGTCCTTTCGGGGTGCGCGGGTAGGTCCACCCCGCA
>CAYTLZ010000350.1:0-2191 GCA_964438785.1 uncultured Actinomycetota bacterium | reverse complement strand
GCAGGCACGGCCGCCCGCCGATGTCCAACAGCTGCGGGTCGATCGTGGTCAGGCCCGCCTGAGAGGCGATCCGGAGCGCTTCGGCCTCCCGGACCACGACCCCGGGATGGGCGAGCGGATCGGGCTTGAGGAGGTGGGTGGACGGCAGGCCGGCGACGGGCCGGCCCCAGCCGGTCGGGCCGTCGGTGGCGACCAGCAGCAGCTTGTCCTGGATGCCGGCCAGGGACAGCTCGCTGTCGTCGTGCGCGCCGAGCGGCTGGTCCGGCAGTGTGGCGATCGCGCCCGCGAGTTCGTCGTCGTTCGCATAGTCGACCGCGTGCGGCGTCCGTCCCGCGCGGTCGTCATCCGGATCCCTGATCACGAGCGCCCCGGCGATGTCGCGCCCGAACGCGGCGAGCAGACCGAAGGTGTCGGATGCGACGAGGTCGCGTTGCGCCGCCAGCGTCGCCCGGGCTTGGCCCTCGGGCAGTAGGCCGTTCAGGAACGCGGTCGCGTCCTGCCGGCTGGCGGCCACCGGGAGCGAACACGACACCACCGGGGTGCGCGCCGGCCAGCGTTCGCGCGCCAGGTCGGTGTGGGTCAGCTCGATCCGACCTGAGCGGCGCTGCTCACGCAGATGGGCGATGACCTCGCCGTGCATCGCGACCTGCAGCAGCGTCGGGCGGTCAGCCATCGTGGGAACCGCGGCGGCGCACGACGAGTTCGAGGTCCACGACCCGCAGCAGGTCGAACAGCAGCTCGAGCAGCCGTGAGGTCCGACCGTGCTCGACCTGCGCGAGGTAGGGCCGCGAGATGCCGACGCGACGGGCGAGCTCCTGCTGGGTCAGTCCGGCATCCCGCCGCGCATCAGCGATCGCGGCACCAAGATCGGCTGCGCTGCGCACCGAGTGCGTCGTGCTGTGGTCGCTCGCCACGATCGGCTCCGGGTCATGTTGCAGTATCGGAACACTCTAGCCTTGTTGGTGGACGTTGCAATATCGGAACTAGTGCGTCGGCGTTGTGCGCGTGGTTCGACCCGCGAAGCCGTTGCCACGGCGATGGCAGCATGGCACCATCGCCGTGGCAGCCAGGAGTGGGCATGAACATGACCGTGAAGCTCGACGCGCAGGGCCGTGTCGTCATCCCCCTGGCGGAACGTGAACGACTGGGCATGCCCGATGGTGGCGCACTCGAACTCGTCTCCACCCCTGAGGGGGTACTGCTGGAGCGGCGCCGTCGGGCCACGGTCACCTCGGGCCAGGACGGCCTCCCGCAGGTCACCCTCGACGACCTCGACGCGGTGAGCAACGCCGACGCGACGCAGGCCATCCACACCCAACGCGACGACCGGTGATCGACACCTCCGTCATGGTGGCCGGTCTGGTCACCAACCACGAGTTCCACGCACGCGCCCGTCCCCATGTCGTCGCCGCGGCACAGGGCCAGGTGCCGGGCATCGTTCTCGCCGAAACGTGGGCAGCCCTCCGTCGTGCGCCGTGGCACCTCGACGCACGAACCGTTGAAGCGGCGCTGTCCCCGTGGTCCGACGAGGGCCGCATCGTGGCGACGCCGGCGTCGGCCTACGCGGAGATTCTGCGCCGTGGTCGGTCACTGACCCTCGGCGGGAACGTGCACGACCTGCTCATCGCGCTGACGTGCCGCGATCACGGCCTCCCGCTCGTCACACTCGACCGACGCCAGTCCGCCCTGGCCTTGGAACTCGCGGGACTCGACACCACGCTGCTGCTCCCCGCGGGATAGCGAGGAACCTTCGCCTGCCCTCGACCGATTGCCATGCTCGTCTGCTGCCCGGCTGTGGACGGTGCTCGGTCGCGTCGCACCGCTGCTCTACCGTGCATGGTCACGCTGGCGCGGTCGGTCGATGCCCGCCCCGCCGGTGCGCCTCCGTCCCGTGTGCCTCCACCTCGCCGTCCGCCTCGACCGCTAGGAACCTCCCCCGTGGCCCAGAAGTCCGCCAACGCCTACAGCGCCACCTCGATCAGCGTCCTCAAGGGCCTCGAGGGTGTGCGCAAACGTCCCGCGATGTACATCGGCTCGACCGACACGCGTGGGCTGCACCACCTGGTGTGGGAGGTGGTCGACAACGCCGTCGACGAGCACCTCGCCGGCCACGCTGCGCGCATCACCGTGCGGCTACGCGACGACGACGGCGTCGAGGTGACCGACGACGGCCGCGGCATCCCCGTCGACC
>CAYTLZ010000349.1:0-2201 GCA_964438785.1 uncultured Actinomycetota bacterium | reverse complement strand
GGATGGGCCCGGATCGCCCGCCCGCGCCCATCCGGGCGTGCGGCGGACGGCTAGCAGGCAAAAGCTGTGGTTTTCCTGCAGGGCCCATGCACCCGTTTCCGTCCTTGCTTGCAGATTCCGGCGCTCTCTAGCGTCGCCGAGATGCGAGCCACGGCTCGCCTTGGGGAGCACTGCACGATCCAGCGATGCCTGCCGCAGGTGGTCGAAACCGGCGGGGTCGCCCAGTCACAGGACGGAGCCAGGTATGCCCGGAACAGTCCTCGTTGGCGTCGACAACAGCGACGCCAGCAGGCGAGCGATCGAGTTCGCTCGCGATCGAGCCAAGGCCCTGGGGGTGAGCGTCGTGTTGGCGCACGTCATCCCCTGGTCGCCGTACTCGTTCAACACCCCGGAGGAGAACGAGACCCGCGGCCAACGGCGTCAGGCCGAGCTCGACGCCGCGCAGGAGCAGGTCATCGAACCCGCCCTGAAGATCGTCGGCGACGAGGTGCAGAGCATCCCGATCGTCAAGCACGGGGACCGCGCCGAGCTGCTCAACGCGCTGGCCCGGGAGCACGACTCGTTCCACATCCTCGTCGGCCGCACAGGAGAGAGCCGCATGAAGACGAAACTGTTCGGCAGCGTGCCGGGCCAGTTGATCCAGATGGCCGACGTGCCGGTGACGGTGGTCCCATGAACATCCTCCTCGCACAGAGCATCGACGACCGGATCGGTGACGCGCTGTCGCCGATCTCCAGCGCCATCGAGTCCGTCGTCTTCTTCTCCATCCCGGTCGGCGACGTGAACCTGCCCCTGATCGTGCTGTGGCTGGTGGCCGCCGGTGCGTTCTTCACCGTCTACCTCGGCTTCCTGAACCTGCGGGGCCCGTCGCACGCCCTCGACCTGATCCGGGGCCGCTACACCAGCCCCGACGACGCCGGGGAGGTCACCCACTTCCAGGCGCTGGCCACGGCCGTGTCCGGCACGGTCGGGCTCGGGAACATCGCCGGGGTCGCGGTCGCGATCGCGATCGGTGGTCCGGGCGCGACGGTGTGGATGATCATCGCCGGCTTCCTCGGGATGTCCGCGAAGATGGCCGAGTGCACCCTCGGGGTGAAGTATCGCCGCCAACGCGCCGACGGCAGCATCTCCGGTGGGCCGATGTACTACCTCGAACAGGGCATCGCCGAGGTGACCGGCCGCGTCCGGGCCGGCAAGGTGCTGGCCATCCTGTTCGCGATCTCCGCCATCGGCGGGTCGATCGGTGCCGGCAACATGTTCCAGGCCAACCAGGCGACCGCGCAGATCATCGCGGTCACCGGCGGGGCGGACAGCCCCATCGTCAGTCTGCGCTGGGTCGTCGGGCTCGTGTTCGCGGTCGTCGTCGGGCTCGTCATCATCGGTGGGATCAAGTCCATCGCCAAGGTGACCGAGAAGCTCGTCCCACTGATGGCGGCCATCTACCTCATCGCGGCGGCGGTCGTCATCGTGTCGAACCTGCAGCTCGTCCCGGCCGCGTTCGGGGAGATCTTCGCCGGTGCATTCGGCTTCGAGAGCGCCACCGGCGGCATCATCGGTGCGCTGATCGTCGGCTTCCAGCGGGCGGCATTCTCCAACGAGGCCGGCATCGGCTCCGCGGCGATCGCCCACGCACCGGTGAAGACCAACCACGCCTCGTCGGAGGGGCACGTCGCCCTGCTCGAGCCGTTCTTCGACACCATCATCGTGTGCACGATGACCGCGCTGATCATCGTGATCACGGGTGCCTACCTCGACGACGCGGCGAGCGAACTCGGTGGGGTCGCGCTGACCTCGGCGGCGTTCGCGACGGTCATTCCGTGGTTCCCGAACGTGCTCGCGATCGCCGTGGTCGCGTTCGCCTTCTCCACGATGCTCACCTGGAGCTACTACGGGATGAAGGCGACGGGCTACATCTTCAACGACTCGGAGACCGCGGAGACCGTGTTCAAGGTCATCTTCTGCATCTTCGTCGTGATCGGTGCGTCGCTGTCGCTGGGGCCGGTGATCGGTATCTCCGACTCCATGCTGTTCCTGATGGCGATCCCGAACGTGCTCGGGCTCTACATCATGGCGCGACTGATCAAAAAGGAGATCCTCGGCTACCGGGCGGACATCGCCTCGGGCGAGATCGCCAAGGTCGCGGATCGCTAGCTGCTCCCCCGGCATCTCCCATGCCGGCCACGACGCGCCCCGGGCTCACA
>CAYTLZ010000348.1:0-2249 GCA_964438785.1 uncultured Actinomycetota bacterium | reverse complement strand
GACGGCCCCGTGTCAGCCCTCGACGACGGCCCGGTAGCCGGCGGCATCGAGCAACCGGGCGTGGGCATCGGCGTCGCTGGGACGGATCCGCACCAGCCACCCGTCGCCGTAGGGATCCTCGTTGACCAGTTCGGGGCGTTCGTCGAGCCCATCGTTGCGGGCGACGATCTCCCCGGTGACCGGGGCGAACAGATCCGACACCGACTTGTGGGACTCGACCTCACCGAAGGGCTGCTCGCCCTCGACCGCGGTCCCGGGCCCCGGGATGTCGACGTACACGATGTCGCCGAGCGTGGACTGCGCGTGATCGGTGATGCCGACGACCAGCTCGTCACCGTCCGGGCGCACCCACTCGTGCTGTGCGGTGTAGCGCAGTTCCTCGGGTACGGATTCCGCCACGGCCCTTGCTCTCCCTCGATCGGTGCATCAGCTGACGACTCACGTCAGGTCGTGACCTTAGCTCTCCGTGGCCGGGCCGGGGGCACCCGAGGTGCGCCGGGCGCGGACCTCGGCGGCGTACTGACCGGCCGCGATGTAGTACAGCACGGTCGCCACCACGTAGAACAGCCAGCCGAGTCCCGCGAGGATCGGATTCGGGTCGGCCGCACCGGCACCGACGATCGCCGCCAGCAGGAAGGTCGGGAACGCCCACATCAACCCGAACGTGGCGGCCTTGCCGATCCGGGTGACCGCCGGCGGGTCCTCGCCACGCAGCAGCAGCACACCGCCGACCAGCAGGACGGCGGCGTCGCGGATCAGCAGGACCACCAGCGCCCACAGCGGCAGCAGGTCCGACACCACGAACCCGATGCCGACGACCACGAACAGGATCCGGTCGCTGATCGGGTCGAGCAGGGTCCCCAGCCGGGTGATCTGGTCGAGCCGGCGCGCGAGGTAGCCGTCGAGCCAGTCGGAGGCGGCGAACACGGCCAGCAGCACGAACGCCCGCACGAGCCGGTCACCGACCAGGTCGAGGTAGACGACCGGGAGGATCGCGATGCGGGCCAGCGACAGGGCGTTGGGGATGGTCACCACGCGGTTGCTGGCCGACTGCCCCTCCCGCGCACCGATGTCGAAGAGCCGCACTCGTCCGCCTTGGTCGTCTGCCCGGGCCTGGTCGTCTGCCCGGGATCGCGCCGTCCGGGGCCGGCGACGCTAGCGCGCACCGCGGTCCGGTCGCCGACACGACGGCGCCGACACGACGGCTCCGACATGACGGGACCCCGGGCGCGCGGACGCGTCCGGGGTCCCGTTGGAACGTCGGGCTGGTCGGACTTGAACCGACGACCCCTCGCCCCCCAGACGAGTGCGCTACCTGACTGCGCCACAGCCCGTGGTACCCGTGGTGCCTCGCGGGTGGAACCGGGGGTGTTCCCGCGAGCGGCGCACGCTACCGCCTGCGATCAGCGGCGGCCAACCGGGCCCTCCTGCGCGCGCGGCCGCGGCCGGATCGGCCGCGACGGGGCACGTCGGCCACCTCGGGCATGGCGCGGCTCAGCGGGCGGTGCGTCGGCTGCCTCGACGTTGGTGCTGACGTTCACGGCGGGCCGGCGGCCGGTCGTCGATCAGCAGCGGCGTACCGACGAAGTCGTAGCGCTCGCGCACCACCCGTTCGAGGTAGCGGCGGTAGCCGTCGGGGATCGCGCCGTTGGCGAACAGCACGAACCGCGGCGGCGCGGTCTCGGCCTGGGTGGCGTAGCGGATCTTGAGCTGCTTGTTGCCGCGTCGAGGCAGCGGGTGGCGGTACACGGCCTCGTCGAACACCGCGTTGAGCTCCCGGGTCGGCACGCGGCGCTGGTAGGCCGCCCAGGCGCGGCGCAGCTGCGGCAGCAGTCGCCGGGTGCCACGACCGGAGGTCGCGGAGATGTTGACCCGGGGTGCCCAGGACGCGAACGACAGCATCCGGTCGAGTTCCTTCTCGAAGTCGAGCCGGCGGTCCTCGTCGACCAGGTCCCACTTGTTGCAGACCAGCACCACGCCCCGGCCGGCGTCGCGCAGCAGGGCCGCGAGCCGCTGGTCCTGCTCCCCCAGCGGCTCGGATGCATCGATCACGAACAGCACCAGGTCGGCATGCTCGATGGCGGTGCGGGTGCGGTCCACCGAGTACAGCTCGGTGTCCTCGCCCCGGCGGTAGTGACGGCGCATGCCGGCGGTGTCGACGAACACCCACGGGGCCCCGTCGAGCTCGAGCATGGTGTCCACGGCGTCACGGGTGGTGTGGGGCACGGCGTCGACGATGGAGCGTTCCT
>CAYTLZ010000347.1:0-2251 GCA_964438785.1 uncultured Actinomycetota bacterium | reverse complement strand
GCGGACCTGTTCGAGTGACCGCACAGGAGACCCGCCAACCGTGATCGTCGTAGCTGACCCGTCAAGCGAGCTTCGTGCCCGCGTCATCAATGTGCTCCCGGAGGACGAGGTCGTCGAGGTGGCGACGATCGACGAGTTGCGGGCCCGGTTACGCGAGGTGACTGCTACTGGTCGCGTGGCTGTGCTCGGTCCGGGCCTGGCCTACGACGAGGTCCTGGCCTTCGCGGAGAAGGTGGAGAACGAACGTAACGGCACCGCCACCCTGCTCGTTGCGCACACGCTGGAGGCCGACCTCCTCCGGGAGGCGCTGCGCTCCGGTGTTGACGACGTGTTGACCGTCGAAGCCACTTCGGACGAGTGGGCGGAGGCCGTCTCCAGGACCCGAGCCCGCATCGCTGCCGAGCATGATGTGCAGGCAGGTGGGGAGGGGACCGAGCGGGGACGGATCGTCGCGGTCTTCTCCACGAAGGGCGGGTGCGGCAAGTCACTGGTCGCGTCGAACCTCGCGGTCCTGGCGGCTGAGCGCCTGCAGCGCCGCATCGCCCTGGTCGACCTCGACCTGCAGTCCGGTGACCTGGCCATCATGTTCCAGTTGATGCCAGCGCTGTCGATCTTCGATGCAGCCCTGTCGTCGGACCGGCTCGACCAGGAGGCGCTCGAGGGCTACTTCACCGGCCACCGGTCGGGGGTGTCACTGTTGGCGGCGCCACTCGAACCGTCGCTGGCGGAACAGGTGGAACCGAGCGGCGTCGAGGCCATCCTCGAACTCCTGCCCACGATGTTCCCCCTGACGGTCATCGACGGCCCACCGCTGTTCACCGACCAGATGCTCGTGGCGTTGGACGTCGCGGACGAGATCGTGCTCGTCGGGTCGATGGACGTACCCAGCATCAAGAACCTCAAGCTGGCCATCAGCACCCTGGCGCAGCTGGGACACCCCCGAGAGGGTCTGAAGATCGTCCTCAACCGCGCCGACAGCAAGGTCGGGCTGCGCACGGCCGAGGTGGAGAAGTCGCTCGGCGTAGAGATCGATGTGCAGATCCCCTCCAGCCGGGACGTGCCGCTGTCCATCAACCAGGGTGAACCGCTGGCCATCGGCCGGCCGAAGTCGCCCGTCGTCCAGGCGATCGCTGAGCTGCTCCCCGCCCTGCTACCGGGTGTCGAACCGGGTGAGCGCACCGGACGATTCCGCCGACGCTGAAGGACAGGAGAGGGACTGCCATGGGGCTCTACGAACGGCTCTCCGGGGTCACCGCTGAGGACGTCGTCGCACCCGACGCGCAGGCCGCGCCCCTCAGCGACAGGTACGAGTTGCAGCCGACCCACGCGCACAGTGGCGTGCCGGACCGGCTCGTCCAACTGCGTCGCCGCACCCACCTCGCGCTGGTCCGTGCGCTGGGCCCACGGCTCTACGACACCAACACCTCGCAGGGGCAGCTGGAAGACGCGGTGCGCACCAAGCTCGGGGAGGTGCTGTCCACGGAGTCCGAGCCGATGTCGGCCGCGGACCGCAAGCAACTCATCGCCGACATCATCGACGACATCCTCGGCTACGGCCCACTGGAGCCCCTGCTGCACGACCCCACCATCACCGAGGTCATGGCCAACGGCCCCGAGCGGGTCTTCGTCGAACGGGACGGGCGCATCGAACTGACCGACGTCACCTTCCTCGACGAGGGGCACCTGCGTCGCGTCATGGAGAAGATCGTCGGGGAGGTCGGACGCCGACTCGACGAGGCCCAGCCCTACGTCGACGCCCGTCTGCCGGACGGATCCCGGGTCAACGCCGTGATCCCGCCGGTGTCGATCGACGGCCCGATGCTGACGATCCGTAAGTTCTCCGCCGAGGCGTTCACCGCGCAGGACCTCGTCGCCTACGGCACCTGGTCGACCCGGGTCGCACAGTTCCTGGCTGCGGCCGTCGAGGGGCGCACCAACATCCTCGTCTCCGGTGGCACCGGCGCCGGGAAGACGACCACCCTCAACGTGCTGTCGAACTTCATCCCCTCGGCGGAGCGCATCGTCACGGTCGAGGACGCTGCCGAGCTGCGGCTGATGCAGCCCCACGTGGTGCGCATGGAGTACCGGCCACCGAACATCGAGAGCCGCGGGGAGATCACGATCCGCGACCTCGTCCGCAACTCCCTCCGGATGCGTCCGGACAGGATCGTGGTCGGTGAGGTGCGCGGCGGTGAGGCCCTGGACATGCTCCAGGCGATGAACACCGGCCACGACGGCTCGATCTCCACCG
>CAYTLZ010000346.1:0-2289 GCA_964438785.1 uncultured Actinomycetota bacterium | reverse complement strand
AACCACCTCGCTTACCACTGAGACCTGACGATCGCCTGTGACGTCCACGCCATCTTCGGTCAGAACGGCCCCAGGGTCGCGGCCCCGAACGCCGGACACTTCGTGCAGACGGCCGCTTACACCATCGGTCTGAAGCGCGCCAAAGAGATGTGGATGCTGTGTCACCGCTACTCGGGTGCGCAGGCCGTGGAGTTGGGTCTTGCCAACGTCTCCATCCCGCACGCTGAGCTCGATGACAAGGTCGACGAGTGGTGCCAGGAGTTGATCGAGCGCTCCCCGACGAGCCTCGCCCTGCTCAAGCGGCTGTTCCGTGAGGTCTACAGCCACCACCGTGACGTCGACGCACTCGGTTTCATCAACGAGGTCAACCCGGAGTTCTTCGAGGACGGCGGCGAAGCCAAGGAAGGCAAGGAGGCCTTCCTGGAGAAGCGGGCGCCCGACTTCTCGCCCTTCCGCGGCAACATCAGCGGCTCGCTCCGGAACGACCGGCTCGCGGACCAGGACGGCTGAGCCAGCGTCGCGACGCGGACAGCACATCAGCACGCTCGACCAACAGACAGACGGAGGATGCAGTGGACCTCGGACTAGCAGGCCAGGTGGTCGTCATCACCGGCGGCGCCAACGGGATCGGCCGCGCGACCGCGCGTGCGTTCGCTCGAGAGGGCGCGAGGATCGTCATCGCGGACATCAGCGACGGTGCCGACGACAACGTGCCCGCCGCGGCGCAGGAGATCGTGGAGGATGGAGGCGAGGCCATCTTCGTCCGTACCGATGTGACGTCGATGTCCGACGTGGAGCGACTACGTGACGAGACGCTGGAGGCCTTCGGGCGACTGGACGTGCTGGTCAACAACGCGGCGAAGCTGCCGACCTCGACGACGGCACCGTTCTTCTGGGACGAGGATCCTGAGGAGTGGGACGGTCTGATCGACGTCGCGCTGAAGGGCACGCTGAACTGCAGCAAGGTCCTCGGCGATCACCTCCGTCAGCACGGCGGGGGCTCGATCGTGAACCTCTCCTCTGACTCTGCCCGCCGGGGAGAGCAGCGTGAGACGACCTACAGCGCGGTGAAGGCGGCGATCATCGGGTTCACCCAGAGCGCGGCGATCGGTCTCGGTCCGGCCCAGGTCCGGGTCAACTGCGTTTCGCCCGGCCGGACCATCACCGAGCGTCACGATCGCTACCGCGAGGACATCGTCGCGCAGGGCGGCGAGGCTGCAGCCGCGTTCGAGGAGCGTGAGAAGCGGGCCCTCAAGCTCTACCCGCTGCGCAAGTTCGGGCGCCCGGACGACGTCGCCAACGTGATCGTCGGGATCGCGTCACCGGTGATGTCGGGACATGTCACGGGACAGATCCTCAGTGTCAACGGTGGCTACCACGTCGGCTAGCGGGGTCGGTGAGCGAACAGGAGACGTCCAGATGAGCTACGAGACCTTGATCTTCGAGAAGGACCGCGGTGTCGCCCACATCGTGTTGAACCGTCCCGACCGACTGAACGCGATGAGCCTCCAGATGCAGAACGAGCTGTGGGACTCCGTCCACGCTGCGGAGGAGGACGACGAGGTGCACGTCATCGTCTTCAGCGGTGCGCCACGTCCTGATGGGCGGGGCAACTTCTCCGCCGGGGTGGATCTGAAAGAGAAGGCGGTCATGGTCGATCCGGCGACCACCAGAGAGGGACTCGCCGAGTACGTCCGCTCGATCATGATGCCCGAGCTGATCTTCAAGCCCCCCCTGCTCGCGCTGTGCAGCCGACTCGAGACGATGCAGACGCCGTCGATCGCGGCGATCGACGGCGTGTGCACCGCAGGTGGCCTCGAGCTCGCACTGGCGTGCGACATCCGCTACGCCGCCGAGAGCGCCCGCATCACCGACCTGCACATCAAGAACCTCGGCCATATCGGTGGAGGTGGGGTCTCGGTCCGCCTGGCACGGACGGTCGGGCCGGCCTGGGCCAAGCAGATCATGTTCACGGGTGTGCCCGTCGAGCCGCGGAAGGCTGAGCAGATCGGGCTGGTGAACGAGGTCTTCACGGCCGAGGAGCTGCTGCCGTCGGTCCTCGAACGCGCCCGGGCCATGGCCGAGCACCGACCCGAGGCGCTCGCCATGGCCAAGGGCGTGATGTACGCGACGGCGGAGATGCCGCTGGAGGCCGCCGTGCGGTACTCGGTGGTCGGCCGCGCGGCGCTGCTCGACCGCACGAGCTGATCATCGGCAGCCCCCGTCGCTGCGGCCCAGCGGACCCGAGGTCGGGTTCCTCCATCCGTCCAGATGCTGTCGTCGGACCGA
>CAYTLZ010000345.1:0-2313 GCA_964438785.1 uncultured Actinomycetota bacterium | reverse complement strand
TCGCCGAGCACGACGGCGCGACCTACGACGCCCTCGAGGAGCGGACGGGGCTCGCGAGATCGACGATTCGGTACCACGTTCGTCGACTCGCCGAGACTGGCGTCGTCTCTCGCGAGGGGAATCCGGTGATGGTATTCTTCGTCTCTCGCGTCGTCCTGGAGCGAGCCCGCGAGATCATGCGGGAAGTCCATCCCGACGATACGGTAGAGCAGCAGACAGAGCGCGCCGAGGAGCGGCGTGGCGATCGTGAGGGTGATCGGACCCATCAGCGCACCACCATCCCGACGGCGACGGCGAGCAGCAGCGCGACGGCGACGATCATGACGGTCACGTAGCTGCGCACCATGCCGGTCTGCGCGCGGCGGGCGAGGCGGCCGGTCGCGAGCGTCGCGGCGCCGGAACCCATCACCGCCCCGTCGACGATGCGGCGGTCGATCCAGGTCAGCGCCCGGGCGACGCGCGTCCCGAAGGTGACGAACGCGGCCTCGTAGGCCTCGTCGACGAGGAACTTGCGCTCCATGACCTCGGCGAGGGGCCCGCGGACGGGCTCGACGAGCCGGCCGCGGCTGAGGTCACGACGCGCGTAGCCGAGCCACGCGAGCGTGATGCCGATGCCGACGGCGACGATGGAGATGGCGATCAGCTGCGGCTCTCCGAGCGGCCCGACGGGGTTGAGCACGAGCCCTCCGATGGCGCTGAGCACCCCGAGCACGACCAGCGGGATGGTCATCGACGGCGGCGACTCGTGCGGATGCGCGCCGACGGCGTGCCGTGCGGGCCCGAGGAACACCATCACGTACCAGCGGGTCATGTAGAAGGCGGTGAGGACCGCGCCGAGCAGGCCGACGAGGTAGACGCCGCCGTAGCCGTGCAGGTACGCCTCGGTGAGGATCTGGTCCTTGGAGAAGAACCCGGCGAACGGCGGTACGCCGCTGATCGCGAGCCACGCGACCGTGGAGGTCGCGAACGTGATGGGCATGACCTTGCGCAGGCCCCCCCTGCGCCACAGGTCGGTCTCGTTCGCGAGCGCATGCATGACCGACCCGGCGGCGAGGAACAGCAGGCCCTTGAAGAAGGCGTGGGTGACGAGGTGGAAGATGCCCTCGCGGAAGGCACCGGTGCCCACGCCGATGAACATGAAGCCGAGCTGCGACACAGTCGAGTAGGCCAGGATCTTCTTGATGTCGTCCTGGCGCACCGCGATGAGTGCGGCCATCAGGGCCGTCAGGGCGCCGATCCAGGCGATGATGGTCATCGCGGCGACGGACTGGATCAGGACCGGGGACAGCCGGACCGTGAGGTAGACCCCCGCGGTGACCATCGTGGCGGCGTGGATGAGGGCGGACACGGGCGTCGGGCCCGCCATGGCGTCAGGGAGCCACACGTACAGCGGGATCTGCGCGGACTTGGCGGCCGCACCACCGAGCAGCAGCAGGACCAGCGCGAACGCGGTGCCGGAGGCCAGGGTGTCGGCGTTGTCGATGATGCCGCGGAACTCCAGGGTCCCGAAGACCGCGAAGGTCAGGAACATCGCGACCATGAACGAGACGTCGCCGACCCGGTTGGTGATGAACGCCTTCTTGGCGGCCGAGCCGTAGGCGGCCTTCTCGAACCAGAACCCGATCAGCAGGTAGCTGGAGAGCCCGACGAGCTCCCAGCCGAGGAACAGCGTCAGCAGGTTCCCGCCGAGCACCAGGATCAGCATCGAGGCGAGGAAGAGGTTGAGGTAGGCGAAGAACCGCGGGTAGCGGCTGTCGCCGTGCATGTACCCGACCGAGTAGATGTGGACGAGCAGGCCGACCCCGGTCACCACCAGCAGCATCACCGCGGTGAGCTGGTCGATGTACAGGTCGAATGCGACCGTCAACCCTCCGACGTCGATCCAGGTCGGCATCGACCGGATGTAGGTCGCCGGGTCGACGATGACGGTCACCGCCACCGCCGCGCTCAGCGCGAACGTCAGCCCGGCGACACCGATGGCGATCGATGCCGCCTTGTCACCGAGCTGCTTGGTCGCCATCAGGACGGCCACGAACCCGAGCAGGGGCAGGACCGGGATGAGCCACGCCACGCCGATCAGTCCCGAGGTCGTGGTGACGACCTCGTTGACGGCCCCGCTGGCCTCCACCGCGAGCAGGATCACAACAGTCCTTCCGAGTACAGGTGCCGAGCAGGGCTCGGCCCGACGGACCACCAGCGCATGGTCAGAACCTCAGCAGCTGGGGGACGTCGACATCGAGCGTGCCGCGCCGGACGTCCAGGGTGACGATCTGTGCGAGACCGACCACCACCTCCGCTGGGGCGACCCCGATG
>CAYTLZ010000344.1:0-2392 GCA_964438785.1 uncultured Actinomycetota bacterium | reverse complement strand
GGATCGGCCCAGCGATGGTCCGCGGCGGTGTGCGGCTACAGCCAGGCGCTCGGGCGGTCGTGCTCGATGCGGGCCGCCACCGGGTGCGCTCGTTCGGTTCGCTGTCTCGCCTGGCTGGGACGAGGCCACCTCGGCCCGGGCGCGGTGTCGTGATCCGGCTGGCCACAGGCGATGAGCTGATGGTGCCGCGCGAGTATCTGGAGCTCGTCGCCCCGGACCATCCGCTGGTGGCGGAGCCCGACGCCACGCTGGCCTCCTGGTGGCTTGAGCAGCTGGAGCCGTGGGGTCGGCACGGGGTGCCGGTGAGTTCGCTGGTTCCGGCCAGCTTCCCGTCGGTCTGTCAGGTGTTCCATCCTTGGCGCGGGCCGGCTGGTGAGCCGATCCGGTGGCAGGAGGTGGCCGAGCACCCGGTCATGGCTGAGCTGCGCGATCGGTTCCAGACCCATGATGGCCTCGTGCACGCGCTCGCTGACGAGCTTGGCCTCGAGGCATCGATCGGTGAGCTGGACCAGGACACCGCCGAGGCCCTCGTGGAGGTCCTGGGCCGGGCCACCAGCACGCCCGACGACGTCTTCGTTGCGGTGTGGGAGGGTTGGGGTGACGTGCCTGCGCAGCGGTTCCCCGGCGCCGCCCATCTCGACACGCAGTCGCGTGGACACTTCCTGCTGCGCGGGCCGTTGCCGGGGGTCTTGCGGTCGATCGCGGTCTCGCCGTTCGACCGGCCGGTGGCAGGACTGTGGTGGCCGGCGGACCGCGCGTGGTTCGTCGCGACCGAGATCGACTTCGCATGGACCTTCGTCGCCTGCGAAACCCCGCTCATCGATCAGCTGCTCGCCAACAACTGGCTCGAGGTCGCTCGAACGGCCTTCTCCGCTGAGGCCAACCGAGGCGCTGAACCCAAGTGACCAACACGAACGTTCTGAGCCGACTACCCAACCGGGTCAACACACCCTTGGATGCACCCTGCTGTTCGTCGGGTTCCGTTGTTCACAACACGGTCCTTGGATTCTCCTATGTCGTGTCAAGGGCTGGTTGGTAGGTGATGTCGGTGAGGTGGTGGTAAATCCGGCGGGCGATGTAGCGCTTGAGGCAGCGGACGGTTTCGCGTTTGGTCTTGCCCTCCGCGAGGCGGCGGGCGACGTAGGCGCGGGTGGTCGGGTCGTGGGACATGCGAACGATCGCGATCGTGTGGATCGCACGGTTGGCCTGCCGGTCACCGCCACGGTTGAGCCGGTGACGTTGCTGCTTGCCGGACGAGGCGTCCAGCGGTGCGACCCCGCACAGGTGCGCGAACGAGCTCTCGCTGTGTAGCCGTTCGGGGTTGTCACCTGCGGTGACCAGCAAGGTCGCCGCGGTATGGGTACCGACCCCCTGCTCGGCGAGCAGCGCCGGAGCGACCGCGACGACCAGGGTGTGCAGCTGGCGGGTGAGCTCGACCGCTTCGGCGTCAAGCTGGCGGTAGCGGCGGGCGAGCAGTCGCAGTGCCTGCTTGGTGGCCTCGAGCGGGGTGTCGAGCTCGGGGCCGGGACGTAGCCGTGCAGCGACCTCGACCAGCTCGCGGAGCCGGAGGTCGTGGAGGCGGCCACGGAGCGGTTCGGGGGCGGTGACCACCAGCGCATGCAGCTGGTTCGCGGCCTGGCTGCGGGCCTTGACCGCCGTCCGGTAGGGCACCTGCAGGGTGCGGATGGCCTCAACGGCCCCGTTGCCGGCCTTGGGGGTGCCGGTGGCCTCACCGGACTGCACGGCCCGGGCGGCCGCGCGTGCGTCCGCCGGGTCAGACTTGCCGTAGCGGCGGCGGGCACGGCGGTTGGGCCGGTCGACCTCGATGACGACCAGCCCCTGGGTGTGCAGCCAGCGGGCCAGCCCCGCACCCCAGCAGCCGGTGCCCTCGATCCCGAACCGGTCGACGACCCCGAACCCTGACGCCCAGGACAGCAGCTGGCCGTAGCCGCGCAGGGTGGTCTCCACGGTGATCGTGCCGAGGTCGCGGCCGAGCTGATCGAGCGCAACCCCAACGTGGCTATCGGCATGGGTATCGACCCCGACGGTGACCCGCACCTCGGGTTGTGGCATGGTGGACATGTCCTCTCCTGTCGTGCGACATGAGGGCATCCACCGGCCGAGGGCTGCGGACAAGACTGCGACGGGACTCGCGGTCGGTCTCCTATTAGGTCACGCGGCCCCGCCGGTGGCCTGCCTCGTGCAGGGCGGTCGCGGACAGGTCGACAGATCCAAGGCAAGACACCACGGTCGGCCCGTAGGCGAGTCAGACCGGCCCACGACCACCCACGACCATCCTGCCCAGACACCAGCAGAACAGCCAGAACCAGACTCGCAGCCCGCAGGTCCTGACGATCGTCGTGGGTGGTCATCGTCATCTCCTCTCGCGCAT
>CAYTLZ010000343.1:0-2394 GCA_964438785.1 uncultured Actinomycetota bacterium | reverse complement strand
CGGCGAGAACGGTGACGCCTACGACCGGTTCTACTGCCTGCTGCACCGCATCCGCTGTTCGCTGGACATCATCGACCAGATCCACGACCACATGCCCGCCGGGCCGGTCAACTCCAAGCTGCCGAAGATGGTCAAGGCCCCCGAGGGTTCGACCTACGTGCGCACGGAGAACCCGCTCGGGCAGCTCGGCTACTGGCTCGAGTCCGACGGTGGGCGTACGCCCTGGCGGCTGAAGATGCGCACGCCGTCGTTCTCCAACGTCCAGGCGATTCCCTACCTGATGGAAGGCGCGTTGCTCCCCGACGCCATCTCCATCCTGGGCTCCGTCTTCTTCGTGGTGGGAGACATCGACCGATGATCGACGCCGTCGCATTCGCCACGTCGCTGACCGTGGCCCAGTCCGCCTCGCTGTTCGACGTCGGCGACGGGTTCCTGCTGCCGGTCCTGCTCAAGGTGGCGTTCGTCCTGGGCCTGTTCTTCGTGGTCCCGCTCGTCGGCGGCTACCTCGAACACAAGGTCATGGGGCGCATGCAGGACCGCCGCGGACCGGTCGAGGCCGGTCCGTTCGGCTCGCTGCAGCTGGTGGCGGACGGCATCAAGTTCATCCAGAAGGAAGACATCATCCCGCGGGCCGCGGACCGCAAGATGTTTGCGCTCGCCCCCGGCCTGGCGCTGGTGCCGGCACTGCTCATCTTCCTCGTCATCCCGCTCGGTCCCGGGGTGTTCGCGGTCGACCTCGAGCTCGGATTGTTCTACGCCCTGGCCATCGGGTCGATCTCCGTGCTGGGGGTCATGCTCGGTGGGTGGGCGTCGGCCAACAAGTTCTCGCTCATCGGTGGACTGCGGGCCGGTGCCCAGCTGATCGCCTACGAGCTGCCACTCATCCTCGCCGCCATCGCGGTCGCGGTGCAGGCCGGCACGCTGTCGCTGGTAGGGATCGTCGAGGCGCAGGGGGCCTTCGTCATCCCGGGCACCTCGTTCAACCTGTGGTTCGTCTTCCCCCAGATCATCGGGTTCGGGATCTTCTTCATCGCCGCCATGGCGGAGTTGTCCCGGCCCCCGTTCGACATGCCGATCGGTGACTCGGAGCTGGTCTTCGGCTACATGACCGAATACACCGGCATCAAGTTCGCCATGTTCCTGCTCACCGAGTACGGCGGCATGATCTCGATGTCCGCATTGATGGTGGTCCTCTACCTCGGGGGCTGGCAGATCCTGCCCGGTGTCCCGCTGCCCGGCTGTGAGGGCACCGGTGGGCTGTTCGACTGCGAGCCGATCGGGGTGCTGATCGGTGTGGTCGTCACCCTCGCCAAGATCATGGCCCTGGTGTTCGTGATGGTCTGGTTCCGCGTCGCCTACCCGCGTCTGCGCGAGGACCAGCTCCAGCGCATCTCGTGGCTCGTGCTCGTCCCGCTCTCGCTCGCCAACCTGGCCGTGATCACGGTCCTGACGGTGGTGCTCCCATGACCCAGACCTCGCTTCCCGGCACGGGCCTGCTCAAGGGGCTCGGTGTCACGATCAAGCAGCTGTTCTCGCGCCCCGCGACGCTGATGTACCCCCACGAGCGCAACGAGCTGGCACCACGGACCCGTGGCGTCATCGCGCTGATGGACGAGAACTGCACGGTGTGCATGCTCTGCAGCCGTGAGTGTCCCGACTGGTGCATCTACATCGACTCCCACAAGGAGACGGTGCCGCCGGCCAAGGAGGGCGGTCGCGCCCGGACCCGCAACGTGCTCGACCGGTTCGCGATCGACTTCTCGCTGTGCATGTACTGCGGCATCTGCGTCGAGGTGTGCCCGTTCGACGCCCTGTGGTGGTCGCCGGAGTTCGAGTACAGCGAATACGCCATGGACGAGCTCCTCCACGAGAAGGAGAAGCTGCGCGCGTGGGCCGACACCGTTCCGCCGCCGCCGGCGCTGGACGAGGGAGCTGACGCGCCCGCCGAGGTGATGGACGCCATCGCCAAGGCCGAAAAGGAACTCGAGGCCGCCGCCCAGAAGGAGGCCGAGGCCGCCGAGGCGACGTCCTCCGAGGCGAAGGACGGTCCCAAGCAGGGCAAGGCCAAGGCCGACGAGCCGAAGGTCGCCGCCGGCGAGATCGACCAGGAGACCTACGACGCGCTGATCGCCGAGGGCAAGTCCGAGCGCATCGCCCGCTCCAAGGCCAAGGCCGCCTTCGTCAAGAAGGAGAAGGCCCGGCTCAAGGCCGAGGCGGACGCCGGTGGTGACAGCGGCGAGGCAGCGGACGCCACGCCCGCACCGAAGGCCGCCGACGTCCACGTCGAAGCCGGCCAGATCGACCAGGAGACCTTCGACGCGCTGATCGCCGAGGGCAAGCCCGAGCGCATGGCGCGGGCCAAGGCCAAGGCCGCCTACGTCAAGAAGGAGAAGG
>CAYTLZ010000342.1:0-2412 GCA_964438785.1 uncultured Actinomycetota bacterium | reverse complement strand
CCGGTCCCGGTGGCGATGCCGATGGCGCGGTCGAGGTCGGCCCACAGATCGTCGACGTCCTCGATCCCGACCGACACCCGCAACAGCCCGGGCCGGATACCGCTCGAGATGAGCGCAGCCGGATCCACGACCCGGTGGGTCAGCCCCGCGGGGTGCTCGATCAGGGTGTCCGTCGACCCGAGGCTGACCGCCGAGGTGATCAGTCGGACCTCGTCGAGCACCCGACCCGCGACGTCGATCCCACCCTCGAGTTCGATCGTGAACAGCGAGCCCGGGCCGTCCATCTGCCGCTCGACGATCCCGTCGGGATCGCAGTGCGGCAGGCTCGGGTGGCGAACGTCCAGCACCCCACATCGGCCCTGGAAGCGCTTGGCCAGCTCCACCGCATTGGCCTGCGCGGCCCGCACCCGCAGCGCGAGGGTCGGCAGACTGCGGTGGAGCAGGTAGGCCGCCTGCGGATCGAGCAGCGCGCCCGTCACCACGCGGACCTGCCGCAGCGCCTGCGCGTGCTGCTCGTCGGTCGCCACGATGCCCGCGATGACGTCGCCGTGGCCACTGAGCGCCTTGGTCGCGCTGTGCAGTGCCCACGTCGCGCCGTGCTCGAGCGGACGCTGCAGGATCGGGGTCGCGAAGGTGTTGTCGACCAGCACGGGCACCGATCCGGCCTGGGCGACCACGGCCTGCAGGTCGACCAGGTGCAGCGTCGGGTTGGCCGGTGTCTCCACGACGACGAGTGCGGTGTCGGCCTCGATGGCCTCGGCCACGCGGTCCGGGGTCGTCCAGGTCGTGCGGGTCGCCAGCAGACCGGTCGCCAGCAGATGGTCCGTGCCGCCGTACATCGGTCGGATCGCCACGACGTGGCGGCCCACCGCGCCGGCCGCGATGATCGTGGCGGTGATCGCCGCCATCCCGGAGCCGAAGGCCACGGCCGCCTCGGCGCGTTCCAGCCCGGCGATGCCCTGTTCCCAGCGGGCCACGGTCGGGTTGTGCAGACGCGCGTAGACGGGGCTGTGCTCGGGAGCCGCGGCACCCGACGCGAGGTGTTCGAGATCGGCGGTTCCGGCCCCCAGCGACGGCAGCGGGTAGGTCGTCGACCGGTCGAGTGGCGGCGCGTGGACACCGAGCGCGGTCAGATCCTCCCGACCGCCGTGCACCACTGCGGTATCGATGCGCATCATCCGTCGATCCTCCTGCCTCGGCGTCGTGTTCCAGTATCTTCCTCGCTGATACACCTTGTCCAACGAATGGTTTCCTGACTGGAGGCGTGATGGCGGCACTGGACCGGACAGATGTCGGCCTGTTGCGGGCGTTGCAGGAGGATGGTCGGCGCACCGTCAAGGAGCTCGCCGCGATCGTGTCCCTATCGACTTCGGCCACCCACGAACGCCTGCGGCGACTGTTCGCCGACGGCGTCATCAGCGGGGTCCACGCGGAACTCGAACCGGACGCGATCGGCATCGGGCTCCAGGCCGTGATCCAGGTCGCCCTCCAGCGCCACTCGCGCGAGGCCGTGATCGCGTTTCGCGACCACTGCCTGGCGCTGCCGGAGGTCCTGACGGTCACGCACCTGACCGGTGCGGTCGACTTCCTCGTCCACGTCGCCGTGCGCGACACCGACCATCTGCGTGACCTGGCGCTCGAGGCCTTCACCACCCGTGACGAGGTGGCCCGGCTCGACACCTCCGTGGTCTACGAGCACGTCCCCGCCGTGATCTGGCCGATCTACCTCGACACCTGACGGGGCCCGGCACTGACCATCCGGCCAACCGTCCGGACGGACGGCGTCTGGGTCTGGTTCAGCCGGGTCTCCGTCCCCACACTGCGTCTCCACGCACTCCGCTCGTCCCATGGGCGACGCGAGAACCGATGCGAGAGGAGCATCACGATGAGCACCAGCGACAAGTTCGCCGGGAAGGCCAAGGAGACCGCAGGCAAGGCCACCGGCGACGACGAACTGCAGTCCGAGGGCAAGACCCAGCACGCCAAGGGCACGTTCGAGGAGAAGGCCGCCGAGGCGAAGGACACCGCCAAGGGTGCCTTCGAAGCCGCGAAGGACGCCGTCCAGGGTGACGACGAGAAGTAGTCACCCTCGAGCGGTCAGCGACGATCGCCATCCGAACGACGGCGATCCGTCCATCATCAACCCGTACGACACGAGCGAGGCCGACGTCCATGGACGTCGGCCTCGACTGCTGTCGGTCGCCGTGACGGCGACCGCTCGTCGGTTCAGCCCTTGCGGGCCTCGAGCTCCTCGGCGAGCTTCGGCACCACGTTGTAGAGGTCGCCCACGATCCCGAAGTCCGCGATCTGGAAGATCGGCGCCTCCGGGTCCTTGTTGACGGCCACGATGTGCTGCGAGGTCTGCATCCCGGCCCGGTGCTGGATCGCACCGGAGATCCCGGAGCCGAGGTA
>CAYTLZ010000341.1:0-2412 GCA_964438785.1 uncultured Actinomycetota bacterium | reverse complement strand
AGCGTTGACCAGCAGATCCGAGTCGGACAGCGGGATCAGCGGCAGCGGCGGCCGGGCTTCACCCGGAAGCAGGCGCGGCCCGATCCACGTCAACAGCGATGCGGGATCGTCCAGCAGCAGCGAGCTGTCGGGCTCCGCGTCCACAGCGTCCAGGTGTTCCAGTACCTGCTGGACCAGAGCGATCTGCTCTTCGAGGTCGTTCGTCCGGCGCAAGGTCGCGCGCAAGCGCTCTGCGACATGGGCGGCCAGCCGGTCCGGCGCCTCCGTAGCGAGGAGCGCGCGCTCATCAGTCGTTGCCTCCGACAGCGCCTCCAGCGTCCGGCGCGTCGCCTGGTCGACGAGACGCTCGTACACCCCCGGGACGAGCTCTCGTTCCCCCACCGATCCCCCTGTTCCCGACAGCGCCGATGACGGACCCTAGGGATCGTTGGGCCATTGATCCACCGATCCATGCACGAGGACGGCACAACCGGGACGTGGTCACGATGTGTCTAGGTTCGTCTGCGTCGAGGAACGGGGGAGCCATGAGCCGCTGCAACGCGACGCAGGCGATGGCAAGCAGGCTCTTCACCCGACCTCGCGCAGCAGCTGTGATGGCGGCGCTCGGGCTGATCATGGTCGGGAGCGCGTGCAGCAGCGCCGCGGACACCTCACCGGCAGCCGAAACCGCCGATGACGTTGCGGGCGCGCAGGAAGACGATTCGACAGCTGTCAGCCCCGTCGAGTCGGCCGCGTTCGACGTGCTGGAACTGGAGGACATCGGTGGTGGGCGTGTGAACGCTCGTATCGTTCCCGATCAGCAGCCAAGTGCGGCCGCGATCGAGGCGGCGGTGCCGCTGATCATCGAGATGCTGCGAGACGTGTCGCCCTACTCGGGTGCCACGGCATTCCTGTACGACCGGGCTGAGTACGCCAACAGCGGGTTCACGCTCGGTCTGATCGAAGACGCCGCGGGCCGGCGGTGGGTGGACGCCTTCGGCGCTCCGGTTGGGGACTACGACGGGCATGAACTTGATGTCGTGATCTATGGGCGCGACTGGAGCCAGCAACCTACCCCCCAGGAGGCTGAGAGATATTCGGCCTACGACATGGCGACCTTGGCCCTTGAAGAGCAGGCGGTGACAGACGCGGACTTCGACACTCTCGAGCAGGCCGCGGAAGAGCTCGGAGTCGCCGTTGAGGAGATCCAGGCCGGTATCGACGCCGTCATCTCCTGGCAGTTTTCGGGAACCCCCTAGCTGGCTGGCCGTTCTCACGGCGCTCGCTTGCGGCAGTGGTCGAAGGTCCTGACACGTGGGTGACGAGCACATCTAGCAGCCGGAGGTCTCGCGTGTGAGGGTGCTTGCGAGCCGGGTCAAGCGCCCGGCCACATCGACGCAACAAGAAGGGCTCGACATGGGCACGAACAAGGTTGCCGTCGTCACTGGCGCCTACGGAGGCATCGGTCGGGCGATCGCGCGCCGCGTGGCGTCGGACGGCGTAACGGTCGTCTGCGCAGACATCCAGGGCGCCGACGAGACCGCTTCCATGATCAGTGATGCCGGCGGCACGGCGATGAGTAGCACCATCGATGTCAGCGTTGCTGCGGACTGGCAGCGGCTCATGACCGAGGTCGCTGAGGCCTACGGGGGAGTGGACTACCTCGCCGCGTCTGCCGGCGTGGTCAACCGCCTCAGCCCGGACACCGTGGTCGATCTCACCGAAGAGGCATGGGATCACGTTCTCGGTATCGACGCGAAGGGCGTCTGGCTGGGCATGCGTGCGGTGATCCCGAGCATGCTCGAGCGTGGCGGCGGGCACGTCGTGAACATCTCTTCGCTTGCTGCGCATCGAGGGCTGCAAGGCTTGGCCTCGTACTCGGCCGCCAAGGGTGCGGTCGAGGCGCTCACGCGGCAGGCCGCTGTCGAGTATGGGCGGCAGAACGTGCGGGTGAACTGCATCGCGCCCGGAACCATCGAGACCTCGATCAACGCCGCATATCTTGCGACGGAGGACGGAGCAGCCGCGAGTCGGGCCATGACGGCCACCGGCGACTGGGGTCAGCCTGACGAGCTGGCTGCCGCGGTGGCCTTCCTCCTCCGAGAGGGATCGTTCGTCACGGGTCAAGCGTGGCTGGTCGACGGTGGCTGGTCGATCATCGGCGGTGTGCAGTTCGGCGACTCGCGAGAGATGTGACCGCTCTGAGCCCCGGCTCTGGGTCCCGTTCGTTCGTGAGCGGGACCCAGTACGCGAGGACCGAAGGGACAACGCGGCGTCGGCTTCCGAGGTCATCAAGGCCCGCAGTCGGATCCCCACGCGAGTACGGCACCCATAGGGCACCCATGAAATGCGAAAAGGCCCCGAAGGGCCTTTTCGTGGTAGCGGGGGCAGGATTTGAACCTGCGACCTCCGGGTTATGAGCCCGGCGAGCTG
>CAYTLZ010000340.1:0-2433 GCA_964438785.1 uncultured Actinomycetota bacterium | reverse complement strand
CCGTGACCCCGGCGGAACTCATCGTCGCCAGCGCGGCGACCGTCGCGGACATCGCCGATAGCTGAGCGTGGCCATGCGCCCGCTGACCCGTGGCGAGGGGCGTCGGGGTTCGCCGACGCGGAGTCGCTGCGTCCGGGGCACGAGCGTCGGCATGGTCACGAAAACGCTTGCCGCTCCCTGCAACCCTCCGTACGGTTCGCGGAGGAGACCGCGATGGCCCTACGAACCCAGAGCACCGACGAACATCCGCCCAGCGAGCGATTCGACTTCTGGCGGGAAGTCGTCTGTGACGTCTTCGTCCCCCTGGATGTCGAGCCGCGGGGTGCGCGCCCGGATGACTTCAACGGATCGGTCCAGGTCGCCGCGCTCGATGGCCTGCAACTGGTGCGCGTGGACGCTGGCGCTCAACACGTCCGTCGGGCACCGACCGACGACCGCGAGGATTGCCTGCTCAGCATCCAACTCGACGGACGCGGCATCGTCCGTCAGGGAACGGATGCCTACCTCGATCCCGGCATGTTCTCGCTCTACGACGCGACCAGGCCCTACGAGTTGCTGTTCGACGATGACTTCCACCAACTCGTGGTCCAGTTCCCCCGACAGCGGCTGATCGAACGCGGGATCGACCCGCAACGCGCCACCGCGCGTGCCATCGGCGGCAGTGGACTGGCCGGGCTGGTGGCCAGCTACCTGGCGGAACTCTGGCGGGTCGGTGACGCGGTCGATCCGTGCCTGCACCAGCAGGTGGCCGGTCAGGCCCTCGACCTGTTGGCGCTCGCGTTGGCCCCGGTCAGCGCGGATGGCGGGGCGCTCGAGCAGCGGATGCGGGAGCGCCAGCGGGTGTTGAGCCACGTGACGGGCAGGCTCGGAGATCCGACCCTGTCGGTGAGCGACGTCGCACGTCGCCTCGGTGTGTCGACCCGGTACCTGCAGAAGCTGTTCGCCGACGGCGGTGAACCGCTCGGACGGCGGATCCGTCACCTGCGACTGGAGCGTGCTCGGACGCTGCTGGTGACCCGCCCGGAGCGCACGATCGCCGCCATCGCCTCCGAGGTGGGCTTCGCTGACGCCGCCAACTTCAGCCGGAGCTTCCGCGACCGGTTCGGGATGCCGCCGGGCGAACTCCGTCGCGCGAACGCGACCGAGCGTGCGTGAATCGACATCGATCCGTTCGGTTCCGGACAAGGTCGCCGCACCCCCCGGCCGTAGCGTCGACACTCCCGACACGACGGAGCATCGACGATGGAACGAGCGGTCAAGGTTGCAGCAGTCCAGGCCGAACCGGTCTGGTTCGACATGGAGGGCTCCACCGACAAGGTCATCTCACTGGTCGCCGAGGCCGCCGGCAACGGGGCCGAGTTGGTGGCGTTCCCCGAGACCTTCATCCCCGGATATCCCTGGCAGATCTGGACCGAGACACCCGCGGGTGGCATGCGCCACGTCCCGGCCTACCACGCGAACTCCCCACGGGCGGATGGCCCCCAGATCGCGCGCATCGCCGAGGCTGCGCGGACGCACGGGACCAACGTGGTGGTCGGCTACAGCGAGCGTGGCGGCAACAGCCTGTACATGTCACAGGTCGTGATCGACGAGACCGGTCGGATCGCCGGGTCCCGACGAAAGCTCAAGCCCACCCACGTCGAACGAGCGGTGTTCGGCGAGGGGGACGGCAGCGACCTGGTCGTCCACGACCTCTCGGTCGGCAAGGTCGGTGCACTCAACTGCTGGGAGCACCTGCAGCCACTCACCAAGTACGCCATGTTCAGCATGGGCGAGGAGATCCACGTCGGGGCGTGGCCGACGTTCTCGGTCTACCGAGGTGCCGCGAACGCGCTCGGGCCCGAGGTCAACACCGCGGCCAGCCTGACGTACGCCGTCGAGGGACAGTGTTTCGTGGTCGCCCCGTGCGGTGTGATCGGTGATGCCGGGCGCGAACTGTTCTGTGACACACCGGAGAAGGAACAGCTGCTGGGTCGTGGTGGGGGCTTTGCCCGCATCTACGGTCCGGAGGGGTCGATGCTGGCCGAACCGCTGCCCGAGGACGAGGAGGGCATCCTCTACGCGACCTGCGAGCCGGCGCTGCACTCGATCGCCAAGTCGGCCGCGGACCCGGTCGGTCACTACAGCCGTCCCGATGTGACACGACTGCTGCTCAACCGCCGAGTGTCCCCGACCGTCGTCAACATCGGCGACGACGAGCCGGGCACCGCCGCCTTCGCCGAACCGGCACTCATGGAGGAGCCGGCCTGACCAACCGCACCCCGGGGGCGTGAGGAGGCCGACACTCCCCCGGGGGCCACGCAAAGACGCCAGCTGGGCGGGGCATCCGAGTGATCGATGCTCAGCCGGTCGCGCCGGTCATCGGTCAGCCGGTCGGACCGGTCCCGGTGGCGATGCCGATGGCGCGGTCGAGGTCGGCCCACAGATCGTCGA
>CAYTLZ010000339.1:0-2452 GCA_964438785.1 uncultured Actinomycetota bacterium | reverse complement strand
GGACGTGACCGTGTCCGGGTTCGACGGCAACCAGGACGCCGTGGACGCGGTCGCCGCCGGCGAGATGGTCGCCACGGTGCTCCAGCCCATCGTGCGAGGCAGTCAGCGCGCCGTCGAGCAGATGCACCGGTACCTGCTGACGGGTGACACCGGCGCGCCGGAGAAGCAGATCCTCGACTGCACGCTGGTGACCACCGGGAACGCCGACAAGTTCCGGAACTTCTCCTGGCGAGTCACCAGGCAGGACATCATGGCCGCTTCTGGCGAGCAAGTGGACGACAGGGCGCCTTCCACCGAAGAGGGAGTGACAGCATGAGTACCGTCGCGGAGCCCAAGGCGGGCGGGCGCCTGGCCAACATCAACTGGAACGCCGTCCTGGTCGAGGGGCGTGCCCTGTTGGCGCTCATCATCATCATCGTCATCTTCGCATCGATGACCGATCGTTTCCTCGATCCCGGCAACCTGATCATCATGACCCGCCAGGTGGCGTTCAATGCGATCGTCGCCATCGGGATGCTGATGACGATCCTGCACGGTGGGATCGACCTGTCGGTGGGATCGACCGTGGGGCTCACCGGCATCATCGCCGGCCGGCTGCTCGAGGGCTGGGACATGCCGCTGATCGAGCTCGTCGCCTACCCGGCGGTGTGGGTGGTGATCCTCATCTCGCTGCTGGTCGGCGCGCTGGTCGGTCTGGTGAACGGTGTGCTGGTGGCGCGACTCAATGTCGCGCCGTTCATCGCCACGCTCGGGATGCTGTTCGTCGCTCGGGGGCTCGCGCTCGTCATCAGCGACGGTCAGACCTTCACCCGGCTACGCGGCGACGAGATGCTCGGCAACACCGGGTTCCTGACGGTGCTGTCCGGCCGCCTGCTCGGCGTCCCGATCCCCGTGTGGGTCATGATCGCGTTCATCATCGCGTTCTCGCTGCTGTTGAACCGGACGCCGTTCGGGCGGTGGCTGTACGCGACCGGCGGCAACGAGCGGGCCGCGGAACTCTCCGGCGTGCCCGTCAAGAAGGTCACGACCCGCGCCTACATCCTCTCGGGGATCTGCGCCGGCGCGGTCGGCCTGCTGCTCACCGCCGATCTCGTGGCAGCGACGCCCCGCTCGGGTGAGCTGTTCGAGCTCAACGCGATCGCCGCCGTGGTCATCGGAGGGGCCGCGCTCTCCGGCGGCCGAGGCTCGGTTCGCGGGACCATCATCGGGGCCTTCGTGATCGGGTTCCTCGTCGCGGGACTCGTGCTGGTCGGTGTCTCCGTCTTCTGGCAACAGGTGATCAAGGGCGGCGTGATCATCTTCGCCGTCGCCCTGGACCAGGCCCAGCAGCGCATCTCCAAGCGGCCCAAGGCGAGCGAGTCCAAGGGGACGCCCCCCGACAAGAACCCGTCACCGGTGGATGACAAGGAGGCGGTCGGTACGACATCGAAAGCGTGAACCCAACAACAAGTGCAAGTACCCCGATCTCGCAACAACGGAAGGCATGTCCATGAGAGGCAAGAAGAGGATCTCGACCGCGTTCGTCCTGGCGCTGGCACTGGTGCTGGCGGCGTGTGGCGGCACCGATGACGCCGAGGAGCCAGCTGCTGACGCGGCCGAGGACACGGCGGACGACACGGGCGACGACGCCACCGAGGACGACGGCGACGCGGCCGGCGGTGAGGGCGGCACGATCGCGATCATCACGGTCGACCCGTCCAACCCGTTCTGGGCCGCTGAGGTGGACGCGGCCGTCGAGGAGGCGGAGTCCCTCGGCTACGACACGACGGTCAACGCCCACAACAACGACGCCGATCAGCAGAGCCAGTTCATCGACGGCGCGATCAGCGCCGGGGTCGTCGCGATCATCCTCGATCCCGCCGGTGCCGAGGAGAGCGTCGGCGCCGTCCAGCGGGCGACCGATGCCGGCATTCCCGTCTTCCTCGTGAACGCGGAGATCGCCGAGCAGGGCATCGCGCAGTCCCAGCTCGTCTCCAACAACGCGCAGGGCGCGACGCTCGGAGCGCAGGAGTTCGCCGATGCCATGGGTGGCGAGGGCACCTACGTCGAGCTCCTCGGCAACCCGACCGACAACAACGCACGGGTCCGTTCGGACGCCTACGCCGAGGTGCTCTCGCAGTTCCCGGACCTCGAACTGCTCCAGCAGGAGACGGCCAACTGGGATCGTGTGCAGGGCAAGGAGCGCATGGACACGCTGCTCAGCGCCCACCCCGACCTCGAAGGTGTGATCTCCGGCAACGACGAGATGGCGCTCGGCGCGATCGAGTCGCTGCGTGAGGCCGGCCGGCTCGACGATGTCGTCGTGCTCGGCTTCGACGGCAACCAGGACGCCGTCGACGCGGTCATCGCCGGGGAGATGATCGCGACCGTGCTCCAGCCGATCGTCGAACTCAGCCGGATGGCTGTCCAGCAGATGGACAACTACCTGCGTACCGGTGAGACGGGCGTCGAT
>CAYTLZ010000338.1:0-2470 GCA_964438785.1 uncultured Actinomycetota bacterium | reverse complement strand
TGACCCGCGCGGGGGGTCGCGGGTGCCTGTGCGTCTACTGACCGAGCGGGATACCTCGGTCCACATCGTCGTGCCGGACCTCGCACACTTCCTGGGCCTCGCCCAGCGACAAGCCGAACTCGGCCATCTGCATCTGCAGGCATGCCTCGTGCATCTCCCGTGACTCGCGCGCCATGCTGAGCATGACCACCAGCAGGATTGCGAGCACGACGATGGCGCCCACTACGTGTCTTCGGCCTTCGCTACGCCTCGCCTGTGCGAGCCACTCGCTGCTGTCTGGAGCCTGCCCTGCTGACCTGTCTCCGTGCCGGCGATGCTCACGGTCGGCCTCCGCGGCAGCAGCGATTTCGGCGTCGGTCACCTCGTAGGGGCTCCCGGGCGGAGGTGGCCGGTACTCGTTCGCCCAGATGATTTGCGGGTTGTGCTGCACAGGCATGTGGTCAGGGACGGCCACCTCAAGCGACAGCAGCCATCCATGCGACGCGGCCTCGACGACACGCTGGTGTGACGCTTCCGGGGTGTCGTCGTAGAAGGTGCGGTCCAGGCTGACCTGCTCAGGCTCACCGCCCGTTGGGAAGCTGCCACCCACTGTCGTCCTGTACTGCACGCTGTTCCCCCGGTACCGCACGCCGCCCCTCGGACACGTCAGCAACCCTATCTGAGGCTGAGGTGGCTTCGCGGTGCCTGCTCACGCTGTCGACCGCCCAGCGGCCCGGTCAAGCAGCGCCGCCACCGCCGCAACCGAGGTCGCGTCGGTCTCAGCCAGCCACTCCACAACGCGACGCTCACCCTCATCGAGCCTATCAAGGTCCGTGCCGGCCGCATCGCACAGCAGCTGCACCGCCGCCTGCCGGCGGGCCGCCCGCCACCGGTCGCGATCCTTCGCGATCGACACGGCCTCATCCACCCGCCGCTCTGCCGCGCGCAGCTCCGCTAGCCGTGCGTCGTAGCTGGCCATCTTCGTCGCTCCTTGTGGCAGGGTGCCGACCCCGGTGGGGATGATGGCACACCGGCCGGCACAGCGCCCCCGCACCCGCCACCACCGGCCCAACAGGCCCGAACGGCAGCCCGACCACCGAAACCGACCCGCTGAGAGCCCCCCTACGGGCCGATAGCGACCCACCCCGCCACCCAGGTATCCCCCGAAACAGGCCTCGACACCCATGACCCGCCGCGAAGACGTCAGCATCGACCAGCTCGCTGTTCTACCTGGGTTTACCTGCTGGCGGCCACCCTGGCCGGCACTTCAATGACGTGGACACCGACACCGCTGCCCTCCTTCCGCACGACATCGTCACCACCATTGCCGTGTTCAACGTGAACCTCCCCCACCCGAAGGTGCGGGTTTCTGGGCGCTGCCACCGGTGCCGTCGCGGTCATGCGTCGGTCTGCGTGGTGCTGTGCCCGTTCGTTTGTTCCTGCGTCATCGACCCGACTGGTGTCTGGAGGTCTTGGACAGGCTGCCACCCTGATCCCGTGGGCGGGTGCGATGTTCCTCGCACGAGGATGGTGCGGGCCGCGCCAACATCGGCGTGGCCGTGGTAGCCGCAGGCGCGGCAGTCGTAGCGTGAGCGGGTGACCCGCTGGGCGGGGTCGACGGTGCCGCAGTCAGGGCAGGTCTGTGACGTGTACGCCGGGTTGACCTGCCGGACGACCGCGCCGCGGCGTGCGGCCTTCTGCTTGGTGCGTTCCACGAGGTGGGCCCAGCCCACATCGAGGATGGCCCGGTTCAGCCCGGCCTTCTGCCGGACGTTCACACCGGGGTGTTGAAGAGTGCCTTTCGCGGAGCGGGTCATCGCGGCGACGGGCAGCTGCTCGAACACGACCACACCGTGGTTGTTGGTGAGGTGTGCGGAGACCTGCTCGGCGAACGCGTGCCGGCGCCGGCGGGCGCGGGCTTTCAGTTTCGCGATCTGCTGCTTGGTCCTGGCCCGGTTCGACCCGTCGACCATGCGGCCGTCTTCGGTGCGCTGCTTGGGCTGGCGGGCCAGCTTGCGCTGCAGCCGCACCAGCCGTTGCTGTTCCTTGACGGTTAGGGGGGTGAACCCCCACTGGTCACCGTTCGAGGTGGCGACCGGCACGGCAACACCGAGGTCGACACCGATCGGGCCGTGGTCGTTGAGATGGACGGTCGGGGTGCGGTCACGGGTCTCGCACACCAGCGAAACCCAGTAGGTCCCGTCCGCCTCGCGGACGTAGGTGGCGGACTTGATGGTGCCGGGCGGGGTGCGATGCCAGCGGACCTTGAGCCGCTGGCACCCGCCACCGGGCATGGTTATCTCGCCCCACCGTTTAGAGGTCCGCTTCACCCGGACGTTCTGCGGCAGGGTGAAAGTCTGCCGTCCGGTGTTCTTGCGCCGGAACTGGGGCCGGCGTGCGCCGTGCCCCATGTTGAGCCACGCAGCGCGGTGCTGCCGGACGGCCTGCTGCAGCACCTGTGCGGGGGTGGTCTGCAGCCACGGGGCCACGT
>CAYTLZ010000337.1:0-2504 GCA_964438785.1 uncultured Actinomycetota bacterium | reverse complement strand
AGGACGACGCGCTGCATCCCGGGCGCAGTCGGGACGGTGACGCAGAGTCGACGCCGGCCCCGTTCGCTGGAGCGTGTCCTAGCGACCGTCTGCCGCCGACCGACCGTCCTGTCGGCCAAGGATCCCGGGCCGCGCCGTCGAATCGATCAGGCGTCAAGGGACCCGGCGATCGATGACTCGGCCGATCGTTCGACGAGTCGCAGACACCAGGTACCGAACGTCGCCGAGGCGACGCCGAGGACCATCACCCCCCAGTTGTCGCCGATGCCCGCGACGGCCAGTCCGACACCGACGATCGCGATCACCAGCAATGTGACGAGGACCGGGGCACCCGACCGGCGGTCGAGCCGTGCTTGCAGGCCCCCTGCGAGGCTCGCGGACGCGTGCTCGGGGTCGGATCGTCTGAGCTTGCGAACGGCCTGACGGGCGGCGAGGTCGTTGATGGCAGCGGTGAAGAGCAGGACCGCTGCGAGCGCGACCACGGTCGTGGTGCGAGGCGCGACACCGAAGGCGACCACACCGGCACCCAGCGCTGCGAATGCCAGCGGCCAGATGGTCGGTGCCGGTGCCCGGGTGAGAAGCAACGTCATGGCAGGTTCTCCGTCCGATGTCGGGGGCGGGAGGCTGGCATCCCAGCCTCCCGCCGGTAGAACACCGTCGCGTACGGCCTACCGCGGGGTGTCACCTTCCAGGGCCAAGGCAAGGCCCCCCAGACCGATCGCGCGCAGTCCGGTCGCCACCTGACTGGGGTAGCGCAGGATCGCGTCGCGAATCACCGCGGCACCGCCACCTGAGACGCACGTGGAGACGGCGACGGCGATCGACATGGCGACGACGTCTGTTGCTGCGTCGGTGTTGATGCCGCGCAGAGCGACGTAGCTCCCGCCGAGGCAGCCCACCACCCGCGCGATGAGGACGATCGGGACGGCCTGGGTGGACACGTCACCGGGGGCTCCGATCACGTCGAGCGAGATGCCCTGCTCCGCGAGCGAGGCGATCACCTCGGCCTCGATAGCGGCGGTGTGGCCTGATTCGAGCAGGTCCTTGGAGAGGCCCGCCATGGCGGTCTCGAGCGCGGCGAGTTCGTCGTCGCTGAGTGTTCCGAGCGCATCAGAATCGGCCACAGTGGCCGACGGAGTCAACGAACGGTCGGGTGAGACGAGTACGGGCTCGGGTTCGTGGTCGGTCGTCGAGGCCGACGCCGCGGTCGCTGGTGTGGCAACCGCCAGGAGGACTGCGAGTAGCAGTGCCATCGGCGCGTAGATCTGGCTTCTCGACCAGGTGAGCATGGATTGCCCGTGCCTGTGTGATCGTGGATCGTGCTTCTGACGTATCGCCACCGTGGATGGATTGGGCGATCTTCCCTCGGCGGCGCATCACGCAAAGTAGTTTTGCCATCACGAAGAGGAACCTACGAATGGGCAACGACCGAGTGGCCGGGGTTGTGCGACCGACCGGCCGAGGCGAATTGGGAACTACCGCCGCCCGCGCGCCTTGGCGTCGCTTCCGGAGGCACCGATGGGAACGCTTCTCGAACATCGCTGCAACCGCCGTGTCCGCACGGTCCGGCGAAGCTCCTGGGCCGGTGAGTGTCGACATGCCCGCTGCCGGTCTACTCCCGCTCCTCGATGCGAGCTTCAAGACCCGCGAGAGCCTGCTCAACGTCGTCCTTCGACGCTGCGGCTCCCCACCGCAGCCGCTTCTGCACCTCATCGAGGCGGCGCAACGCATCCAGCCGCCAGCCTTCTTCGCGCATCCACCGGCGCTCGGCCCAGCGGGCCGCACGTGCATGGAGGCAGTCATCGGCGTGGATGATCGGCTTGTCGACGGGGTCGGACGCGCCACAGAAGACACGCGTGTAGGCGCAGCTCGTTTCGGTGGCAGCCAGCGCTCGCACGATCGCCTCTGCCTCGGCCAAGTCGTCGCTCACGGAGACCTCGAGTGTTGGGTTGCCATGCTCGCACGTCCCGACGACACGTAGCGTCCCCGTCCGATCTAACGCCCTGCGCGGTGTGTCTCCAGGGCGACGGAACCGATGCCGGGGTCAGCCCTCGGAGACCTTGTGTGCTACCACGGGCGGCCGGTGTGGCGCAGCTCGGCAGTTCCTAGCCACAGCAATGGGGCCAGTCCGCGGACAGCCCGCAGCCGTTGCCGCTCGGTCCCGGGATCACAGGACGAGCAGGCCACAAGGCGCTCGCGGACCCCGAGAGCGGTGCCGACACAGAGGAACTCTCCCCGTCTGAGGAGGACAGGACGATGACAAACAACCCGAGTTCACAGACGTTGGGGCCCGCAGCGGTCACCGAGGAGTCTGAGGGTACGGAGGCAGACGTGATTCGAGCAGCGGTCTGGCGCTACCCGGAGATGTGTCGTCACTGGGGCGTCAGCCGTGCCACCGTCGAGCGATGGGTGCGCCGCTTCGAAGAGACGGGACAGGGCATCCCCGTTCACCGCGATCCGTCTGGCAGGCCCTACTGGCTCGCCACGGAAGCCTCGGCTTACGC
>CAYTLZ010000336.1:0-2509 GCA_964438785.1 uncultured Actinomycetota bacterium | reverse complement strand
CCATGAGGTCATCGATCAAGGAGAGCCACGATGGCGCAGTGGTCGCCCGACATGGCCGCGTGGGACGCGGCCCCTCGAACGGCGCCTCAGGGGATCCTGGGAACAGGGGCCGACCCCATCGCCCGGCTGCGTCCACTGCTCGCCGCGGCGGCGGAACTCCACCTCGACGACGGCGAGGGGTGGAGCCGGTTCCGACCGGCCGCTCGGGCCACCACCGCCCACCTCGCCGCGGACGGTGCCCTGCCCGGACACCTCGTCGTGGACGCCGACGATCCCCCGGTCGTGATCACGCGGACCATCGCCGCGGCCTGGCGACACGTCACCGATACGCCGAGCCGGTGCCGCCCGCGCCCCGAGTACTGACCGACGCCGATCGATCCCGGCAGACCCCAGGGAGGCCCCCGATGCCCCACCTGTCCGCACCGGTCACCGACGTCCCCGCAGCACCGCCCGAGCAGGCGACCGCACACTTCGCCGCGCTGCTGCGCCTCGAGACCGATTGCTGGGACGTCCACGCCGCGTTGCAGCGACCCGAGCCCGGGTTTCTCCTGCTCGACGTGCGCTCGCCCGACGCCTTCGCCGCCGGACACGTTCCGGGTGCCGTCAGCCTCCCGCACGGCCGCATCGTGCGCCGCACCGTCGACGAACT
Source organism: uncultured Actinomycetota bacterium (assembly GCA_964438785.1). Lineage (GTDB taxonomy): Bacteria > Actinomycetota > Nitriliruptoria > Nitriliruptorales > Nitriliruptoraceae > PWLR01. The sequence continues at coordinate 1,860 of CAYTLZ010000336.1, read as the reverse complement.
CGCAGCCACGAGCCTGTACGTCGTCTACTGCGCCGGACCGCACTGCAACGGGGCGGACCGAGCCGCGTTGCGCCTGGCCGAACTCGGCCGACCCGTGAAGAAGATGATCGGTGGCGTCACCGGGTGGCGCGACGAGGGTTTCACCCTCGTTCGGTGAGCAGGCCGGCATGGTCGTGCACGCCGGTATCGGCCAGGTCCATCACTGACCCCGACGACGGCCGCGGCGCTCATCGCTCGAGGCCGTGCAGCCACTGGGTCACCGTGTCGATGACCCGCTGGTCGACCGACGAGCCGACGTCGGCCGGGGTGATCGCTGCCGGGTCGTCACCCTCGAGCCGCGTGAGCGCGTGGGTGAGGTCATCGAGCAGCACGAGGTCGTCGTCCGGGCCGTCGAGGGATCCCGACCATGCCTCGAGCTGCGCGGGCAGGACGTTGAAGTCGTTGACGCCCCCGACCACGAGCACGGGGACGTCGGTCGTCGCGATGGCCACGGTCGCGGCCGTGGCGGCGTCGATCCAGGATGACCAGAACGCGCGTGACACCCCGCCGATCGGGGGCCCGTCGAGCGCACCGTCCTCGACCGCCGTCACGGCTACGGCGAGATCCTCGAGCTCGGCGATCGCCCGCTCGGCCTGCGGGCCGCGCTGACCGACCGCGATGATCAGCTCCTCCAGCGTCGCCGCCTGCGCGGCGAGCAGCTCCGGGACGCCGATGGCGGGCGTGGCGAGCAGCACGAGGGCATCGAGGTCGTCACGCCGATCCGCGAGTTGGGCGGCGACCGTGCCGCCCTTGCTGTGGCCGGCGACGACGATCCGGTCGATGTCGTCGCGGGCGGCGAGGTGGTCGACGACCGCACCGAGGTCGTCCACGAACGTGTCGAACAGCAGCTCGTCGGCCGGGGTCGGGTAGTCGTTGTCGGCACAGCCATTGAACGGCCCACAGGTGCGCTTGTCGAAGGTCAGCACCGCGTAGCCGTCCGCCTCGAAGCCCGCCGCGAGCTCCTCGTACACGGCCACCGGTGTCGGCAGCGTCAGACCGAGCTGGCCGGGCGACTCGCCCCGCCGGCTCGAGGGGCCGGAGCCGTGGGCGATCACGATGCCGGTGTGCGGTCCGACACCGTCGGGCAGGCGGAGCGTGCCCCGCAGTTCCAGGCCGTCGACGGCGACGGTCACCTCCGGATCCTGGGGGACCTCGGAGGTCTCCGCGCCGTCGGGATCGTCGGCCGCGTCGCCCGCTTCCTCCGATGCCGCCGTGCCATCGCCCGAACAGCCGGCCAGCGCCAGGAGCAACCCGATCGCGACCAGACCACCCGGACGCCTCGATCCCGACGCCCGTCGCCTCGCAAGCGCGCGCGAACCCATCAGTTCCCCCGTTCAGTCGCCGCCCACGATCAGGCAGCGGGTCGGATGATGCCACCTCGACGTCGTTGACGCCGAGACGTCCGCTCGCCGGACAGGGCGGTCCAGGGTGCGGCGTTCGAGACCCTGATCGCGTTGACCGACACCCCCGTCGCCTGGCACGACGAGGTGTGGGACGACCTGATCGCCGACCTCACGCATGCGAACAACTCCGTGTGGGCCGCTGCCTGCCTACGGTGCGGCTATCAGCCCCTCGCCGAACCGACCGCCCCGGGAGCCCTGCCATGGACGACCTGCAACGAGCCGCCACCGACGCAGTGGGCCGCATCGGCGTGGATCTGGCCGACGGGGTCCGCACCAACCCGACCCCGCTGACCGGCCAGGAGCTGCTCGCCGTTCCCACCCACGTGCGCAACGACGTCGAGGCAGCGATCGACCGGGCCGCCGCCGCGTGGCCGGCCTGGGCCGAGGCGCCCGCACCGGCCCGCGGCGAGGTGGTGCG
>CAYTLZ010000335.1:0-2546 GCA_964438785.1 uncultured Actinomycetota bacterium | reverse complement strand
ACGAGGTCGTCACCCTTGACGACGGCGCGCGCGAGCGCGACGCGCTGCTGCTGGCCACCGCTGATCTGGTTGGGGTACTGGTCTGCGAGCTCCGGGATGCCGACCTGCTGCAGGGCCGTGTTCACCTGCTCGCGGATCTCCGATCGCGAGGGCCGGGGCCGGCCGTTGCGCAGCGGGTAGGCCACGTTGTTGAAGACGCTCATGTGTGGCCACAGCGCGTAGGACTGGAAGACCATGCTGAAGTTGCGATGCTCCGGCCCGGCGTTGATCCCGCGCTCGCTGTCGAAGACGGTCTGACCACCGATGCTCACCTTGCCGGCGTCCGGGTGCTCGAGACCCGCTACCGAGCGCAGGAGGGTGGTCTTGCCGCAACCGCTGGGGCCGAGGAGCACGACGAACTCGCCCGGATCGACCCGTAGCGAGAGCTCGTCGACCGCCTTGACCACGGTCCCACCCGCACGGTGGAAGCGCTTCTGCAGGTTCGTGACCTCCAGCGCCGCAACGCGTGCAGGCGGTCCGCCGAGCGGATCCTCAGCCCCCGGAACGGAGGCCACGGCGTGGGCAGAACTCATGTATCGACCGCCTTCCTGCCTGCTGTCTGCTGCCGGCTCATGTCCGGGGCTAACCACCTGCCACCCCCTGGTCGGTCAGGCGCGCGCTCGGCACGTTCGATCGCTTCGTGAGGAGCTTCATCAGAAGGAGGATGACCGCGAGGACGAGGATGGTGACCCCCGTGATGAAGATGCCGAGCCCAGCCATCGCGCCGTACGAGCCGTAGGTGTAGACCTCGAGGATGCGGAACCCGACGACGTTGTTGCGGGTTCCGGCCAGGATCGAAGCCGCTTCGACGTCGCCGACGACCCGGACGAAGAGCAGGGCCCATGCCGCCAGCAGCCCCGGGACCAGCAGCGGGAGGTGGATGCGGGTGAACGTGCGTCCGCTCCGGGCACCGGCGACCGCGGATGCTTCGGTGAGCTCGTGGCCGATCTGGCTCACCGACGCATCGATGACCACGGTCGCCAGGGGCATCACGATGACCAGGTAGGCCAGGAACAAGATCCAGATCGTCGAACCGAGGTTGAACGGCTCACCACCGAACGCCAGCAGGGCCCCCAACGCCAGGATCAACCCGGAGAACGCCGCTGGGAACTTGATACCGACATCCACCGCGCCGGCCAGCTGGCTGCGGTTGCGGGCAGCCCAGAGCGCGACCACCGCCGCCACGATAACGGCGCTGAACGCGACCGAGGAGGCCAGGACCACGCTATTGCGCATCGCGCCCACCGTGGCCCCGTCCGCGAACATCGACCGGAAGCCATCGAGGCTCAGCTCCCCCCAGTCGATCGAGGTACTCCAGAAACCCCTCAGTGTCACCAGCAGCAGCGCACCGATCGGCAACACGACAGTGACGATGCCGTACCCGACGAAGAGCGCCCGAACCACAGGACGCCAGGCGCCGAGTTCGAGCTTTTTGGCCTTGGCATTCTTGCCACCCATCGCGCTATGGCGTCCGCGACCCGACATCCGCCGCTGCAGGTACCAGATCACCCCGAGCACGGGGATCATGATGCCGCCGAGCCCGACCGCGAGGTCCAGTCGGGGCGGGAAGGTGAAGTTCACCAGCCGGGCGATCTGCACCGACAGGATCTGGATACCAGCGGGTTCAGCGATGATCACCGGGATCGAGAAGGTCGCGAAGCCGACCCAGATGACCAGGAACACCGCGGCCCCGACACTGGGCAGTACGGCGCGCAGCGTCACGGTCGTGAAGACTTTGCGTGGGGATGCTCCACAGACGCGGGCCTGCTCCTCCAGCGAGGAATCCAGGTTGCGCAACCCGGCGGAGATCGACAGGAAGGCCAATGGCACCATCTGGATGGTGTAGACCATGATCAGGCCGTACCAGGAGTGGATCTCGAAGGGCCCCTCCTCGATACCGATACCGACGAGCCCGGCCGCCTCTCGGATGGCCCAGTTGAGGTAGCCCGACCGCGACGACAGCAGCAGGATCCAGCCGATACCCATCGCGATCGACGGGAGCAAGAGCGGAACCAGAGGCAGCGCGCCACTGAACGCTCCCATGCGGGCGTCGGTGCGCTCGTTCAGCCAGGCGAGAAACGAGCCCAGCATCAGAGCACAGATTGCGCTCGCACCGACCGCGAGGAAGGTGTGAGCAAGTATCGTGCCCAGGCCGTCGAGAGCCAGAACCTCCCGCACCGGCGTCAGGTCCAACCCGCCATCCCAAAAGAGTCGGCTGATGGCTCGGAACAGCGTGTAGAGGGCGAGCAGGGCGAAGCCGACGGCCACGGCCGTACTCAGCAGCTCGAAGGGCCCCGACCGTTGGAGCCACGACCACCGATGCCGGGTCGGAGCCGCCGCTGTCGGCCCGCCCTCTGATGGCGAGGGCCGCTGGGCGACATCGGACCCGCTTTCGCGCACCGCGGAGCGCACGTTCACCCTACCTCCCTCGGTTGCGACATCCACGCGTCCACCCGGTCCTACGAGTCGCCGCGTCGGATACCTCTCCACGCGGTGCACTCCCTGCA
>CAYTLZ010000334.1:0-2587 GCA_964438785.1 uncultured Actinomycetota bacterium | reverse complement strand
CTGCTCGGACTGCGCTGGCAGGACGTCGACCTCGACACGAGGCAGGTGCGGGTACGCACGAACCTGGTCCAGGCCGACGGACGCATGCAACTCACACCGACCAAGAGCGGCCGGGGACGGGTGATCAGCATCGACGACGACACCGCCGAGTCGATCGCGCGTCGACCCCGAACGGCACGCGCCGACTGGCCGCTGGTGTTCACCGCAGCAGACGGGATGCCATGGCGCCCCGGCACCATCAGCGAACGGTGGCGCTCCCAGTGGCCCGAACTCGAGCTTCCACGGATCCGGCTCCACGACCTGCGCCACAGTCACGCCACGCTGCTGCTCGACCAGGGGGTGCCCATCAAGGTCGTCTCCGAACGACTCGGCCACGCCAGCATCACCACGACCCTGGACATCTACGCCCACGTGCTACCCGCCCAAGATCGCGACGCCGCCACTGCCATCGGGCGAGCACTGAACGGATACGGGCCGCATTGGGAGCGGATCCGACGTGGAGGCGAGTTCGAGTGCACCAGATGCTGATGGATGCGGCACCGCCAGGTTTCGTCGACGACTGATACCGTGCATGTATGCTATCCATTCAGATAGCGACTTAAGCGCCTGGAGGTCGGCATGTCCGCGTCAACCCTGCTTCGCTCGGCTCGGCATGCCGGGAACCTGTCCCAGCGTGCTCTCGCAGCGCTGGCTGACACCTCCGGTCCGACGGTGGCCGCCTACGAGACAGGGGCGAAGGATCCACGGACCTCGACACTGCTCAGGCTCCTCGCAGCCGCCGGCTTGGACGTTCAGGTCGTTGCACGTCGGCCAAGGGCGGACCGCTTTCGGGACCTGCTGGCCGCTGCCATCGCCGAGAAGATCGTCGCCGAGCCGACGCTGCTCGACCGTGCCCGCGAAGTGATGGACGGCGGTGTCTGGCGCTCCGACTACGAGGGCCAGTGGCGGGCGCTGATGGCTGCAGGCCCTGCCGCGGTCATTGGCGTGCTCACCTCCCCCCATCCCGACACCCTGGCGTTGAAGGCGGACTCGCCGTTCACGATGCTGGGTCTGGTCGAGGCCGCCGAACGGCAGCGATTGCTCGAGGCCGCGTATGCAACGTGACGAGGTGCTCCACGTTTGCCGCGCGGTACTACCCCGACGGCATGACCCTCGATGAGGCCGTTCTGCCTGCCGGCTGGGAAGGGAGGCTGCGGAGCCTGAACGTCCAGCGGGTCAGCCTTCCGGAGGCTCCTGCGACGCTGTACGCACCGGAGCTTGCCGACCTCTGCGCGTCGAAGCTCGCCGCGAACCGGAGCAAGGACCGCGCGTTCACCAAGGTCGTTGTCGCCGAAGGGCTCGTTGATGCGGACGAGGTACTCGAGCGATGCAAGATGCTGCCTGCCGGCCCGGCGCGCGAGGTGGCTGTGGCAACAGCACAACGCATCGCGGACGGGACCTCAACGGACCTGACCGCTGACGAACAGCTCGACGCTCCAACCGTGGAGAGGCCCAGCAACCTCCCGAGCCGCGCTTTCCTTCAAGCCCGACCCGGTGACGACACCTGAGGGAAGGCCAGAGCCGCCTCGACTTCCGTCGAGACCTCAGCGCCGACGCCGGAGCCACTGCACGCCTCCACGAAGACTGACCGCGAGACCGAACACCAGGACCGCTGGAGCGCATGCTGACGTGAACGTCGGTCCCCACCCCAACAGCCACGATCGTCCCGCCATCCACAGGGTCGTGATCGCCCATCGGCAGTCCGCACGCCGCGCCCGGCAGGCTCAGGCGTATGGATGTCGCCGCGATGACCCTGGATGCCTACCTCGACGAGTGGCTGACGCTGATCCGCTCCCGGGTGCAGCCAACGACTTGGGCGAGCTACCAGGCCACCTGTCGCGGTTAACGCGGTTAACGCGGTTAACGCGGTTGACGTGCCTGACGTTGTGGTTGACGTTGGTGACCTGGCGACACGCCGTCATCATGCGGCGTCCAGCAGTTGCTCGGCCCGGCGCGCGACGTACTGGCCGGTGGGAGCGTCGTCGGCGTGGGCGGCGATGCGGTGGATCCAGCGATCGACGCTGGCCGGCGCGTCGTCGGTGGGGATCTTCCAGGCGTGGCGACCCGCGATCTCGCGGAGGAGATCGGTCCGGGTGACGTCATCGAGGCTGCGATGGACACCGCCGACCCACATCGCGCAGCGCACCTTGAGCTTGGGGAACAGCATGGTTGGCACGGTGTCGTAGAGCGGCGCGAGGCGGACGGTGCCCGGTGGGTCGAGGAGCAGCGAGAGGTTCTTGGCGTGTGCGTCGGCGTTGCCGATCAGCACGGTGAACACCATCGCGCCGACCAGCGTGTCGAGTTGTGCGTCCGGGTCGATGGCCCGCTCGAGCAGCAACGTGGCGGCGTCCCGGTAGCCCGGACCGCCATGGTCCTGGTACTTGACGCGGCCGTGACGGGCCAGGGGGTCCCGACCGACGGCCTGCAGGAGATCTTCCTGGTGGATGCGGTGGACCTCTGCCCCGTCCACGTGGCGGTCGTAGCGGTCGACGAGCAGGCACGGCCGCCCGCCGATGTCCAACAGCTGCGGGTCGATCGTGGTCAGGCC
>CAYTLZ010000333.1:0-2595 GCA_964438785.1 uncultured Actinomycetota bacterium | reverse complement strand
CGGGGGTCGTTCAGCGGGGTCGGGTCGGTGTTCATCGGAACCTCCTGAGCGCCGCTGTCGATCGGCGGTCACAGAAGAAGTCCCCCACGAAGGTCGCGATTGTGACAGCGATGCTCCTGGCGCACGCGCGCCTCACGCCAGGTGCACGCTGGCCGGGTTCTGTCACGAGCCGGCCGGTCACGCTGGTCGTGTCAGAGGTCGTGTCAGCCCTCGTGTCAGGATCGTTGCAGCGCTCGTTCCAGGACCGGGGAGCGCACGTTGCGGTGAGCCGAGCTCTGCAAGCCGCGCATCGATGCTCATGACGGTCGAGAGTCCCAGGACCTCACCCGCTGACGTGTTCGATCGCGCTCAGGAGCGCGGACTCGTTGGTCTGGCCGATGCTCCAGGCCGCGATGCGGCCCGCCCGGTCGAGGATGTAGGTCGCGGGGATCGCGGTCTGACCCGCGTCGGCAAGCTCGTTGTTGAGCGTGTCGTTCAGGTCGCGGAGGTAGCGGCCGTCCAGATCGAGGAGGACGGGGGTGTCGATGCTGTGCGTCTGCGCGTAGCGGGCCGCGTCGTCGGTTTGCGTCTCGAATGCGACCGCGACGAACGTGGTAGTGGATGCACCGTCGCTCGCCCGCCCGATGTCTGCCTGTTGCGCTTCACAGGGGCCGCACCAGTCCGCCCAGAAGGTCAGCACGGCCACCTCGCCACGGATCGACGCCAGGTCGAACGGGCCGCTGTCCAGGGCTTCCAGATCCGGTTCAGGTGCGGCAGGGCGGGCGTCCGGTTCCAGGCAGGTCCACGCCGCGGCGATCGGTTCGGGGCACCCATCGCCGGCGATCTCGATGACCGCCGCGTCATCCTCCTCGGTGACCTCCTGCGCGTCGGGTCCGATGCCGAGAAGCGGCGCGTCGTTCGTAGGCAGGACGGTCGGGAGCGTGAGCGCGACGGCGGCGAGCACGCTGAGGCTGGCTCCGCCGGCGGCGAGCTGGCGGGTTCGCCGCCGGCGCCGCCCGCGCTCCTGCAACCGTCCATGATCGAGGGGTCCTGGCGCGGGGCCGGCTAGCTCGTCGAGGAGTTGGGGCAGGGTCGTCTCGTCCAGCCGGTAGGTCATGAGCGGATCTCCTCGGGGTCGAGCAACTGGTCGCGGAGTCGGGTCATCGCCTTGCTGGTAAGTGACTTGACGGTGCCTTGAGCGCAACCCATCTCGGTGGCGGTCTGTGCGACGTCGAGGCCGACGAAGAAGCGCAGCGCGATGACCGTGCGCTGTCGCGGAGGCAGCGAAGTGACGGCCTCCCGGACCGCCAGGGAGACGGCGGGCTCCTCGATCCGTGCTGTCGGCTCGCCGTGCCGTCGGTTGGCACGCCACTCCGCGCGTCGCCGGCGGTAGCGGGAGGCGGCGAGGTTGATCGCGACCCGTCGTAGCCAGGCGCGACGGTTGTCCATGACACGGACCCGAGGCCAGTTCGCGCAGGCACGTTCCAGCGCCTCCTGGGCGAGCTCCTCCCCGACGTGCCGGTCACCGGTCACGAGGGTCAGTAGGCCGGTGAGCTGCGCATGCTCGGCCTCGCAGAAGGCCGCGAGCTGCTCGTCCACCCGCCGTGCCTGTCCCGTCATGTCCGCATCCCGACTCCTGGCCTGGCCTTGATCCGTGCTGGCTCTAGTGGAACGCACTCGACCGCGTTCAGGTTCACCTCCGACCTGGAGTTGTTGCAGCTCATCCTGTTGCCACCGTCGTTGCAGGCTGGGAGGCGATCGGAGACACACCGATGCATCATCTGATCCAGCCGGCTCGGTGAACCGTGTGGCATGTCGCCGACGACGCCCGGAGCCATGTTGGGAAGCTGAACCACATCGACACCTTTAGTTCAGTTTATGCGTTAAAGTGAACCAACGGAGTCGGGTGGTTCAGGATGCGCGGACGCTTCGAACGACGGACGTGGCAGTACGACCCGACCGTCTACGCGCCCGCGCGGTTCCGTCGGGCGTGCAACTACGACACGTTCCTGCCCGACCGCCTGGTGGGTTTCGAACCAACGCTGACGGCATCGGCCATCGGTGTCGTCTCCGACGCCGAACGTCGCCTGCAACGTCTAGGGACGGGTTCGGCCGCCGTCCTGTCGCCGCTCGCCCGACTCCTGCTGCGGACCGAGTCGATCGCATCGTCGAAGGTCGAGGGCCTGCAGGTCGACGCGCGTGACCTCGCGCGCGGGGAAGCACGGGCGGACACCGGTGGGAAGCTCAACCCGACCACCGCCGAGGTGCTGGCCAACATCGACGCGATGGAGCTCGCGATCGATGAAGCCACCAGCGCCGAGCGGTTCGGCCCCGACCAGATCGTGGCGATCCACCGGCAGCTGATGACCGCAGCACCCAACGCCCGCGTCGCCGGACGGATCCGGACCGTGCAGAACTGGATCGGCGGCAACGACCACAACCCGTGCGGTGCAGACTTCGTACCCCCGCCCCCCGAGCAGGTCGAACCGCTGCTCGCCGACCTGTGTGACGCGATGGCGGACGAGTCCCTGCCGCCGCTCGTCCAGGCCGCGCTGGTCCACGCGCAGTTCGAGACCATCCACCCGTTCGACGACGGCAACGGCCGGACCGGCCGGA
>CAYTLZ010000332.1:0-2621 GCA_964438785.1 uncultured Actinomycetota bacterium | reverse complement strand
TCAGGAAGGACACCAGGGTCCGGTCACAGCGTTTGGGTGGGATCGCGAGCACCCGTGCGATCGACTCGGCGTGTTCCGGTGCGTGGAGTGCGGCATGGTGGAACAGCGACCGGATCGCAGTCAGCCGAGCGTTGCGGGTGCTGGTCGAGTTGCCGCGTTCTTCTTGCAGGTAGGTCAGGAATGCGGAGATGGTGGCCGCGTCGAGCTGGCCGAGGTCCACCGCGGCGGGTTGGGTGCCGGTGGTTGCTGCAAGCCAGTGCAGTAGTAGCCGGAAGGTGTCGCGGTAGGCGGCGATGGTGGCCGGAGAGGCCTGGCGTTGGATGACGAGCCGGTCGGTGAAGAACGACTGCAGGATGGGTGCGAGCCTCATGATGGCACCTGCCCGTGGTCGGCCTCGAGCCGCCTGGCGGCAAGGGTGAGGAGTTCGGGGACGGCCTGGAGATACCAGTAGGTCGACTTCGGATCGGTGTGTCCGAGCCAGGTGGACAGCAGCGGTAGTCGTGCCTGGACATCATCACCGTCGCGGTAGAAGTCCATCAGGGTCCACACGGCCACCGAGTGGCGGATGTCATGTAGCCGAGGGCGGCGCTGCCCGGGCCGGGTGACGATGCCGGCTGTGTCGACGAGTTCCGCGAAGGTGTGGGTCGCGTTGCCTGACTGCAGCCGGCCGCCGTAGCTGTTGATCAGCACCGCGGGGGTGGTCGCCGACGGGCACAGCATCTGCCGCTGCCGGCGGTAGTCGGCGAGCGCGTCAAGCGTCGTGTGATGCAGCCACACCTGCCGGGACTTGTTGAACTTCGAGTTGATGATCCGCACGACACCGGCGTCGACGTCGATGTCGTCGACGTTGAGATTGCACGCCTCGCTGATCCGCATCCCGGTGACCGCGAGCAGGCCGAGCAGCGTGTGCCAGGTCGCCGCCCGCATCGCCGGCTGCAGGTGTCCGGCCGCCACGATCAGCTGCTCGATCTGTTCGGTGGTGAACACGTGCGGGGTGACGCGCCGGTAGTGGTGGGGCAGCACATCGGTCGGCGGGATCTCGGTCGCAGGATCGATGGCCGCCAGATGCCGGGCGAAGCTACGCACCACCATCAGCCGTCGGGCGTGGTAGACGCGATCCTGGCCGCCCTTGGGTGGGTTGGTCGCCCAGTCGATCGCAGCATCGGTCCGCACATGCTCAAGCTGGTGCTGTTCGCAGTAGTCGATGAACTCCAGCAGCAACCGACCCTGCGAGGTCAGCTTGAACCCCAACGTGCGGCGCATCGCCAGGTAGTCCTCCGCGGCGGTCCGCAGCCAGCTCATCGCACACCCCCGGGCCAGGTGCGCACCAGCGCTGCCAGCGAACGCTCATCGACCTTGGCGTACACCGAGGTCGCCAGTGCGCTGCGATGCCGAAGGACCTGACCGACCTCGGCCAGCGAGCTTCCAGAACGCAACAGATCACTCGCCAGCGCATGCCGTAACCGGTGCGCTCCCAGCCGTGGCAGCCCCGCACGCTCACAGGCGCGGGCCATGATCGCGCGGACACATCCACCGGTGATGGGCCGATGCGGTGCTCTCGCGGTGATGAACACCGCACCGTCCTCACAGCGGGGTCGACCCTCAGTCAGATATCCGGCCAGCGCTTCACCGGCTGCGACCGGCAGCGGCAGCCGGTCCAGGCGGGCAGCCTTGCCGTGGACGACGATCTCGCCCGCATGCCAGTCGATGTCGACGAGCTTCAGCGCGGCGACCTCCGCACCCCGCAACCCCAGCTGTGCGAGCAGCATCAGCACGGCGAAGTCACGTCGCCCCACGTCAGTGGAACGGTCACAGCCGGCCAGCAGCCGTTCGGCCTGTCCGGCCTCGAGCCCGCGAGGAAGCGTCGCCTGTCGCCAGCCCGCCACCGCCGGCACCGCCCCGGCCAGCCCGGTCGGGACATGACCCGTGAGGTGGAGGAACCGCAACAGCGCCCGCAGGGCCGTCACCGACGCCTTGGCGTTCGCGCACGAGACCTGTTCGCAGTGCTCGACCATGAAGGTGGTGACCGTGCCCGCCTCAAGGCCCGCCAGCACCTGCTCCAGCGGTTCTCCCAGCCAGGCCAAGAACGTGTGTGCGTGGTTGCCGTAGCAGCGGACCGTCTCGGCGGCCAGCCCCCGTTCTCCGGCAAGCCACTCGCGGAACTCTGCGACCAGCAGCCCGACCGGCCCCGCGCCGTCCACACACGATGCGTCGGGGATCGCTCCGCAGTCGCGCAGGAACCGCACCACCGGCCTCGTGCCACGCAGCCCGAGCGGAAGGGCCTGGAGCACCGCAGGACTCAACATCTCCGCGCCGACGCCGTTGCGTTGCATCCAGCCGCTCAACTGTCCCATCACGCTGATCGCGGCACCCACCGACGACGGCGTGTAACCCGTGCGCTCCAGCTCCGCACGAAACGCGACCTCGAACTCGGCGAGCGGTCCCGAGACCATCTTCGACCACTGTGACCTGTCCATGCCATCTCCTCTTCCGGACGAGGCGACCTGCCCCACCCAGACGAGAAGACTGCTCGCCGCTCACCCCCTCCGGATTATGCCGAGCATCCGGCAACCGAAACGGCCCTGACCTGCACGTTCACCGGCACCCTCGGCATAATCCGG
>CAYTLZ010000331.1:0-2627 GCA_964438785.1 uncultured Actinomycetota bacterium | reverse complement strand
ATGGTCCCCAACGTCATCGGTATGGGCACGTTCGCCGACGGCGGGATGATGTCGACCAAGCCCTACGTCTCCGGTGGGGCCTACATCGACCGGATGAGCGACCACTGCGGCGACTGCCGCTACGACCGCACCAAACGGGTCGGTGACGACGCGTGCCCGTTCACCACGCTGTACTGGGACTTCCTCGACCGCCACCGGGAGACGTTCGCGGGCAACCACCGCATGGGCCGGCAGTACCACACGCTCGACCGGCTCAAGGACCTCGAGGAGCTCCGGGAGCGGGCGGACGAGGTCCGCCGGCTGCTGAGCGCCGGCGAGCTCTGAGGCGACGTGCGCCGACCATGGTCGGGCAACGCGTCGTCACCGCAGGAACGTGCTCGCGTAGCTGGTCAGGGTCTGCAGGTAGTTGGCCCGCTCGTAGGCCGCCGGGTCCGCCACGTTGCGCTGGGACACGGCACCGACCATCTGCGCGACCGTGCCGTAGCCGTGCAGCGTCATCCACTCCGTGACCCCGTCGACGAGCACCCGGGCATGGTCCGGACCGTGGCGCAGCAGCGCCGAGGTGGTCATGGCCACGTCCGCGCCGGCGAGCAGCACCTTGACCACGTCACGGGCGGTGTGCACCCCGGTGGTCGCCGCGAGTGACGCATCCACCCGACCGTGCAGCAGCGCGCACCAGCGCAGCGGCAGGCGCAGCTCGTCCGAGTCGGACAGCACCAGATGCGGACCTGCGGACAGTGTCTCCGGATCGATGTCGGGTTGGTAGAAGCGGTTGAACAGCACCAGCCCGGTCGCCCCGGCGTCGACGAGCTGCGGGGCCAGGTTGGCCAGGGCGGAGACATACGGCGACAGCTTGACCGCGATCGGCAGATCGGCCGCCGCAGCCACCCGCTCGACGACCCGCAGCAGATCCGTCTCGATCTCACGGCCACTGATCGCCGGGTCGGCCGCGACCCGGTAGGGGTTGAGTTCGATGGCGTCGGCACCGGCGTCGGCGAGCAACGCCGCGTACCGCGTCCACCCGCCGGGCGTGTGCCCGTTGAGGCTGGCGATGACCGGGATGTCCAGTGCCTGCTTCGCATCGCGGACGAGCTTGACGTACCGGGCGGCCCCGTCGTTGTAGTCGTCCAACGGCGAGTGGTAGCCGGCCGGCGCCTCCGGGTTCGCATCGCTGCCCGTGTTGGTCATGCGCGCCACCTGGTCGGCCTCGTGGGTCAACTGCTCCTCGAACAGGCTCGGCAGCACCACCGCCCCGACACCCGCCGCCTGCAGCGCACGCAGGGACGCGAGGTCACCGGTGAACGGGCTGGACGAGGCCACGATCGGCGTGGGCAGCGTCAGACCCAGATAGCCGGCATGCAGCTGCGCCGGCCCCTCGAGCACCGGTCCACTCGGGACGACGTGGCCCATGCCGGCCGGTCCGTCGTCCTCGTGGTCGATCCACCCTGCCTCGACGCTGCTCATCGTCCGTCCTCCTGCGTTCCGGTGTCGGTCGCCATCCCGGCATCATCGGTGGCTCCGTCGTCGGCGGCACCGTCCGCCGGCGGGGCTGGTGCCGTGCGGGTCAGTCCGGCGAGCTGCTCGTAGTAGCGCCAGCGTTCGTCGACGTCGGCCTGCGCCAGTTCGCGGAGTTGGGCTGCCCGGTCGGCGTCGCTGCGTTCGAGCATGGCGAACCGTCCCTCGGTGCGCAGGAAGTCGGCGACCGGCTGACTCGGGGCCTTGGAGTCGAGGTGCAGCGGCTGCGCGTCGGTGGCCTCACCCGGGTGGAACCGGAGCAGTGGCCAGTACCCGGTCTTCACCGCCAGGTCCATACGCTTCATCGAGTCGCGCATGTCCACCCCGTGGGCGATGCAGGTGGAGTAGGCCAGGATGAGCGATGGGCCGGGCCACGCCTCCGCCTCGCGGAAGGCCTTCAGCGTCTGCTGCTCGTTGGCACCGATCGCGATGCGCGCCACGTACACGTGGCCGTACTGCATCGCCAGCGCCCCGAGGTCCTTCTTCGGGGTGCCCTTGCCGGCGGTCGCGAACTTGGCGACGGCCGCCCGTGGGGTGGCCTTGGACGCCTGCCCGCCCGTGTTGGAGTACACCTCGGTGTCGAGCACGAGCAGGTTGACGTCCGCCCCGGAAGCCAGCACGTGGTCGACGCCGCCGAACCCGATGTCGTAGGCCCAGCCGTCCCCGCCGACGATCCAGACGTCCCGGCGCACCAGCGTGCTCGCGACCGAATCGAGGTGGCGGGCATCGGACGCATCCGCACCGTCGATCCCGCGTAGCCGTTCGCGCAGCGTCTCGACCCGGGCCCGCTGGGCGGCGAGTCCGACCTCATCGTGCTGTTCCGCACCGATCAGCTCGCCCACCAGATCGTCGCCGATGACGCCGGCCAGCTTGACCAGCAGGTGCAGCGCGATCGCGCGGCTCTCGTCGATCGCGAGCCGGATGCCGAGCCCGAACTCCGCGTTGTCCTCGAACAGCGAGTTGGCCCAGGCCGGTCCCCGACCGGCGGCGTCGGTCCCCCACGGGGTCGTGGGCAGGTTGCCGCCGTAGATCGACGAGCAGCCGGTGGCGTTGGCGATCACGGACCGGGCGCCGAACAGCTGGCTGAGCAGCTTCAGGTACGGCGTCTCGCC
>CAYTLZ010000330.1:0-2692 GCA_964438785.1 uncultured Actinomycetota bacterium | reverse complement strand
AGTTCCGCCAGGTTGTACGCAGCGGCTGGTGCGGTCTCGGGCTCGCCGGCGGCGATAGCACGTCGGTAGGCGGCCATCGCCGGCTTCGTCTCCTGCTGCTGCTCGCGGAGCCAGCCGAGGTTGAGCGCGGCCTGCGGTGCGTGGATCTGGTCCGCGGACGCGACGACCTCGGCATAGAGCAGGGCCGCCTGGTCGAGTGCGCCCCCAGCCTCGAGCAGGCCAGCGAGGTGGAGTTGGAGCGCCGGACGGGCGGGGGTGTCACCGCACGCGATCCCGGCGCGGTAGGACGCCTCGGCCGCCGACACGTCCCGCCGGCGCTCCTCCAGGACGCCGGTCAACAGCGCGGTGCGGGCCCGAAGCGCGCTGGACGCGGTGCGCGAGGCCCCCTCGAGGACCGCGTGGGCGGTGTCGTCTCGGTCGGCTGCCGCCAGCACGCGGGCGAGGTGCGGGCGTAGGGGATCGCCCGCTGCCTCGGCGACGGCGAGGAACGCCGACACCGGCCACGATCCCAGCGGGGCAGCGGCGGTGAGCAGCAGGTCGCTGGCCAGGCTCAGGCGGGTGTGGTCGACCCCGCTCCGGCGCAGGGGTACCTCGCCGTCCAGCAGCTGCGCGGTGACGGTGGCCGGGGGCGGGTCCGTCTGCGCGGCCCCGAGCGCCAGGGCCAGCTCCTCCACGATGTCGACGGACACGTAGGCCCCTGCGCCGGCCAGCTGCCACAGGGCGATGATGGCGAGGTGGCGGGCGTGGGCCGGACGGTCGGTCTGCAGCGCGCGGATGCGAGCCCGCGCCCGCTCGGTCCCCATCAGCTGCGGTCCGAGCGCCAGCTGCGGGTCGCCACCGTCGAGGTGGCGTGACACCTCCGCAGGCAGCGCCGCGCGCTCCGCCGGGTCGAGTACCAGGGGTAGATGGCAGGCGATCTGTCGCGTGAGCCAGGCCTGCGTCGGGTCGGTGACCAGGGCGGGGATGGCGAGGTGTTCCTCGGCCAGGGTGACCACGACCACCGTCCCTGGACGGCTGCTCGACAGCCCTTGCAGCAGCGGCAGCGTCAGCCCCCGGCTGAGGTGCTCGTGTCCGGGGTCGATCACGATGACGGGGGGTGCCGGAAGGGCTCGCAACGCGCGCATCCCGGCGTCGGCAAGGGTGATGAGGGGTGCGGGTGTGTCCGCCCGGCGGCCAGGGCGGTCCACCCACAGCACCGGCTGCGCGCTGTCGAGGCTGCGGAGCACCTCGGCGAGCGTGCGGGTGAGGCCCGCGCCGTGGGGCGCCCGCACGGCCAGGAAGCCGCCACGCTCGGCGGCCAACTGTTCGCGCAGGGCCCCTGCCAGCGTGATGTCCATGCTGCGCGGCGCGTAGGGCAGCAGGCCGGTGGCCGCAGGCCGGGTGTGGTCGGCGGTGAGCAACGCGTCGACATCGAGGTGGCGCACGGGGGTCGGGGGCTGCAGCAGGCAGCGTTCCAGCACATCGGTGACCGAACCGCGTAGCGTCCGACGGGCCACCTGGGAGACGCCGGCCCGGGCGCTCGGGGTCGTGACCTGCGACGCTTGACCGTCCGTGGTCGCGGTGCCGGGTTGGGCTGCTGCGGGGGCGGTGTCGGGTGGTCCGCCCCGAGCCGAGGCCGCGATGCGTGCGGACCGCGGCTGATCGGTCTGCTGGTGCGCGGCCTGGTCCGCGGTTGGTTGGTCCCGGATATCCCTGCGCCTGCCCGGCGGTGGGTCGATTGCGCCGTTCGCGGGATCCGGTGCAGCGGCAGCGGTGGCGTGAGGCTGGTCGCCGGTGCGCACTGCCCGCGCGCCACGCCGCCGCCCAGCGACCGCAGCCGCGACAGATACGCCTACCGCGGCTGTTGCCGTCAGTGCCCCGAGGACGGTGCGGCCGCTGAGCAGCAGGAGCACCGTGAGCACGAGGAGGGCGGAGGGTGTCGCTGCGGCACGGAGCAACAGGCGGTACTGCTCACCCCGGCTACCAGCGATCATCGATGCCCCTACGCTTTGCTATAGGGTTATGAATGTAGCACCGAGGGGGTGACCGAGGGGGACGGCATGTGCACGGCCGAGGTCGCATTGATCGCCGAGCCCGGTGACGAGGGGATCGAGGTCGAGCCCGATCCCGACGACACGCCCGACGACGGCACGTCCGACGACGGCACGCCCGACGACGGCACGTCCACGAACGGTGACACGACGCCGGACGACGACACCGAGACGCCGGGCGACGACGGCCCGACCGATGACGGTCCGGTCGACGATGGTCCGGGCGCGGACGATGCGCCGGGCGACGACGGCTCTGTCGACGGGAGCCGAACCGACGGCCGGGCGGAGGACGGCGACACCGTGGTCGACGAACCGGACGTGGACTCGGACTCCGGTTCCTCGGAGTCGGCTCTCAGAAGCCGGTCTTCCGCCGGAGCTGGGCTCGTGCGGCGCCCTAGCCCCGATGTTTCATCTGGTCGGGGTCGGGATGCCGGGCGGGCGTTGGTTGGTGTCATCGATGGGGCTGGGCTGGTCGGGTCGTTGATGGGCGCTGATCTGGTCGTTTGCGGGCGTGACGGGACGCGACGTCGGCCCCCGCCACACGGCGGGGCCGCACCACGTCGCGCCGGACACCGCCACCCGCGGCGCCACACCACGCTCCCACCCCACCCGACCCCGCCACCCAACACGACCACAAATGGCGCGAAACACCCGACACACAC
>CAYTLZ010000329.1:0-2707 GCA_964438785.1 uncultured Actinomycetota bacterium | reverse complement strand
CGCCGTCGCGGTGGCCGCCGGGCAGGGGGAAGCCGAGCAGCACGCGCTCCGCGCCGAGGGCATCGACCAACGGGCCGGCGCCGTGGGTGTTGTTCATCATGAACAGCACCGTCGGGACGTGACGGTTGGCTGCCAGGGTCGGCAGGATCGCATCGACGTGGTTGTGGCGCATCACGACCATGACCAGGTCGTAGCGGTCCTCAGGGTCGAGGGCCTCCACCACGGGGACGTGGGCGACCTCCTGTCGGCCGGTCTCCTCGTCCTCGAGCACGATGCCACGGTCCTTGATCTGGGCGAGGCGCTCACCCCGGGCGAGGATCGCGACGTCGTGGCCGGCCTCGTGCAGCCGTGCCGCCAGCAGGCTGCCCAGGGGGCCGGCCCCGTACACCAGGATGCGCTGGATCCGATCGGTCATGGTCGACGACCTCCGCTCGCGGTTCGCTGTCACGGCCAGGTTCCTGCAGGCGGCTTTCCCCCCGCTTTCGGTGCGCTGTCGTCAGGGAGGTCGGTCGCGTCACGGTGGGCGTTGCTCAGCGTCGCGAGCTGCCCCATGCCTCCCGGAAGGGCACCCGCCCGCGCGTGCGCAGCACCCCTCCGCGGTAGATCCGCGCGGCGATCGGCAGCATCACGGCGATCGCGGCGATGGCCAGGGCGATGGCCGTCAGCGTCTGCCACCAGGTGGCGACCCCGAGCGCGAACAGGATCGGTTGGACGATCGGGGCGGTCAGGGGGATGAGCCCGGCTGCCGTGGCGACGGTCCCCGTGGGGTCGTTCAGGGCGAACTGGGCACCGAACAGGGCGAGGACCAGCACGATGATGACGGGCAGCACCGCGCTCTGCAGGTCCTCCACCCGGGACACCACGGACCCGGCTCCGGCGAACAGGGTCGCGTACAGCAGGAAGCCGAGCACGTACCACGGGATCACCAACCCCAGAGCGGTCCACGCCGTGGCCGGCACATCGACGACGTCGGTGAGCAGCAGCCCACCCGCGGCGACACCGGCCAGCAGCAGGATCTGGGCCAGGCCGAGCGCGCCGAGACCGAGCACCTTGCCCGTGAGCAGCTCCGTCGGCTTGAGCGACGACAGCAGCACCTCCACGACCCGCGACTGCTTCTCCTCCACGATCCCCTGGGCGACCCACTGGCCGTACACGGCCAGCAGGCCGTAGAGCACGAACACCGCCGCGTACACCACGAGGACGGCGGGGTCGAACAGATCGATCCCGTCCCGCTCGTCGAGCTGCTGGATGGTCAGCCGCTCGACATCGAACAGCCCCGCGCGTTCCTGGGGTGAGAGGCCGGCGTCAGTGAGGGCGCGGTCCACCTCGATCGTGTTGGCGGCGTTGGCCAGGAGCGACTCCAACCGCAGGCCGATGTTGCCGTCGGCCAGGGCGGTGGTGGTGTCGACCACGGCGACGTCCACCTCAGCCTCGGCCAGGGCCTGCTCCGCGGCTGCGCGATCGGCGAGCTCGACCAGCTCGATCTCGAGGTCGAAGGCAGCCTGCTGGGCCAGCGCGAAGCTGCCGACCTCGGCACCCTCCTCGCCGACGGTGCCGATCCGGGTGACCTCGTCGCCGTCCAGCAGCAACGGCACGGTCACACCGATGAGGATCAGGGCGATGATGGCCCCGTTGGAGATCACGAAGGCACGGCTGCGGAGCCGCTCCGTGAACTCCCGGCTGGTCACCAACCACGTGCCCGTCACGGCCTCCCTCCCGCTACGGCAGCCTGCTGGTGGTTGGTGACGGCCTCCCGGTAGAGCTCCGCCAGGCTCGGCCGTACGGCGGCGAAGTGGCGGACCGCCCCTGCGCCCTGCGCAGCAGCCAGCACCGCCTGATCGTCGACGCCCTCCTCGAGCAGCACGCTGACCCCCGTCGCGTCCCTGCTGTCCACCCGCACACCGGGGAGCCCATCCGCCCACCCCGTGGGGTCCTCACCCTCCACCTCGATGCGCAGCAGTCGTCGGCCGCCGGTGTCGCGCAGTTCGTTCACCGTCCCGGACGCCACGAGCCGACCGGCATCGATGATCGCGACGGCGTCGCACAACCGCTCGACGAGCTCCAGTTGGTGGCTGGAGAAGACCACGGGCACGCCGCGGGCCGCGCGCTCGAGCAGCACCTCGCTGAGGGCGTCGACGCCCACCGGATCCAGCCCGGAGAAGGGTTCGTCGAGGATCAGCAACTCCGGGTCGTGGACCAGAGCGGCGGCCAACTGGACCCGCTGCTGGTTGCCGAGGGAGAGGTTCTCGAGCGGTTCCTGCATGCGGTCGGCCAACCCGAAACGCTCCAGGAGCGCCTCCGCCCGCTGGCGTGCGGTCCGCTTGTCCAGGCGGTGCAGCCGCCCCAGGTAGATCAGCTGCCGTAGCGGCGGGGTCTTGGGGTAGAGGCCGCGTTCCTCGGGCATGTAGCCGAAGCGGTTACGGACGTCACCGTCGATCGTGGCGCCCGTGAACCGCACGTCACCGTCATCCGCATCGTCGAGCCCCATCACGATGCGCATCGTGGTGGTCTTCCCCGCGCCGTTGGAACCCACGAACCCAAACATCTGCCCTGGTTCGACCCGGAAGGACAGCCGATCGAGGGCGACGAGGTCCCCGAACCTGCGGGTCACGCCATCGATCTCCAGCGTCGAGCCTGCACGGTCCGCGGGGTTCACGGCTCCCACCGGAACCGCCACACCGCGACCACGGCGCCCACCACCGCCCAG
>CAYTLZ010000328.1:0-2719 GCA_964438785.1 uncultured Actinomycetota bacterium | reverse complement strand
GCCCCCGGCGGTGCAACGCCTTGGTGGCGTTGTAGTCCTTGCCGAGCACCTCGGCCGCCTCGTGCAGCGTCAGATCCGCGACGTAGCGCAGCAACAGCACGTCGCGCTGATCGGGCGTGCACGCGGTCAGCAGATGCTCGAGTTCCGCCGGACCGAGGTTGGCGACCGCCTGGTCCTCGAAGGTAGTCGACGGGGCCTCGCGTTCGATCACGCCGGCTTCCGTCGCATCCGCGGGGCGTGCCTGCGTGCGACGGCGGTCGTCGATCAGCCGGTGGTGCGCGATCGTGAACACCCAGCTGCGAAACGCCGGCTCGTCTCCGGAGAAGCGGTGCAGGTCGCGCACGACCTGCAGCAGCGTCTCCGAGGCGACGTCCTCCGCGTTGGGGCTGCGCTGACCGGTGAGGTATCCCACCAGCACGGGATGCACGCTCAGGTAGATGCGGGTCCAGGCGGACTCGTCACCACGGCGCGCGGCGGCGAGCAGCCGCTCGAACCCCTCACCGAACACCACGTGTCCTTCGTCGACGACGATCGAGCCGGGATCGTCTCCGGCACGGTGGGCGTGGAGCGATCGATCTCGGACGGCGACGCACCATCATGGCGAGGGCGTGGCCCCGAGCAGGAACGGGAGCGGGTGGAGCGGTGACGTGCATGTTCGGCCGGCGGGCGGCAAGGAGCCGATTCCCGGGGCCTGGAGTCGACCTTGTGCGCTGCGTCGATCCGCCTGGTGTCGCGAACGCTAGCCGGTCGGGCACAGGGGGGAAACACACCTCGGACACCGTCCGAACGACCGTGCGCCGGGTCGTGGGCGGCCGGGCCACGACACCCCCATATCGACCGTCTCGCCCGCAACTGAAGGCCGCAAGCCCGGTCCATGCGGGCCGCGCCCATCGGTCAGCCGGCCAACTCGATGTCCTCACGTGCCAACGCGGCGAGCGCACGGGCCAGCTGGGAGGCGAACTGGGCCCGGTTGATCAACCCTCCGGGCAGGTAGACCCGCGCATCGTCGGTCCCGAGCGCGATCCCGAGCTCCCGTGCCACCCCGATCGCGTCATCGTGGGTCGTGCCAGCGGTGTCGTCGAACCAGTCGCGCGGGACGGGCAGGGGCTGCTCCGTGAGTTCGCCGTAGGTCCGGACCAGCAACGCGGCCATCTGCCCCCGATCGATCGGCTCGGATGGGCGGTAGGTGCCGTCATCGAAGCCCGAGGCGATCCCGGTGGCCGCCAGGGCCTCGATCGCCGCGGCGTGCACGTTGCCGTCGAGGTCGTCGAACGACGCCGGGGCCGGGTCGTCGCCGTCCGGTTCGGTCAGCGGCTCGATCGCCCCGGCCCCGACCAGCAGCCGCGCGAGCATCGACGCCATCTGGCCGCGGGTGACCTGCCCCGCCGGGTCGTAGCGGTCGTCGCCGACGCCCGCGGTCAGCTCGAACGAGGCGATGCAGTCGATCGAGGTCGCATGCACGCTGGTGCGCGACACGTCGGTGAACGGTGCTGGCGGCACCGTGTCGTCACAGATCGGGCGTTGCACCGCCTCCAGGAACGCCTCGACGTCCAGGATCCCGCCGGAGGTCACCTGCCCGTCGAACGCCGGCACCTGTCGAGCGGTCCGGGCCAGTTCCGCCACCAGCGACGCCGCGCCCTCGTTGGGCGCGACACTGAGTGCGAGCGCCAACGCACCGGCGACCTGCGGTGCGGCGAACGAGGTGCCCGAGTGGTAGCGATGACCGCGCTCGGCGTAGGGCCCCACGATGATCTCCCCCGGCGCGGCGATGTCGACGTGGCGCACACCGACGTTGGAGCGACCGATCGCCGGTTCGTCCCACACCTCGTCCTCCAGCCCGGACGCCGCGACGGTGATCAGGTTCGGCGCGCGGTCGTTCGCCGGGTACGCGCGCGGGCCGACCGACGCGGACAGGTCGAGCCCGTCGTTGCCCGCGGCGGCGACCACCGGAACGCCGGCGTCGCGGATCGCGTCGCGCAGCTCAGGCGAGGGCTCCGGGCCGGTCCACGTCAGCAGGATGACATCGGCACCCCGCGTCTTCGCGAACGCGATGGCGTCGATCGCGGAGGCGTAGCCGTCGCTGATGCTCGGTGCCGTCGAGTCGGTCTCGGAGCGGTAGATCTTCAGCGGCAGGATCGTGACCTCCGGGGCGACGCCCGCCATCCCGTAGCCGTCGTCCGCACGGGCCGCGACGATCCCGGCGATGGCCGTGCCGTGCCAGTCCTCCACCCGGTTGCGGTAGGGCCGTCCGGAGCGCGTGCGCAGGTCGAGTCCGAAGTTCCCCGATGCCGGATCGACGTTGAGCGCGCCGTCGAGATCGCGGTGGTTCGGATCCAGCCCGGTGTCGATGACCGCGACCGTGACCTGCGGATTCCCGCGGGTGCGACGCCACGCGGTCGAGGTCCGGGTCACGTCGAGGTAGTACTGCAGGTCATAGAGGCTGTCGTCGGTCCGTACCGGCCCCGTGTCCTCGGTCGGCGTCTGCCCGTCCTGCGCGGTGGTGAACGCATCGCCCGGCGGTGCGGTGTCGTCGAGTTCACGCGTCACGGGGTCCGCGGCCGCGGGCAGCGCCACGACCAGGCTCGCCACGACGGTCAGCGCCAAGGTGCTGCGCAGCGTGTACCTCACACGACCTCCCCGTCGATCCGGCTGGGCGCAGCGTAGGCGTTTCGCCCGGTCCACTCGGCAGGGCGAGCGCAGCGGGCAGCCGACCGGTGAC
>CAYTLZ010000327.1:0-2724 GCA_964438785.1 uncultured Actinomycetota bacterium | reverse complement strand
CCGAGGCGGCGCACGCCGACCGGCGCACGGGACCGGCGGTGCTCCCCGCCTGACGCGGGGCTTGCCGACCGACGCCGATCTGCGGGCGGCAGGGGTCGGTCCCGCCGTCACGACCGCGGTGGGCAACTCGCCGCGGGTGGCCCGTCGTGCTCGACCGACCGAGGTCGGGGGTCGGGCGTCGAGGGGGCACACGCCGCCGATCCGGGCGACCGCGCACGCTCGGGCGACCGCCGAACCCCTGCGCTCGGCTGGACAGGGGATGCCGGATGCCCGAGATCGAACTGCAGACCGTCGACCTGATCATCATCGCGATCTACATCGTCGGCATCGTGTTCATCGGCTTCTGGGTCGGGCGCAAGAAGCAGGACACGGAGAGCTACTTCCTCGCCGGACGGGGCATGACCTGGCCGCTGGTGGGCTTCGCACTCATCGCCGCCAACTTCTCCGGATCGCTCTACATCGGCCTGGCAGGTGCCGGCTACGACCAGGGGATCGCGGTCTGGAACTACGAGTGGATGGCGACGCTGATCCTGCTGGTGTTCGCCGTGCTGATCATGCCGATCTACCTGCAGAGCAAGATCTCCACGGTCCCGGAGTTCCTGGAGAAGCGCTACGACCGTCGCACCCGCAAGGCCTTCTCCGCGTTCAACGTCGTCACCGGCATGCTCATCGACTCGGCCGGGGCCATGTTCGCCGGAGCCCTCGTGCTCACGCTGCTGTTCCCCGAGGTCCCGTTGATGGTGCACATCATCGCGATCGCCCTGCTCGGCGGCGGGTACGTGATCCTCGGCGGCCTGCAGGCCGTCATGATCACCGACACGATCCAGGGCGCGCTGCTGTTCATCGCCGGCGGCGTCATCTTCGTGATGGTCTTCGCCAGCTTCGACTACGACTGGTCGGTGCTGCCGGAGTTGGCCCCTGAGGACGGCTTCACGCTGACCCCGCCGGCGGACGACAGCTTCCTGCCCTGGCCGGGCATCTTCACCGGCGCGATCTGGCTGGGATTCTACGTCTGGGTCACCAACCACATGGTCGTGCAGAAGGTCCTGGCGGCCAAGAACCTGGACCACGGCCGGTGGGGTGCGCTGTTCGCCGGGGTGATGCAACTGCCCCTGCTCGTGCTGCTGATCTTCCCCGGCATCCTGGCCCGCGGGGTCTTCGAGGATCTCGAGAACCCCGACCTGGCCTGGCCCGCCCTGGTGTTCGAGTTCCTCCCGGTCGGCCTGCGCGGGGTCGTGATCGCCGCATTGATCGCCGCGCTGATGTCGACGTTGGACTCGGTGCTCAACGGCGCGTCCAGCCTGGTGATCAACGACTGGATCAAGACCCGTGACAAGGAGTACACCGAACAGCAGCTGCTGCGCTACGGGCGCATCATGGTGGCCGTGTTCATGGTCATCGCGGCCGCCTGGGCTCCCGTGATCACGACGTTCGGCAACATCGTCGAGTACTTCCAGTCCTTCCTCGGGTACGTGACCATGCCCGTCGTCGTGGTCCTGCTCGGGGGCATCTTCTGGAAGCGCCCGTCGAAGGACGCGGGCTTCCTGACGCTCGCCATCGTGTTCCCGCTGGGGCTGGCCGGCTTCTTCGCCGCCGAGCTCTTCGAGCTCTACGACCTGCAGTTCCTGTACGCCACGGGGGTGATGTTCCTGCTCAGCGTCGCGGTCTTCGTTGGGCTGTCGCTCACCCGCCCCGCCCCCGAACCCGCGCACATCGAGGGGGTCGTGTTCACCCGCGACACCTGGCGCGAGGAGTCCGCCGAGCTCAAGGACAAGCCGGCCTACGCGAACTACCGCTACCTGTCGCTGGTCATCCTGGTGATCACGATCGCGTCCGTCATCCCGTTCCTGTAGGAGGCCACCCGATGGCGCTGTTCCCGACCCGGATCCTGGTCGCGCTCGAGCGTTCCGACACGTCGCGCTTCGCGCTGGATGCCGCCTGTGCGCTGGTCCGTGCCACCGGATCGGAACTGCACCTGGTGCACGTGGCGGTCACCCACTCCACCCTGCGCGGCCGACCACTCACCCCGACCCAGGAGCGGGAATCCACCGTCGGCGGCCACGCGGTCCTGGAGCACGGCCGCGAACAGGCCCGCGACCGGGATGTCGAGGTCGCGGCCGTCCACCTGCGTGGCGGGGACTCCGTCGACGCCACACTCGAACGCGTCCAGCAGGAACTCGACGCCGGCCTGCTCGTGATCGGCGCGGCGCGCTCCGGCTCGGTCGCCTCCCGACTGATCGGCCCCGCGTCCGGAGGATCCGGAGTCGTGCGCCGCTCGACGTCCTCGATCCTCGTGGTGCGGCCGCCGGACCAGCCGTCACCCGATGTGGATACTGGAGACCGACCGTGAAGGCCAGCGCATGGATGGGTGTCGGCTCCATCCTGCTGTTCTGGCTGCCGGTGATCGGGCCGCTTGGTGCCGGGTTCTTCGGCGGCCGCCAGGCGAACACCGTCGGTCGCGCACTGGCGTCGGCCGCCGCACCAGCGGTCCTGATCGGGCTGCTCGTCGTCCTGGTCCTGGGGGCATTCGATCTACCCGTGACCGGGACCATCGCCGGCGTGGGTGTGGCGATCGCGGTCCTCGTCCAGAATGTGCCCCTGTTCGTCGGGGCCTGGCTGGGCGCTACGAGCACGACCAGGGCGTGAAACGGCCGTCCGTACGACGTGGGCGTCAGCGCAGCCCGGCCTGCTCCAGCGCCTCGGTCAACGTGCTGGCGACGGGGA
>CAYTLZ010000326.1:0-2779 GCA_964438785.1 uncultured Actinomycetota bacterium | reverse complement strand
GTCCCCAGGACCGCGGAGACCATCGGCGGCGTCCCCATCGACGAGGCACCCCCACGCACGGCCATCAGGATCGATCGCACGGTGGTCGCCACGGTGCTGGCCGGGACACCGCTCGAGGACCTGGTCGTCGAGGAGGCGCCTGAGGCTGCCGAACCCGCGCTTGACGGGGCTCAGGAGGACCGCGCTGACGACGAGGGGGACGGAACCGACGGCGCGGGTCCCACCCCGTCCATCGAGGCCCGCACCGGCACCACTGGTCCCCGCGACATCGACCCGGACCGGCTCTCCGACAGCGACCGCGAGCTGCTCGCCGCCCTCGGGCTGCTGGACGCAGCCGACGCCGCACCACGTGAACTTGCCACGGAGCCGACCGACGATGCGCCCGAAGCCGCCGAACCCGTCGAGGTTGACGGCGACCGACCGCGCTACAGCATCTCGGAGAACCGCGCCCTCGCCGCCGAACTGACCCGGCTCCTCAGCGACCACCTTGACACCGAGGTGGAGGTCCGAGCGGCCACCGGCGACCACTTCACCGTCATCGGCGCGACCCCGGACCAATTAACGGGGGTGCCCTTCGTCATCACGGCGGAACCGAGCCTCTACATGCAGCTGGCCGGTGAGGAGGAGTCGGAGCCCGAGGCACTAATCGGGGCTTCCGAGGCGCAGTTCCCGCACCAGTGGGGCCTGCACAATACTGGTCAGGCGGTCCCGCAGACCGAAGAGGTCGAGGGCGTCGAGGGCGTCGAGGGAGTCGACATCGGCTGGGTCGAGGCGATGGGGCACGGGTCGTCCGGCCGCGGGGTGGTCGTCGCCGTGCTCGATACCCCGATCGACACCACCCACCCGGACCTGAGCGGCCGGATCTGGCGCAACCCCGGCGTCGTGTGCGGCGAGGGCGGCGGCGACGACGAGAACGACGAGAACGACGAGAACGACGAGAACAGCGAGAACGGCGACGACGGTGAAGGTGGTGACGAGCTCACCAACATCACCGGCGACTGCCAGGGTTGGAACTT
Source organism: uncultured Actinomycetota bacterium (assembly GCA_964438785.1). GTDB lineage: Bacteria > Actinomycetota > Nitriliruptoria > Nitriliruptorales > Nitriliruptoraceae > PWLR01. The sequence goes on along the minus strand of CAYTLZ010000326.1, from coordinate 1,763 downwards.
CGTCAGCGACGACCACCGGGTGTCCAGCAGCAGCGCGAACGCCAACCACGGCACCATGATCGCCGGCATCATCGCGGCGGGCCTGCACGGTGGTGAGATCGCGGGTGTGGCGCCCAACGTGAGCATCATGCCCGTCGTGATCACCCAAGGCCCGGAGGACAACCCGGACGTGGGGTCCATCGCTGCCGCCATCGACTACGCCGTCGACCGGGGCGCGGACATCATCAACGCATCCTTCGGCGCGCCCATGGCTAGCCGGACCGATGAGCGCCTCGATCCGCTACGGGATGCCATTGAGGCTGCCGCCGCAGCAGGTGTGCTCGTGGTCGCCTCGGCGGGCAACGGCGGCGCCGGGCCCGAGGACGACCCCAAGGACGACCTCGACGAAGGCCCCTTCTTCCCGGCCAGCTACGCCTACACGGACCACCCGGGCAACATCGACAACGTGCTGGCTGTCACCGCGATCGACCATCGTGGTGCGCTCTGGAGTTCTGAAGGCTCAACCTTCGGGGCGCACTACGGCAAGAACACGGTCCAGGTCGCAGCTCCCGGCTCCTACATCCTCAGCACACGAGCGGGTTGGCAGCCGGAAACGAAGACCACGTACATGAGCGGCACGTCCATGGCCGCACCCCATGCCGCCGGCGTGGCTGCGATGCTGCTTGACCGCGACCCCGACCTCAGCCCGTCAGAACTCATCGATCACATCCGGGAAGGGGCAGAAGACCTTGAGAGCCTCAACGACAAGGTCTCCGGCGGTCTGCTGTCGGCCAGCGGTGCGTTGCATGCCCTCGGTGACCCCAAGATCTTGTTCTCCAACCTCAGCGCGTCGGTGGAGCCGGGCGGTGAACGGGGGGCGATGACCACCACCGTCACGGCGACACTGGATCAGGTGGCGAACACGCCTTTGGAGGCGACGCTGAGCCTGATCACCCACGTCGACGGCAGGGTGCACGGCCTGGTCGATCATCCCATCAGGCTCGCCAGCGACGCGGACGCGGTCATCGAGGAGGGTGTGTTCCGGTTGACGTCCTCGGACGCGGTCGCGACACACCGCACCGACGAGGAAGCGTCGGTCGAACTCAGCCTGCAGCCGGACGCTGATGAGTCCACAGCAGCCGCGACGATGTCCACGGAACTGCCGGAGGGCGAGTACGCCTGGGTCCTGGAGTTCGACGGCAAGGCCTACGCCGGCCCCTTCAACGTCGGCCCTGCTGAGCAGCCCGAGGACGAGAACGGCGAGAACGGCGAGAACGGCGAGAACGGCGAGAACGGCGAGAACGGCGACGACAACAACACCACCCCCGACCCCGGCAACGACAACAACGGCGGCAACGGCGACGACAACAACACCACCCCCGACCCCGGCAACGACAACAACGGCGGCAACGGCGACGACAACAACACCACCCCCGACCCCGGCCCGAACGGTGAAGAACCGGACGAGGGGCCTGGGACAGAAGGTCCCGTCACCCCGAACGAGGGAGTGCCTGGGATCGACGTGAAGATCACGGTCGACACCGCTGGCGAGGATCCCGGTGATGTGCAGGTGTTCTTCGGGGACTACGAGTCGAAGCATCGGCGGACGACCGGTCCGCACTACCTCGACGGGGTGAAGGTTCCAGAAGGCCCCGAACCCGGCCTTGTCGACGTCAAGATCACCGGTGGAGCAGGGTTCGAGCCCGTGGTCTACGAGAACGCGTTCCGATACCTCACCGGCAGCACGGGTTCCGAAGAGGAGGAAGAGGAAGTGGAACCCGGCC
>CAYTLZ010000325.1:0-2813 GCA_964438785.1 uncultured Actinomycetota bacterium | reverse complement strand
TCGTCGCGTGCGGGGCCGGTGGTACCTCGTCGCGTGCGGGGCCGGTGGTACCTCGTCGCGTGCGGGGCCGGTGGTACCTCGTCGCGTGCGGGCCGGCGTCATCCGTCGGTGGGCGGTGTCACCGGGGCGCGCACCGGCGGGGGCCGGGGGTCGGTGTCCGCGCGGGCCGTCGTGCACATCAGGCTCCTAAGCTGATCTCAACGGTTGCATGGCCACGGCGTGGGGGACGTCGGGGACCGTGTGACGCTCGGCGTCGGCAGAAAGGCACGGCACAGGTGGGCTCGATCTTCGGTACCGATGGCACGCGGGGCGTCGCCAACGTCGACCAGACCCCCGAGCTCGCACTCGCGCTCGGGCGGGCGCTGGTCACCGTGTTGGCCGACGAGGGCGAGAAGCGCCCCTCGATCGTGGTCGGGCGCGATCCGCGCTGGTCCGGCGAGATGCTGGAGTCCGCGCTCGTCGCCGGGATCACCTCCGCCGGCGGTGACGCGATCGCCGTCGGCGTCCTGCCGACGCCGGCCGTCGCCTACCTCACGGCGAACTCGTCCGCGGCCGCCGGCGCGATGATCTCCGCCTCGCACAACCCCGTGGGCGACAACGGCATCAAGTTCTTCGGCCCGGAGGGCTTCAAGCTCTCCGACGACGAGGAATCACGGCTGGAGGCACTGGTGGTGGCCAACGACGGTCGCCGCCCCCGCGGCACGAAGATCGGCCGCCGGCTGACCGACCCGGCGGCGGTCGCCCGCTACATCGAACACGTCGCCACCATGGTCGACGTGGATCTCACGGGGCTCAAGATCGTCGTCGACGGGGCCAACGGTGCCGCGTCCAGCGTCGCGCCCCAGGTCTACCGCCAGCTCGGCGCGGACGTGATCCCGATCCACTGCAAGCCCGACGGGGCCAACATCAACGAGCAGTGCGGGTCGACCTACCCGCAGGTGATCCGCGAGGCCACGGTCGCGCACGGCGCGGATGCCGGCATCAGCCACGACGGCGATGCGGACCGGCTCATCGCGTCGACCCATGAGGGCGTCGAGGTGGATGGTGACGTCATCCTCGCGATCATCGCCCGACGCATGCACCACATGGGGACCCTGGCGAAGGACGCGGTCGCCACCACGGTGATGACCAACCTCGGGTTCAAGCAGGCGATGACCGGCCTCGGCATCGACGTGGTCGAGACCGCGGTCGGTGACCGCTACGTGCTCGAGGCGATGCGGGCCCAGGGCCTCAACCTCGGTGGCGAGCAGTCCGGCCACCTGATCAGTCTCGACCGGGCGACGACCGGCGACGGGATCATCTCGGCGGTCCGCCTGCTGTCGACGATCCGGGCGACCGGCACGACGCTGCGCGAACTCGCCACCGTCATGGAACGACTGCCGCAGGTCCTGATCAACGTCGGCGGGGTCGACCGGGCCGGGCTGCCCCACGCCACGGCGGTGTGGGACGCGGTCCGCGCGGAGGAGGACCGGCTCGGTGCCACCGGGCGGGTGCTGCTGCGGCCCTCGGGAACCGAGCCGCTGATCCGCGTGATGGCCGAGGCCGAATCCGAGGACGACGCGCAGTTGGCGTGTGACCGCATCGCCGACGCCGTCCGGGACCACCTCACCATCTGAACGCGGCCGTCCGGGACCTCGCCCAGTATCGTCGCCCCGACGCCTGTGGGAGCCTGGGCGTGCACGAACGAGGGAGCGGTGACGATGGTGAGTCGAGGCGTGGCGATCGGCGGGCCCTATGCCTTCCTGGGCGAGCTCGCGAAGCAGGTCGAGCAGCACGGCTTCGATGCGGCGTGGGTGGCGGAGACCACCCAGGAGTCGATCGTGCAGGCATCGGTCGCCCTGCAGGCGACGACCAGCATCGAGGTGGGCACCAACATCACGCTCGCCTTCCCCCGCTCACCCACGATCACGGCGATGCAGGCGTGGGACCTGAACGAGCTGTCCGGCGACCGGTTCACGGTCGGGCTCGGCAGTCAGGTCAAGCGCATCATCGAGGAGCGCTTCTCCGCCGACTTCGACCAGCCCGCCAAGCGCATGGGCGAGTACGTCCAGGCCATGCAGGCCGTGTGGCGGATGGAACGCGGCGAGGACGTCACCTTCGACGGGGACATCTACCAGGTGCTGCGTCCCGGACTCGGCGGCAAGGGGCGGGCCAAGGACCGTGCCCTGCCCCGCGTGCAGGTCGCGGCCGTCGGTCCGCTGATGACCAAGGCCGCCGCGACCTACGCCGACGGCATCCTCGGGCACCCGTTCACCTCGGACCGCTACATCGCGCAGGACGTGCTGCCTCGAATCGATGACGCGCTCAGCGAGGCGGGGCGTGACCCGGCCGTTTTCCGGGTCTGTCAGGGCATGATCCTGTGCATCAGCGACGACCCCGAGGTCGCGATCCGCGAGGCCAAGCAACAGATCGCCTTCTACGGCACGACGCCCAACTACCAGCCCGTGTTCGACTCCTACGGTGACAGCGAGCTGACCGATCAGCTGCGCGTGGTGTTCAAACGCGACCCGGCCGACATCGACGCCCTGGTCGCGGCGGTCCCGGACGAGGCGGTCGAGCGGTACGCGATCGCCGGGACGCCCGACGACGTCAAGGACCGCATGGCCGACTTCGAGGCAACGGTCAGCGGGACGGGCGGCGGGATCGGCGTCGGCCACCTCGTGCTCGGTGGGGCGTGGTACCGGGTCCCGCGCGAGCGCATGGCCGAGAACCTGTGGGCGATCCTGCAGACCTTCGGCAGGACCGACGCGAACACCACCTGACGCGCGCTCGGCTGACGCGCGCTCGGCTGACGCGCGCTCGGCTGACGCGCG
>CAYTLZ010000324.1:0-2814 GCA_964438785.1 uncultured Actinomycetota bacterium | reverse complement strand
GCAGGCGGTCGACATCGACGACGCCGAACCGGGACCCTCGCGGCTCCAGAGCCCAGGAGCGAGGAGAAGAACACCTTCGGGCAGGCGCCGGGTACCGATGTTGCCATCCTGGAGGGCGCTGACGGGAGCCAGCTGCTCATCGAGCGAGTCGATGCGCTGCCGGAGCACCTCGAGGCCCTGCCGTCCCACCTCGCGAAGCAGCTGGTCGGGGAGACCGTCCAGGCGGCGCCGCACCTGCAGCGGTTGGTCGCGGGGCGTGGAAGCGACCTCTACCGGGTGGTCAAGATGCCGGAGGGAGGCCTGGTAGAGGTCGCGGACAAGAGTGGCCTGTATCGCGGGTTCGGCATGAAGGGCGGCAAGATCAACGAACACGCGCAACTTCGCAAGGTCCGCGTGGGAGCGGTGAGCCCTGCCCTCGCGTTGACGTTGGCCTCGGCTGCGCTCGGGGCCTACTGGCAGCAGCAGATGGACGCCACGCTGCGCGGTATCCAGGCCTCCCTCGACGGCATCCGGTCGCGACTCGACCTGGAACTCGACGCGCGCCTGGACCTGGCAGAGCGCGTGCTCGCGGAGCACGAGGCCGCGCCGCCAGAAGCTCGCTACGAGCCGCCGGGGTCGGTAACCGATGGCCTGCAGGCGAACCTGATCGAGCGGCGTCAACTGCAACGGCTCCTCGAGCGGCTCGATTCCTACGACGACTCCGCCATGCGTCACCGCGACTACCACAGCAAGGTCCTCACCATCGATGGTGAGCGTCTCGACGAACATGCTTACCGCGCGCTACGGGGGCTGTTCGTGGAGCTGCGGGTGCTGCGACTGAAGCGGCTCGGTGGCCTGCTGGAGCCGGCCGGCTACCACACGCAGTTGGAGCAACAGGAGGAGGAACTGCGTGCACAACTGGATCTGATCGAGCAACTGTTGGAGGTCTCACTGCGCCTGGACGGGTCACACGAGGAAGATGGGCGCCGGATCGAACTGCCGAAAGCTCGTGAGCAGCGGCAGGAGCGAGAGCTGCAGCACACGCTCGAGGCGCGGCGGCAACTCTCGCAGCTGCGCGACGCGACGCGGGATCTAGCAGCAGCGGCGACCACGCCGTCGCTCGACGAGCAGCCGCTGGAACTGCTCATCGGTTCCGTCGATGGCACGCCCCAGGCGTACCTGCCATCGGCGTCGACCGAACCCAACGCCTGAGGTCAGCACCTGGTGGAACTGGCACTGCTCAGCTGGAACATCGCCGGCCTGGACCTGCTCGACCAGGTAGCTGCCGAGCCGGTGGATGTGGCCCTGCTGCAGGAAGTACCGCGGCCACAGCCTGTCGGGGGGCCGTTGCTCCCTGACCCGGCGGAGGGTCCCTGGCGAACGGAGGGTTGGAAGCAGCGGCCATGGCGCACCGCCATCCTTCAGGTCTCCGACCGCGTGCACCTGCTGGAGGTTCCGACCGGGGCGCTGTGCGGCCAGGATCGTCAGCTGCTGGCGGCGAGCCGGTCTGGGACCCTGACGGCGGCAGACGTGATCGGTGCCAGCGGGCAGCGACTGACGCTGGTGTCCTGGTACGCCACCTGGGAGCATCCTCCCGGCGACACACGAGTGCTCGGTACCGATGCTGCCGCGCACCGGCTCCTCTGTGACGTGGCGGCGCTGATCGACCATGACCGCGGGCGCCATCTGGTCATCGCCGGTGACCTCAACCTGCTGTTCGGCTACGGCGAGCACGGCGGTGCCTACTGGGCCGACCGCTACCGGTCGGTGTTCAAGCGAGCCGCGGCGATGGGCCTCGACATGGTCGGTCCGCAGGCACCGAACGGGCATCAGGCGCAAGCCTGGCCTGCTGAGCTTCCACGTAGCAGCCGCAACGTGCCGACCTGCCACACCCGGCAGCAGGGTCCCGCTGGAGCGGCCAGACAGCTCGGCTTCGTGTTCGCGTCACGGTCGCTGGCAGAGCGCGTCAGGGTTACCGCTCGCAACCAGGTCGACGACTGGGGCCCGAGTGACCACTGTCGCATCAGCATCGACATCGACGGCGAGTAGGGTTGCCGGATCGGAATACCGCCGGCGTCGTCGTGGCAGTGGCCCGTCGATATCGGTGCTGCGGTGACCAGTACATCCAGGGGGACCACCCAACTGGACCCGCTTCCGTACGGGGAGGACACGGGATGACCATCGTGTGCCGGCGGTGCCTGGCGGAGTTCGACGCGGCACTCGAGGTCACCCTCGACCAGGGTGGCATCCCGGACTGTCCGGCCTGCGGCAAGCCGGTCGTTCGTGGGGAACGTCGTGAGCGCTCCATCTCCGCAGCGAACTACGTACGTGACGCCGACGTGCGGACGATGCGGTCGATCCGGCGTGTTCCGGGACTGGTACGGGCGGTCCAGCTGTACGCCAAGGTGATGGCCGACGATGACCTGCTGCTCGACCGCTACGCCGATGATGTCCAGGTGTCGGCGGATCAGCTACCCATGATCTACGACCTGTTCCTCGAAGCAGGGGAGCGGCTCGGCATCCCTGGTGCCAGCCTGCCGCCCCTGTTCCTTGACGGCGATCGTGCACCGAACGCGGCGACGGCCGGCGTCGAGCGGCCCTTCGTGATCTTGAGTGCCGGCCTGGTCGAGATCATGACGCCCAACGAGATCCTGGCGGTCCTCGGTCATGAGCTCGGGCACGTCCAGGCAGGTCACTTCACCTACACCACGGCGATCCGTGGATTCCGGCAGATGGTGGGATTCGCGGCGAGGTTCTCACCGGTCGACTTTGACGAGATCCTCGTCGACCTGCTCGCGGACCCGTTGTTCCTGGCCTGGATCCGGGCTGCGGAGC
>CAYTLZ010000323.1:0-2823 GCA_964438785.1 uncultured Actinomycetota bacterium | reverse complement strand
CGGTGACGATCGCGACCTTCTCGCCGACCAGGCGGTTGAGCAGGGTCGACTTGCCCACGTTGGGTCGCCCGACGATCGCGACCAGGCCGGCGCGGTGCCCCTCGGCGACCGACTCCCCCAGCCCGGCGAGGATCGCCTCGACGTCGAGGTCGCGCCCGGGGCCGCTCATGGCCCCTCCGCCAGCAGGCGGTCACGATCGAATCCGCCCGGCAGCAACTCGCGCACCGTGGCGGTCAGCCGTGACTCGGTGATGGCGTCGGCCCCGGCCGCGTGCACGGTGGCGTCGGGCCCGAACTCCAGCAGGGTCTGACGACACGCCCCACACGGCGTGACGGTGTCGACCCCGTCACCGACGACGGCGACGACCAGGATCGGCCCGGTCGAGCCCGCACCGACCATCGTCGCGATCGCGGACTGCTCGGCACAGCAGGTCAGGCGGTAGGAGGCGTTCTCGACGTTCACGCCCTCGAAGACCTGACCGTCGTCGGTCACGATGACCGCGCCGACGTGGAACGACGAGTAGGGCACGTACGCCCGCGTGCGAACCTCGGCCGCCTGACGCAGCAACTGCTCGGCGTCGTAGCTCACCTCGTCGGGACGTCCACCACCGGCATCGGGTTCGTCGGGCTGCACATCGCGCTCCTGGGTCGTTGCCCCGAGCCTACGTCGCCGACGATCGGTCCGGTCGCGCCGCGGTGTCCTCGACGGGGTCGGTGGTGGACTCCCCGTCCACGGCGTCGTCGTCGGTGACCGGCCGGATGGTGACCAGCACCTTGCTGACGCGTCGCCCCTGCATCTGCTCGACCTCGAGCGCGACGCCCTCGAGGTCGATGACGTCGGCGACCTCCGGGATCCGACCGAAGCTCGCGAAGACGAGCCCACCGACGGTGTCCCACCCCTCCTCGGGCAGCGCGGTCCCGAGCAGGTCGTTGAGATCGTCCACGCCGAGTCGGGCGTCGACACGCAGGACACCGTCGTCGAGCGGTTCGACCAACGGCTCCTCGTGGTCGTGTTCGTCGACGATCTCACCGACGATCTCCTCCAGGATGTCCTCGATGGACACCAGCCCGACCAGCTCGCCGTACTCGTCGATGGCGAGCGCGAGGTGGACCGTGCCGTCCTGCAGTTCGCGCAGCAGCTCGTCACACCGCTTGGTCTCCGGCACGAACGTCGGCTCGCGCACGACGTGCGACCAGCCGGTGGAGCCGTCGCCGATGCCGCCGGCGGCCACCAGCGGCAGCACGTCCTTGGCGTAGACGACGCCGACGATCCGATCCGGGTCCTCCGGGTCGTGGACCGGCAGCCGGGAGTAGCCCCGCTCGATGATGGTGGCGACCACGGCACCCAGATCGCCGGCGGCCGACACCGTGACCATGTCGGGACGCGGGGTCATGATCTCGCGCACGATGGTGTCGGCCAGCTCGAAGATGGACCGGATCATCGCCCGTTCCTCGGGCTCGAGCTCGTCGTCCTGTTCGCCCTCATCCTGATCCAGCGCGCGCAACTCGTCGTCGGAGGCGTAGGGACCCGACACCTCGTCGCGACGGGGCACGAGCACCCGTCCGACCGTGACCACGACCGTGGCGAGCGGGCCGACGGCCCGCACCAGCCCACGGGTGACGCCCGCGAGCTTCAGCGCCGTCGGTTCGAGGTGGCGCAGCGCGAGTGTCCGCGGGGCGATCTCCCCGACGATCAGGCTGGCCACGACGACCAACCCGAGCGCCACCGCCACGGCCGCCCCGTTGGTCGCGATCGACAGACCGATCAGGACCGCCACGCCGGCGAGCACGACCCGGGCGGTGACGGTCAGCACCAGGATGACGTTCAGCGACGACGCCCGGTGCTCGGTCAGCCACAGCAGGGACGCGGCCCCGCGTTCGTCCTCCTCGGCCAACCGCAGTGCCCGGACGACGTTCAGGCGGTTGAGCACCGTCTCGACCGCGGCGAGGTAGGCGGTCGCCGCCAGCGCCACGACGGCGACGAGCAGGAGTTGGCCGGTCACCTGGTGGCCGCGTGGGACGCGAGCAGCTCGTCGGTGAGGGCGAACATGGCGCGCTCCTCGTCGGGATCGGCGTGATCCATCCCGAGCAGGTGCAGCAGTCCGTGCACGGTCAACAGCCGGAGTTCGTCGTGTGGGGTCCGGCCGAGGCCGGCGGCCTGCTCGACGGCCACAGCGGGGCACAGCACCACGTCACCGAGGATCGCCGGGGCACCGGGCGGGACCTCACCGGGCTCGTCGATCGGGAAGGCGAGCACGTCGGTGGGGCCCGTCTTGCCCAGGTGCTGGGCGTTGAGTTCCGCGATGGTCGCCTCGTCGACGAGCAGGAGCGCCACCTCCATGTCGTCGGGGACCCGCATCGTGGTCACCACGTGCCGGGCGAGCGCGACGAGATCGTCGGCATCGACGTCGAGTGCCTGCTCGTCGGCGAGGAAGATCGCCACCTCAGGCCCCACCACCCGACGCGGGACGCGCCCGGCGCTCGGCGGCGATCACCTCGGCGGCACGCTCGTCACGCAGGCGTTCACGCTCCCGCCTGGCCTCCTCCTCCTCGGCCTCCTTGGCCTCGTCCCAGACCTCGTAGGCCTCCACGATGCGCTGCACGATGTGGTGACGGACGACATCCGCGGCCTCGAGTCGCGCGAAGGCGACGCCCTCGAGGCCCTCGAGGATCTCACGGACGATGCGCAGTCCCGACTTGTTGCCGCGCGGCAGGTCGACCTGGCTGATGTCCCCGGTCACCACGGCCTTGGAGTTGAACCCGATGCGGGTCAGGAACATCTTCATCTGCTCGGGCGTGGTGTTCTGGGCCTCGTCGAGCACGA
>CAYTLZ010000322.1:0-2844 GCA_964438785.1 uncultured Actinomycetota bacterium | reverse complement strand
CCGGTCGCGGCCGACCGGACGATGCTCGAACGCATCGTCGACAACCTGGTGCGCAATGCGCAACGCCACACGCCGGCCGGAACGACGATCTGGGTGCGGACGGGGTCCGAGGCGGACGGCGTGACCCTGACCGTCGAGGACGACGGTCCCGGGGTCCCCGCCGAACTGCACGACCGGGTGTTCGAACCCTTCCAGCAGGCCCCGGACCGGCACACGGCGGCGTCGCCGGGAACGGGTATCGGTCTGGCCCTGGTGCAGCGTTTCGTCGTCCTGCACGGCGGTGAGGTCCGGCTCGACGACCGGCCGGGTGGTGGTGCCCGGTTCCGGTTGTGGCTGCCCACGGGTTCCGAGGCGTCGGGGTAGCGCGCGGTCGCCCCCGGAACCGTCCGACCGGCCCCGACACCCACGGCCATGGCGGTGTCGGGGGAGGGCTGACCGCGAGTTGCCGTGAGGGGCAGTGGAGGCCCTGCGAACGGGTTCTGGGCGCTCGCGCGAGGCCGTTCACACGTCGAGGCCTGCGTGTTCACAGGTGGCCGTCGCGCCCCGTGACGCTGGGACCGGCGCGATGGAGCCTTCCCACGATGAGCCACCGCACCCAGATCACGTCGACCGACGAGCAGTACGCCCGGTTGCGCACCGAGTCCGAGCAGACCGGCCTGAAGGTCGCGGAACTGGTGCGCCGGGCCGTGGACACGTCCTACCGCACGATGGGTCGTGAGGAGCGTCTCGCTGCGATCGAAGCGGGCTTCGGCGCTTGGGACGATGGGGCCCACGACGTGGACGGCGCGGCCGACGTCGAACGCATCCGTCCGGGCATGGCCAAGCGCCTCGCGAACACCGACGGGTGACGGTCCTGCTGGACGGCATCGACTGGATCGCGGTCGATGACCCCATCCATGTTCGCGCATCTCGTGCCGCCCTTCGGACGCACCCACCGGCACACCTCCCGCCGGATCTTCTGCCTCGACACCCGAACCCGCCCGAGCGCTCCCACCACGCCGCCATCACCGGCCCCCCGGCCACCGATGGCGGCGTTCTGCATGTCCCGAACGCCAAGCACGACCGACCGCGCCCCCACGCGACCCCTACCCGCAGGTGGGAATCGGTGAGAACGCGGTCAGCCCAGGGAGCCGAGGAGGGGATTCGAACCCCTGACCGTCCGCTTACAAGGCGGGTGCTCTACCGGGCTGAGCTACCTCGGCGGGGCGGCTGCCTGCGCCGCTGGCACCGGTGATCGGGCGTGCACCGATCGGGTGCGGCCCGGAGTCTATGTCGCCGCTGCGCGCCCGCGGGTCGGTCACCGACGGGCGGACGACGGGCGCGTAGTTGCACCCGTGTCATTCGTCTGCGAACCTGCAGACGAGAAGGAGACCGCCCATGTCGACTGCGTTGCCAACGGACCGTGACGTCACGGTCACGCCCGAGCTCCCCGCGGGACTCGATGAGCGTGACGCCGCCATCCTCGACTTCGAGCGCGAGTGGTGGAAGTACGCCGGTGCCAAGGAGCAGGCGATCAAGGAACGCTTCGACGTCTCCCCGACCCGCTACTACCAGCTGCTCAACCGCGTCATCGACGACGAGGTCGCCGTCGCCTACGACCCGATGCTGGTCAAGCGGTTGCGTCGTCTGCGGGCTCAGCGACAGCGGCAGCGGGCGGCCCGGCGCATCGGTGCCGACGCACGCTGAACGACGTGAGCGACACGTCTCCGACGCCACCCGGTGAACGCGGCTTCCTGCTGGCGTTGGGCCAGAACCTGGGGGGTGCGGTCCTGCTCGTCGGCGTCGCTGCCGCGTTGTTCGCCCTGATCGGTGCCGGTGGTGGTGGTCAGGTCGTCGTGGACGACGGCCCGGTCGCGGGCGACGACGTCCCGGGTGCCGACGACGGCAGCGATGACGAGACACCCGACGAGGGCGACGCCGACCTCGACGACGAGATGGCCGCGGAGCCGGACGACGACGCCGGTGACGACGAGTCGATGACGGACGACGCTGCGGGCGACGACACCAGCGGGCCGGCGGAGGGCGACGAACCGGGCCCTGACGGGGAGCCGGACGCCGATCAGGAGGCTGCACCGGCACCCGACGAGGAGACGGAACCCGAGCCGGAGCCGGAGGCGGAACCCGAGCCGGACCCGGGTATCGCCCCCGAGACCATCTCCGTGCAGGTGCTCGACGGTTTCCAGCAGGACGGCGGTACGGCGGCGCGCGCCGTGACCGCGGCGCTGCGGGACGCCGGCTACCGGATCGTGGCCGAGAACCCGGCGTTGCGCTACGACGTCACCACGGTGCTGTGGACCTCGGGCAACGAGCAGCAGGCCCGGCAGGTGGCCGCGGCGATCGGGGCCCCGGAGGTGCGGGCCCAGCCCGGCAATCTGTCCGAGTCGGTCGCGGTGCACGTGGTCGTCGGTGCCGATCGGGGCTGACCGACCGCCGGTCGTCATGACCCGCTGACTCCCGCGCCCCCGACACCCGCGCCCCCGACCGGATGGCCGGGGGCGCCGACGGGTCCCGTCGTCGTGTGGTGCGTTCAGCCGGTGTTCATGTCCCGGCTGGCGGTGGCGGCCTCGCCGACGGACTGGCCGAGCTGGTCGGTGGCGACCCGCTGCTCCTCGACCGTGGAGGCGACCGTCGACTGGATCTCGTTGACCTCGCGCAGCAACGCGGCGATGCCTTCGATCGAGCTGGCGACCTCGGTCACGGAGTTGCGCACCACGGCGATGCGGCGGCTGATGTCGTCGGTCGCGGTGGCGGTGTCGCGAGCCAACTGCTTGACCTCGCCGGCGACGACCGCGAAGCCCTTGCCGGCCTCCCCGGCGCGAGCCGCCTCGATGGTGGCGTTCAGCG
>CAYTLZ010000321.1:0-2853 GCA_964438785.1 uncultured Actinomycetota bacterium | reverse complement strand
TGGTAGCTGGGTCCTGGGAGGAACTCCCCGACGGTGGAGGCGTCGACCTCCTGGCCCCGCGCGGGGTAGCCGAGCCGGGCCATCAGTTCCGGAGACAGCCGGGTCCGGCCAGACCGGGCGTCCCAGTCCCATACCCCACCGTTCCCGGAACGCAAGGCCAGCTCCAACCGGAGGTTCGCTGCCTCGAGTTCCAGCCGTGTGTCCGACAGCTGCAGCTCACGGTCCGCACGCTCGATCAGGTTGGCGATCAGGTCGGCCAGCACGCCCAGCAACTGCTGCTCGTGGGGTTGCCAGTGGCGGACCGCCCCCACCGAGTCGAACCCGACGAACCCCACGCACTCATCACCGACCTGCACCGGCAGTGCTAGCAGGGTGCGGATGCCCTGCGGCTCGAGGACCTCGCGCGTCGGGGAACCGGTCGCAAGCTCGGACACGTCGGGGATGTGCATCGCACGGCCAGCGAGGTGCGCCTCGAGCCAGTCGGGGAACAACGAAAGCGGGTGGTCCTGCAGGTTGTCGATCTCGGGTGGGACGCCCTCCGCGGCCCACTCGTTGATGTTGGAGACCGTCTGTGCCTGCCAGTCGTAACGGAAGAGGTAGCTGCGATCCACCTCCAGGAACGACCCGACGGCTTCGAGGGCGGCATCGATGGTCGACGCCATGTGCTCCACGGGCACGTTGACGAAGCGTGCGGCCAGATCGCCGAGCAGCCGGCGGAAACCCGACTCGAAGCGCAACTCGTCCACGAGTCGTGCCTGCGCGGTGTCATCGATCCGGAAGCCCACAACCCCGACGGGACGGTCGTGCTCATCGGTGTAGGGCGTGAGCTGCAGGCGTGCCACCTCGTCGGAGGCAGGGCTCCGCTTCTGCACGGTTCGGGCGTTGCCGGTGGCGAGGACCTCTCGGACCAACCGCTCGATCAGCTCCGCCTCCGCGCTCGGCAGCACCTCGCTCGGCAACCGACCGCCGACGTCCTCCCCCGTAGCGGTGGCCCACCGCTGGAAGGCCGCGTTGGCCACCGTGACCAAGCCGGCCCGGTCGCTCAGCCACGCCGGGAACGGCAGCGCGTCCAGGAGCCCACGCTGCCGGTCGCCGAGGACCTCGACGTGACCGAGGAGGCGTTCCCGTTCCGCGCGATCGATCTCGCTGCGTGCCAGTCGGGCGAGCAGCCCCGCGATGGGCTCCAACTCGATCAGCAGAAGCTCAGCCAGTGGCGTGGCGCGGACCAGCGCGAGTGCCCCGACGCCATCCAACGGCAACAGGTGCACGGAGGCATCGGGCAGCGGCAGGTCCATACGCTCGATGCCGTCGGGCTTCGCCTGCCGCACCGCGCTGACCACCCGCTCCCAGACCGGCAGCTCGAGGACCGCGTGCGGCGCGACACGCACGGTCTGCACGTCCCGCCCACCGGTGACCCGCAGGATGCCTGCTGCGCGACACCCGAGCCGCCGGGCGATCAGCGGCAGGAACAGGTCCTCGGGCGGATGACCGTCGGGCCCTGGCGTCCCGAGGGTGACGGCCAGTTCCAGCAGCAGCTGCCGGCGCGCGTCATCAAGCATCCCGATCATGCTCCGGCGTGAACGCGAGGGCGACGACGGTCTTGTTGTAGAGGTCGATGAACCGCTCCCCAACGTTGCACACCTCGCCGATGGTCGCCGCACCGACGAAGGGCCCCACCTCCGCGAACAGGCGCAACTCGTCCGCGAACCGCTCCTGCAGGTGGAGCGTGCGGGAGATGCAGTCGAACAGCAGGCCCGGTCGGTCCGCACGCACCGCAGAGGCGAGCTGGCCGGCGACCGTCCCGGCCGCATCCAGCAGGCTGTCGACGTCACCGTGGAGCAGTTGCAGCACCGCCCAGCGGGAGATCTCGGCCACCAGGACGAGATCGTCGCCATCGAGGTCGATGACGTCGCGCACCACCGAGTCACCATCGACCTGCACCACACCGAGGGGGTAGGACAGCAGGGCAGCCTCCTCCACGGCCCCACCGCCCTGTGCCGCCACCAGCTCCCGGTAGACCTCACTGGCCGGACGATGATCGAACCGCTGGATCCTGCGACCAGTGCTCTGCGTCACCCGCGCTTCACCACCAGCGGAAGCCCAGCCGTGACCGACAGCAGCGGTGGACCCCGCCTCGAGGAGGCCGACCACCGCGGCACCCTCGTGCACACCGTCGTTGTCGATGACACAGGCGCGCGGGACGAGGTCCAGGCCCCCGGCACCGCCACCGGCGTAGCCCGGTTCAGGCCCGAGCAGGTCGTACAGACGCTCGAGATACGCCTCGATGCCAGAGCTCGCCGCATCGAAAAAGGTCAGGACCGTCGCGGGACCGTCGGACAGGTGCAGGTGCTGCGCCAGCGCGTCATGCTGCGTGCCGGCATCATCCGCCAGGTCGAGTCGGGCCGTCTGCAGCACCGTGGGCAGCGCCAGTACGACGCCGCCGGACTCGAGCACCTGGCCGTCGACGAAGACCTTCGGGAAGCACCCGCCGATCAGGGGCAGGTCGGCCGCACGCAGCACGGGTGTCAGCGCACGCGCGTTCGGATGTCCGGCGAGCAGCACGACCAGGGAGCGGGCACCCGCACGGGATGCTGCGTCACGGAGCGCCTGATCGAGAGCACCCGGTGTCAGGTCGGCGACGAGGCTGCATGGCGCGCAGCGCCCAGTGTCGATGCTGGTCGCTATCCCTAGCTGGCCCACACTCATACGCTACCTCCGGCCTGCCGGTCCGCATTTGATTGGCCACGCTAAGTTACCCGAGAGTGGTTCGTGCCGGTTCGCACGGATGGATGGGTCCGGATCGCTTGTGCAGCGCCATCTCTGAAGGGGCGACCCAACCTCGGAACGTCAGGG
>CAYTLZ010000320.1:0-2869 GCA_964438785.1 uncultured Actinomycetota bacterium | reverse complement strand
GGCTAGCTAGTCTGGGCCGATGAGCCGATCCATCGCCACCGCCGACCGCGTCGACCGCGACGAGCTGCTCGAGTTCGTCCGTCCACGTCACCACGTCGTACTCGTGACACGCCGTCGCGACGGTCGGCCACAACTCTCACCGGTCACCGGCGGCATCGACGACGGCCACCTCGTGATCGCGACCTATCCGCAGCGGGCCAAGGTCCACAACCTGCGGCGCGAGCCGCGGGCCAGCGCGATGGTCCTGTCCGACGACTGGGACGGTCCCTGGGTCCAGCTCGACGGGACCACCGAGGTCGTCGATCTGCCGGAGGCCGTCGAACCGCTGGTCGGCTACTTCCGGGCCATCGCCGGGGAGCATCCCGACTTCGACGAGTACCGGCAGGCGATGCGCGACCAGGGCAAGTGTCTGATCCGCTTCCACATCGAACGCTGGGGCCCGATCGCGACGGGGGGTTTCCCGCCGGAGCTCGTCGACGACTGACAGCCGACCGCGCCACCCGTCCGGCCCGACGTCGGGCCACGGATGGTCGGTCGACGAGGGAGGACGGGTTGCCCGACGACGCCGACACCGACGGCGGCGACGCGATGGAACGGCTCTACGGCCGACTGATCGACGATCAGGACGACGCCCGCGGCGAGCTGCCCGATCGTGTCGAGTCCGCCGTGCCCGGAAATGCCGGCAAGCAGGTCATCGCCCTGACGCTGCAGAAGGCCGGCGACCTGGTGGTCGACGCCAAGACGGTGCTCGCCTGGCTGCTCGCCGCGCTCGGCGCACCGGCGAGCTTCACCGGGCTGCTGGTCCCGATCCGTGAGTCGGGGTCGATGCTGCCCCAGGCGATCCTGGTCCCGCTGGTCCGCCGGCTGGGTGTGCGCAAATGGGTCTGGGTGGCCGGTGGCCTGCTGCAGGCCGTGGCCGTCCTGGCCATGGCCGCCGTCGCGGCGACGCTGGACGGCACGGCCGCCGGCATCGGGATCCTGGTCGCGCTCACCGCCTTCGCCTTCGCGCGGTCCTTGTCCTCGATCGCCTCCAAGGACGTGCTCGGCCGGGTCGTGCCCAAGGGGGCCCGCGGCCAGCTCAACGGCTACGCCACCATCGGCTCGGGTGTCGCCGCCATCACCATCGGGCTCGGGATGCGGGCGCTGGGCGGCGAGGACACCCCGCCGACCACGTTCGCCTGGCTGTTCGTCGGTGCCGCCGTGGCTTGGTTGCTCGCCGCGGCGGCCTTCGCCACGATCGTCGAGGAACCCGGTGAACGCGGTGAGGCCGATGGGCGCAATGCCGTCCGCCACGCCATCGGGCTCCTGCGCGACGACGCGCCGTTCCGTCGCTTCGTCCTGGCGCGCACCCTGCTGCTGGTGTCCGCGCTGAGCCCGCCGTTCATCGTCACCCTGGCGACGGACCACGGGGGTGCGGGCCTGGTCGGGCTCGGTGGATTCGTGATCTCGAGTGGTGTGGCCGCCCTGATCGGCGGTCGGTTCTGGGGGAAGATGGCCGATCGGTCCAGCCGCCGCACGATGATGGTCGCCGCCGGTGCCGCCGCAGGGATCGTGCTGCTCTTCCTCGCCCTGTTGCAGTTCGACGGCGTCCGGGAGATCGAGCTCGTCTACCCCGCGGCCTACCTGTTGCTCGCGCTGGCCCACACCGGCGCGCGGCTCGGGCGCAAGACCTACGTGGTCGACCTCGCGGAGGGGAACAAGCGCACCGACTACGTGGCCGTGTCCAACACGGCCATCGGCATCCTCCTGCTCGCCACCGGGGCGTTGACCTCGGTCCTGGCACTCGCCGGGGTCGAGGCCGCGCTGCTCGGCCTGGCCGTGCTCGGCCTGGCCGGTGTCGGCGTGAGCGGGTCACTGCCCGAGGTCAGCGCCGACGCGGACTGACCGGAGGGGAGCCGGCCCTGGGGGCGGGCTCCCCACCGGATGGGACGGATGTCAGCTCGCGGGCTCCGACGTGCGCTGGCTGACATCACGGATGCCGAGTCCGATCAGGATGAACAGCACGCCGAGCGCCAACGCCATCGCCGCGACACCGAAGGCCAGGACCGACGTGAACAGTGACGCCTGCAGGAACGACGCGCTCTGTGCCGTCGAACGACGCTCGTCGTCGCGCGGGAGCTCCGCGTAGGTCTGCCCGTCGGTGATCTCGAGCACGTTGCGATCGATCGTGCTGGCCTGGCAGTACGCGCTGAACGGGCCGTTCACCTGCGTGTCGGGCAGGCAGACCGCGTCGTCGGGCGTCGTGATGCGCTGGTCGGACAGGGTGGAACTCACCATGACCCAGGTTCCGACGCTGGCGAGGACCAGCAGCACGCCGAGGACCAGCGAGCCGAGTGAAGCGAGTTTGCGCATATCCATACATGCTCCGAACGTGGTGGTGGGTGCGACCTCGATAGCTCCACCCTCGCGGTCGGATGCGTGGGATTCAACCGGCACTCGGCCGTCATCGAGTCGTCGTTCCGCCCCCAGACCCAGGGCCGAAGGTCCCGGTCACCCGACGGGCGACGGTCGCCCACCGACCGTCGAACCGGGCGTCGGACCGGACAGCGATAGCCTGCGCCGCTCCCCCTCCCCCACGAACCTCGGCTCCCGATATGGCACTCCGCTCCGACCTGCGCAACGTGGCCATCGTGGCGCACGTCGACCACGGCAAGACCACCCTGGTCGACGCCATGCTGTGGCAGTCCGACGTGTTCCGCTCCAACCAGAACGTCGACGAACGCGTCATGGACTCCAACGACCTCGAGCGTGAGCGCGGGATCACCATCCTGGCGAAGAACACCTCCGTGCAGGTCCCGGACGGCGACAACGGCTCGGTCACCGTCAACGTGGTCGACACGCCGGGCCACGCCGACTTCGGTGGCGAGGT
>CAYTLZ010000319.1:0-2874 GCA_964438785.1 uncultured Actinomycetota bacterium | reverse complement strand
GTGCCACGGTGCGGGAGCACCAGAAGAGCGGCCGCAAGCTCACCGCCTACGACCTTGGCCCCTGGTCGTACCTGTTGGACGCCTGAGCTGCGTATCCGGTGTGCTGCGGTGACCGCCGGCGGCGTGATCGTGGGGCAGGGGCCGCCGGCGGCCCAGGGTCAGGGCGTGGCGCCCGCCTCTGCCTGGATGAAGGCCTTGAGCCGGTCGAGATCCTCCTTCTTGTAGCGCACCTGGGTCTCGCCGGCCTTGTACCGCGGCAGCCCCGCGCTGTGCTTCATGAACTCGTGCACATCGGGCTGGTCACGGCTGTCCTTGCTGAACACGTAGCTGGCCGCGTCCTTCACGGAGAGGTAGTTCGCCGTGTCGTTGGCGATCCTCCGACGGGCCTCCTCGAGATTCGCTGCTTTGCTGAGCCTCTGTGCAAGCGCCTTCTTGGCGGCCTTGTCCTCGGCGTCCGGGGTTTCCCGGTGCTGCTCCTCGGCGAGAGCGGCCTGCTGCTTCCGGGTGCTGGTGACACCGGTTCCAGCGAGCAGCTCCAGCTCGGCGTGTGCGTCGGCGGTGCCTGTCCGGATGTGGGTGGCGAGCCGCTTCTCCAGCAGCTTCAGGGCGATGAGCGCCCGCGCGTAGTCGTTCTCCGCTTGCTTGACGGGGGCCTTCCTCACGAGCTTGTCCACCGCCGCTTGCTGCCTTCGGACGTCGGACTTGGCCTGGTGCAGTTCGAGTTCCCGGTACTCCCGGGAACGCTTCGCCTCGATGTACTGCTTCTCCGCCTCGCTGATCGAGCGGGAGTACCAGGCCCGTTGCGTCCTCGCGGCGGTGCCCGCTCCCGCGAGTTCCGCCTCCCGCATCCGCGCTCTCGAGAGCATGCTCTGTGCGTGGGCCTCCTGCCGGACCGCCCAGCGGAGCGACTCCTGCTCGCGGCCGAGTTGACCCGTGTTCTCCTCCTGTGATTCCGTGTCGGACCGGGCGGTCTTAACCGCCTCTTCGAGCCGGTCCACCTTGGCGCGCTGCTCCGCGATCTGCTTCTCCATGGCATATCGCTTGACCCCGGCGGCCTGCCGCCTGGAGGTGAACTCCTGGTCGTAGACCGCCCAGTTCTTCCTGTAGGTCTCCTTCTTCAGGTCGACGGCGGCACGGACCTTGGCTGCCAGCTGCTCGCCGTCGAGGCCCTCGAGTTCATCGGCCATCCGCCGGCGCGCAGCGGTGATCCCGGTCCTGTATTCGTCGCGCTTGCCGAGGTACTTGGTGATGTTGGCCTCGACCTTCTTGCGATCGGCTCTCCACTTCTTCAGCTGGTCCGTATCGCGGTAGAAGGTGCGCTTGAACCGCCCGCGCTGCAGCTTCTCCTCCTTGTCGGCGCGTAGGACGCTCTCGTACTGCTCGTCCAGCTCCGTGCGCTTGAGCTGGTACGCCTCGAGGAGTTGCCGTGCGGTCTCGTCGCGATTCATGAGGTCGGTGATCTCCCCGTCCGGGGCGATCATCATCTTCTCGGCACTGCGTAGGTTGTTGATCAGTACGCGCAGCTTGTCCGGGTCGATCATCGGCTGCGGCTCGCTCCGGGTGCCCTCGGCATCGCCCTCGCCGCCGCCTTCGGATCCGTCCTGGGGGGCGACCACCAGGGACTGCAGGTCGAGCAGCGAGGAGGCGTCCGCTCTCGTCTTGGTAGCGCTGCTCTTGGCGGCGTCGAGCTTGCGGGCCTTTATCGTCTTCTGCAGCAGCCCGAAGTCGAGGAGCCACCACCTCCTGACGCCCTTCGCATCGGTCACCACCTTGTCCGCGAACCGTTCGCCGTCACGCACACCGAAGATGGCCCCCGCCTCGATGTTGGCGAAATCCAGCGGAGGGAACTCGTAGGTCCACAGGTCGCCTTTGAACATGAAGAACTTGAAGCCGGCGAACAGCGAGATGGCCGCCTTCGCGGCGCCATCTGCGGCCATCGACCAGGTCACGGCCGAGGTAGAGGTCCTGGGTTGCTGGCGCAACCAGCCCTCTGCACCGTATTTGACCAACTCGTCGTAGCCGAACCGTCCGTAGGTGGTCACGACCGCACCGGAGACGGACACATCCACACCGAGTTCGACACCTGCCGACGCCCGGGCACCGCCCTGCAGCTTGGCCACCGGGGCACCGCCGTACAGCGCCGCCTGGATGCCGATACCGAGCTTGTACGAGCCCTTCACCGACCCTTTCAGCGAGTACTTGAAGGTGTTCTCGGAGGCGTCGTTCCAGTTCCAGGTGCCGTCCGTGGACTGGCGTTGGACCTGCAGCGCGAAGTTGTTGAGGCTGAGATCGCTATCGAAGGAGGCCCCGACGCTCATGCCGACTCCGGGCGGCACCGGGAAGGGTACGTCGAAATCGAGGAGGTCCTGACTCCAGCCGTTCGGAGGAGGGATGTTCAGCCCGGTCTTGATGGACATGTCAGCGACCTGCTGACCGGGGCCCATCTGGAAGCTGCCCTTGAGGCCGGGGGCGACCTGGATCCCACCGACCGCGACGCCGTGCTGGCCCACCTGGAGCGCCTCGATGGGGACGCCGTCGACGTTCTTCTGCTCCACACGCGCGTTGCGGTCCTGGTAACCGACGCCGGCCTCCATGCCGTTGTCGGATACCAGGTGCTCGTCCCGAGCGTCGGGCTCCTCGCCAGCTGCCCGTTTGTCGTCAGCGACAGAACGGCTCTCCTTGCCCCTCGTCTTGATGGGACCGACCTTCATCTTGACCGCTCCGCGGTCGGTCACCCCCCGAGTCTCCTCCGCGAGCAACGCGTCCTGGTCCGCTCCACTGAGCCCTTCCGCGCGCGCGGTGGCGTCCCTCTGGAGACCGGTGAGGTCGTCGACGGGCCGGGTCTCCGGTTCGCTGCTCTGAGCGTGACTTGCT
>CAYTLZ010000318.1:0-2886 GCA_964438785.1 uncultured Actinomycetota bacterium | reverse complement strand
GTCCGCACGCTCGACACGCAAGAGGTCGCAGGTTCGATTCCTGCACGCCCCACCCTCGTAGCCCCCTGATTTCGGTCGGGGGCTTCGTCGTTAACAGCAAGATTGACAGGAACGCTGCGGTCGATCGCGTCGGCGGCGTCCTCCCGGTGCAGGCCGACGCACTCGCCCTGGCGCAGGCCGAGCGACAGCGCCACGGTGAACATCGAGCCCAGCCGGTGGTGTTGCGCCTGCTGGAGGAGGGCTCGCGCTTCGTCGAGGGTGAGGGGTTCCACCTCGGTGTGCTGGTAGGCGACGGGTCGGGCGAGGCGGGCGGCGTTGCGGGTGACGTGGCCGTAGCGCTCGGGGACATGGAGGCAGTTGCCCAGCACGGTGCGGACCTGGGCGATGGTCGACGCCGCACGCGGCTTGCCGTTGGCCGTCGGTTGGGTGGCGAGCTCGGCGCGCAGCGCCGCCCGCGCCTGCCCTTTGGTCTGGAGCCGGTTGCCCTTGCGGCCCCGGTAGCGGTAGCGGGTCCGCCCCTGCAGGTCGAGGAACTCCACGACCCAGCGGCCGTCGGACTGCCGGCGGTAGACACTGCCCTCACCCATGGTCACGACCTGTGCGCAGCCGGCTGCGGTTCCGCACGCCTGGAGGGCGCCAGGAACGGCACACCCGCTACGTCCGCAGCGATACCCCGCGGTGCGTGCTGGTCGACATCTTGGCCGAAGGCGGCGGCGCCGGCAGGGCCACGGGTTGCGTGGCTGTGGATAGGTACGTGCCCAGCGGGACCGGCGAGCCTCGCCGGGTCATTGCCGCCCTTGATCACTCGCGTGCTTTCCACTACCGAGTGTGGAACCGATGCGTTCGGCGCGGAGGCCGAACAGCTGGTGCGTGGCTTTCCCGGGCGCTCGGAGCACCCGCCATAGGGGGCACACGAAGCCCGCGAACAAGGGCCAGTTGCATGGGTTGGAACAGCAAGCCGAAGGGCCGGATACCCCTCGCCTACCCGCTCTTCGTGCTCGGCGGGTTCATGCTCGGGCCCCTCTCTGTCAGGCTTGAGTGACCACCGGTGAAGCGCGCGAGCGTGAAGGAGTCAGGCGTAAGCGCCCGACACAGGTGACGCCGACGCCGATGCCGATGACGCGCAGCGAACGCTTGCACGAGGGCGTGATGGTTCGCTCATCGTCCGCGGGGCCGGCCGGTGTTCGGCACTCCTGTCGGTCTGCGGTCAGGATTGGGGTCGGCGGACGCGAAGCTCGCCGTCGCGCCAGACCGCGATGCATCCTCGTAGGTCGTCGAACTCGACCTTCGACGCGATGCGTTCGGCAGCATGTCGGATCGCTCGTGGGGACTGATGGTCGAGGCGAATCACCAGCACGCCGGCATGGGTGCCCGGCGGGTAGGTCCGGATGTCGCCCAGCCCACGGTCGAGTGTCACGAGCAACCGATCGTGGGCCGTCGCACCGGCGAGGACTGCCGGGTCCTTCGCTCCTCGAAGGCCTTCGTCCCGGACCGTGTCCACGTCGTGGCCCACACCAGCCAACACGTCGATGACCGAGTCCGGCAGGTTCTCGTCGAGCTTGATCCTCACGTGGATGCGACGGCTGGATACTCGTCACGTGCCAGCTCAGCGCCGTATGCCGCGGCCGCCCGGATGCCTTCGACTGTCAGGGTCGGGTACTCCGCCAGGATCTCGTCCTCGGTCATTCCATCCGCCAGCGCGTCGAGGATGATGCTGACCAGGATGCGAGTGCCGCGCACGGTCGCCTGACCGTGGCACACCTGGGGATCACGGACGATCAAGGCGCGCTGTTCGTCGGTCATGGTCGGCGGCCTATCTCGGGTGCCTTCGATCGTACGCCGCCGGCCGGTGGCCGTCCCCGCTGTCCTCAGGAGGTCGCTGGTCGGTCGGAGCATCTCGCTTTGGTGGGGCGGGCGCAGGCTGATGGTGGTGGCGCCATACCCCGCCGCCAGGGAGCCAGCATGTCCGCCGTCACGCTCGACCTTCCTTGCCGCCAGGCCGGTACGGCGCAGTGGGCAGCCGTCGCGTTTGCTGCGAGCTATTCCTCGCCGGGGACGCGGCAGGCATACGCCACCCAACTGCGCCTGTGGTTCGACTGGTGCGCCCAGCATCAGCTCGAGCCGCTGGTCGATTGACCCACACTGGGGGCGTCGGAGCATGGGCTCCACGAAGGGTGTTGTGGGCAAGGCCCTCGCGTGTTGTAGCCGCACGAACTACACTCCACTACATGGTCCGTCCAACCAGCCTCCGTCTTCCTGATCCTGTCAAGGATCGGCTCGATCGTCGCGCTGCCAGTGGTCATGAGAGCCTGTCCAGCCTCGCGGTCCGACTCATCGATGAGGGGCTGCGCATGGACGACCATCCCGGCGTGAGCTTCCACGACAGCGCCGCTCACGGCCGGGTCGCGTGCCTGGCAGGCGGACCCGACGTCGCCGAAGTGGTGGACGTGCTCACCGGCTTGGACGCCCAGGGCGAGGACCGGATCGCCGAGACCGCCACGTGGTTCGGCATCCACCCCTCCCGGGTGCGGGTCGCCATGGGCTACTACGCGGCCTTCCCCGATGAGATCGACCAGCAGATCGACCTGCGCCGACGCGAAGCCGCCGAGCTGCGCGGACGCTACGAGGCCGAGCAGGCCCTGCTCGAGTGAGACTGCTGCTCGATGAGATGATCTCCGTGACCGTGGCAGCGCAGCTCCATGCCCGCGGCCACGACGTCGTCGCTGTCCAGGACCCTGAGCTCGGGCACCTGCGAGGCGTGAACGACTGCGTCCTGCTCGATCACGCTGCCAAGGAGCGCCGAGCGGTGGTCACCGACAACATCCCGGACTTCGTCCGCTGCCATCAGCGTCGTGTCGATCGCGACCGGCCGCACTTCGGGCTCCT
>CAYTLZ010000317.1:0-2891 GCA_964438785.1 uncultured Actinomycetota bacterium | reverse complement strand
AGCACCCAGCGCTTCTTCTTGGGCGGCTCGAGTTCGAGGTCCGGCTCGAGGGTGACGGTGCTCACAGCTCGTCCTGTTCGATCAGCACGACGATGTCGACCCGGCGGTTGCGGGCCCGGCCGTCGTCGCTCGCGTTGGTTTCCAGGGGGTGGTGTTCGCCGTAGCCGACGGCCCCGACACGGTCCGGCGGCAGGTCGTGGTCGTCGATCATCAGTTGCAGCACCGCCACCGCGCGGTCGGTCGAGAGGTTCCAGTTCGTGTAGCCGCCACGATCCAGCGGCACATCGTCGGTGTGGCCCTCGACCATCAACGGGTTGGGGAACCCGTCGAGGGTCTCGGCCACCGTGGCGATGACCTCCTCGCCCAGCGGGCCGATGTCGGTCGAGCCGAGCGCGAAGAGCACGTCGTCGCTGGAGATCGAGACGACCAGGCCCCGCTCCTCACGGCGCATCTCGACGAACAGCGACAACTCACGGTTCTCGAGCGCCTCGTCGAGGGCGGCGGCCACGACGTCGAGCTGATCGTGGGCGCGCTGACGTCGCTCGAGCGCCTCGATGAAGTCCTCGCGCAGCTCGGCGTCCGTCGGGTCGCGGTCCTCCTCGGCGTCATCGGGCTGGCGCTGGTCCTTCTCGTTCTCGTCACCGTCACTGGTCGCCTGGTCGAGCTCCGGCAGGCGGACCGGGGCCATCGGGTCGTTGATCGGCGGATTCGGGACGTCCTCGGGCTGCAGGCCATCGGTCTCCGGCAGGATGCCGTCGCCGGCCTCGTTGCCGAACGGCGTGCGCAGTCCCTCGAGGAAGGCGGTGAACTTGATCGTGTCGATCTCCGACATCGCATAGAGCAGGACGAAGAAGGCCATCAACAGCGTGATGGCGTCCGCGTAGGTGGTCAGCCACGCGTTGGCCTTGTCCTCACCCCCACCGCCGCGCCGCGAACGACGCGACGAACGCCCGGTGCTCGATGCCGGGCGGGCCATCAGGCGGCCTCCTGTCCGGTGTTCTTGGCGGCGTTGAGCCGGTCACCGGCACCGAGCCGTTCCGCGGGCGGCAGGTAGGACTCGAGCCGCTCGATCAGACCACGGGGGCTCGCGCCGCCGCGGATGGTCATGATCCCGTCGAGCGCGACCTCCAGCACGGCGATCTCGATCTCGTTGAGCCGCTCGAGTCGGGCCGCCATGGGGTTGAACAGCAGGTTGGCGATGATCACGCCGTACAGGGTGGTCAACAGCGCCAGCGCCAGGCCGGCCCCGAGCTGTTCGGGGTCGGTCAGGTTGCCGAGCATGTTGATCAGCCCGATGACGGTGCCGACCATGCCGAACGTCGGGGCGTAGCCACCGAGCGTCTTGAAGAAGTCGATGGCGGTGCGGTGGCGTTCGTCGGTCGCCTCGAGTTCGATCTCCAGGGTGTCGCGCACGACGTTCTCGTCCGCGCCGTCGACCAGCAGCTGCAGGCCGAGGGTCAGGAACCGGTCCTCGATCTCCTCGAGCTTGTCCTCGAGCGCGAGCATGCCGTCGCGCCGGGCCACCTCGGCGAGCCGGGCCAGCTGGGTGATCGTCTCCTGCACGTCCGGCGCGTCACCCTTGATCGCCTTGACGGCGCTCTTGGGCATGCGCCCGATCTCGCTCTTGCGGTAGGCCATGACCCCCGCGCCGAGCGTGGCGACCATGACCAGCACGAACGACGACGGGCCGATGAGCGGACCGAGGGTGTTGCCGTCCATGAACATCGAGATGAAGATCCCGAACAGGACGATGAAGATCCCGACGATGAACATCGGATCCATGTCAGCGCTCCTCGTCGGGCACGACGGAGAGCACCGGGGCGGCCTCACGCAGTTCGTCGGCCCCGATCAACAATGAGGCGCGGTAGGTGGTGAACCGCTCCACGATGTGTTCCGGCGCGTCGTCCACCAGGATGCGGCGGCCGTCGACGAGCGTGAGCACGGTGTCGGGGGTGGCCTCCACGGACTCGATGAGGTCCGGGTTCACGTAGAACGGCTCACCACGCAAACGATGCACGAGAATCACGCCGCACCTCCATGTGCTGGTTGCAAGCCGCACGATCCGTGTGCGGCCTCCGGGGACCCGTCGGCCACGCCGGGCGACGGTCAAGCGACGGGGCGTGGCCGAATCGGCCACGCCCCGTGATCGATCGCGATCAGGTGATCAACGCTTCAGGTTGACGAGCTCCTGCAGCAACTCGTCCGAGGTGGAGATGGTCCGGGCGTTGGCCTGGAAGCCACGCTGCGACAGGATCAGGTTGGTGAACTCCTGCGCCAGGTCGACGTTGGACATCTCCAGCGTGCCGGCCTGCAGGGCACCGAGCCCCTCCTGGCCGGGCGCGGCGATGATGGCGTCGCCGGCGGCCGGCGAGTCGCGGAACAGCCCGTTGCCCTGGCGTTCGAGCCCGGCGACGTTGGGGAATCGCGCGAGCGCGACCTCGAACAGATCCACGAGCCCACCATCGCCGGCGCGCCCCGTGACCGTGCCGTTGGCCCCGATCGTGATGTCGGTGTAGTCCTCCGGATCGATGTTGATGTCCTCGAGGCCGCCGCCACCGCCCAGCAGGTTGGTGCCCTGCACACGCTGGCCCCCGGCGGTGACCAGGTTGCCGGCGGAGTCGAAGGAGAAGGCCCCGGAACGGGTGTAGACCTGCGCGTCGCCGTCCTGGACGACGAACATGCCGTCGCCCTGGATCGCGACGTCGGTCGGACGTCCGGTCGCCTGCGATGCCCCCTGGGTGAAGACCATGTCGGTGGCCGCGACCTGGGCACCGAGCCCGACCTGCATCGGGTTCTGGCCACCCTCGCCGACGGCACCGGCGGTCCCGCCGCGCACCATCTGGGTCAGGGTCTCCTGGAAGGTGGTCCGGCTGGCCTTGTAGCCGGAGGTG
>CAYTLZ010000316.1:0-2903 GCA_964438785.1 uncultured Actinomycetota bacterium | reverse complement strand
GACGGTGAGCGGTTCACGGTCTACAAGCTGCGCACGATGGTCATCGACGCGGAGTCCCGCCGGGCGGAGTACGAGGGCGACAACGGCCGCAGCGGACCGCTGTTCAAGCTCGCGCGTGATCCGCGGGTCACCCGGGTCGGTCGGTTCCTGCGCGCCTCGAGCATCGACGAGCTCCCGCAGTTGTGGAACGTGCTCGAGGGCACGATGAGCCTGGTCGGGCCCCGGCCGGCGCTGCCCGACGAGGTCGAGCAGTTCGACGACAAGCTCAACGAACGCCTCAACGTCAAGCCCGGGGTGACCGGCCTGTGGCAGGTCGAGGCCCGGGACCTGGCCAACTTCGATCTCTACCGCCGCTACGACCTGTTGTACGTCCAGAACTGGTCGCTCGGCCTCGATCTCGCCATCGTCGGCCGCACGATCGCGGTCGTGGGGCTGCGGGCGGTGCGGGCCGTGCGGCCTCGCCGCTCGCGCGACGAGGTGATCGTGCTCGATTGACCGTCCACGCGCAGCACCCACGTCACCGACCGCCGGCATCGGCACCCGCGGGGCACCGAGCTCGACACGACAGGGGGAACCCATGATCGCCACCTATGTCTCCATCCTGCGTCGCCGCAAGTGGCTGATGCTCGTCGTGACGCTGGTGCTGGCACCCGCGGCGTTCTGGGCGATGAACGCCGGTCCACCCGAGTACGAGTCCAACGCCTCGGTCCTGCTCGTCAACGACCGGGTGGTCGACAGCGTGCTCGGCCAGGGCGGCGGGTTCGAGGAGCCCGAACGGCGGATGGCGACCGAGCTCGAGATCTTCGCGGGACGGGTGGTGGCCGTGCAGGCCGCGGACACCCTCGCCGGGCAGGGCGTGGCCATCGACGCCGACGACCTCGCCGAGCAGGTCGAGATCCAGCCGCTCGGCTTCTCGCGCGCCATCGAGGTCGTCGGGACCGCCGCCGATCCGACGCTGGCCCGGGACCTGACCGACGCGGTCGTGACGGCCTACCTCGAGGTGCGTCAGACACGGACCGAACTCGAACTCGCGGACATCGACGCCGATCTCGTCGACCGCATCGACGACGTCCAGGACCAACTGCGCCAGCTCGACGTCCAACTCGAGGCCGGTGCCGCCGTGCAGGCGAGCCGGGACGTGGCCTTCGCCCGGCTCGAGCAGCAGTCGCAGTGGCTCGAGGAGGTGCGGGTGCTGCAGACCGCGACCGACTCGAGCATCGAGATCCTGTCGGCGGCGTCGACCCCGCTCGAACCGAGCGACCGGCTGCCGGCCCCGGCCTCGGCGGCGCTCGCGCTGCTGAGCGGGCTGTTCGTCGCCGCCGGGCTGGCGATCCTCGTCGACCTCGGTCGTGATTCGGTCCGCACGGCCGACGAGGCCGAGCGGCTGGTGCGGGCCCCGGTGTTCGTCGAGCTGCAACGTCCGGTCCGCAGCTCGACCGCACGCATGACGTTCCTGAACGACCCCGGCAACCCGACGATGGCGGCCGCCCGTGCGCTGCGCCTGGGCCTCGAGGGGATCGGCGGGGGGCGGGTCCCCGACCGGGTGATGATCGCGGAGCCGACCGGCGTGAGCGGCGAGGGGTTCATCACCGCCGCGGCGCTCGCCGCCGCCTGCGCCCGCGCCGGCCAACGCACCCTGTTGGTCGCGGATCCGGTCGAGGGCATCACGTGGCCGATGGCGTCGCGACCGGACGGGTCCACCAACGGCGGGGTCCCCGCCACCGATCCGGCCTCGCCCCTGACGCGCCGGACCTCGATCCCGAACCTGTGGTCGCTGCGGGCCACCTCGCAGCCGGGGGAGCGCGCCACCGGTCTGCTCGACGGCTACGCGCTGGGCCCGGCACTCGAGGCGCTGGCCGCGGACTTCGAGCTGGTGGTGATCGTCCCGCCGGCGGAGGCCAGCGTCTTCGAGCTGATCATGCTGCGCCGCTTCGTCGACGTCGCCGCGCTGGTGTGCACCCTGGATCGCACCACCGGGCACCGGCTGCGTCAGGTCGCCCAGACGATGGCCAGCAACGACGCGTCGGTGGATGGTCTGATCGTGACGACCCGACCATCGTCGGGAGCCAGCCGCCCCCCGGCCCGGGTGGCCGAGCCCCCGACACCGCCGCCGTTCCAGCGGACCGAAGGCGGGCGGACCGGGGCTGGGCGGACCGGGGCCGGGCGGACCGGGGCCGGGCCGCGCCATGCATGACCGTGTCCCCACACGGCACCGGCTGCGCATCGCCTACCTGTCCGGCTCGCCCCGCATCTCGACCCGTGACGACGCCGAGGTCGCCGGCCCCCGCGCCCACATCATCGGGCTGATCGACGCGCTGCGCCACGACCGCCACGAGGTGGAGCCGTTCATCCTCGGCGACCGGCTGCCGCCCCGGGTCAGCGGGGAGGGCTCGCTGCAGCTGATCTCCGGTGGCCGGCTGCGGCAGCTGGTGGTCGACCTGGCCCGACTGGTCCTGCGCTACACGCTCGGACGTCGCGTCGGCCGCGCGCTCGACGGCACGTTCGACCTCACCTACGAACGCTTCGCGCTGTTCCAGAGTCTCGGTCGGCGTTTCCAGCGCGCCGGGGTCCCCTGGGTGCTGGAGACCAACGCCGTGCTGGCCCGGGAGGCGAAACACGAGCGCAGCACCCTGGCGCTGCACCGCGTCGCGCGCCGGCTCGAGCGCCGCGCCTACCGCCAGGCGGACCTGGTGGTCTGCATCAGCGATGCGCTGCGGCAGATGATCCACCTCGATGCCGGGGTGCCGGTCGACCGGATCGTGGTGCTGCCCAACGGCGTCGACGTCGACCGGTTCGCGCCCGCCGCGACCCCTGCGGGCCGCGCCGCGGACGGTCAGCTCGTCGTCGGCTACGTCGGCTGGATCACCGAACGTCAGGGACTCGACCAGCTCATCGCCGCCATC
>CAYTLZ010000315.1:0-2909 GCA_964438785.1 uncultured Actinomycetota bacterium | reverse complement strand
CCAAGAAGGACTTGAACCTTCGACCTCACCCTTATCAGGGGTGCGCTCTAACCGGGCTGAGCTATTGGCCCCGACCAACCCGCTGCACGAGGCAGCGCGGCCGCGAAGCGTAGCGATTGGCCACACCCCTGGCGAACGCGGCCGGTCGCCCACCACGGCCTCGCACCGTTCAGTCGTCGCCGAACAGCTCGTCGCCCTCCGCCCGGGGGCGACGCCCCACGGTCTGCTGCTCACGGGTGGCGTCCGCCTCGGCCTGCCGCGACGCGTCGGACGGCGGGCGGGCGGCCGGGTCCGCCGGCGGCGTGCGACCGGTGTTCACCGCCCGGTCCATCGGGATCGCGCCGGTCGTCGCCGATGCACCGGCGACCGCCTGCCGCGTCGGAGGTGCGTCGTCGACGATGCCGATGGTCAGCCCACCGGTCAGGTCAGCGATCAGGTTGTAGAGGAACGCGATGAACACCGATACGGCCGTGAACACGATGACCGCCATGCCACCGAGCAGGGTCAGTGCCCGGAAGAGGTTGCCCGTGTTGATGCCGCAACTGGTGAACCCGACATCGGCGGCGATCCCGCACGCCTGGTCGATGAGCTGGAGTTGGTCGATGATGTAGTAGACGACACCGGCGATCAGCATCGTGATCGCGAACCCGACGATGTGGGCGAGGATGCTGAACTTCAGCACCGACCAGGGGTCGAGCCGCTTGATCGTCAGGCGCCGTTTCGCCACCGGGCATCCTTCATGTCGATGGTCGTCACACGTCGACGACCGGCCCCGATGCTACTGCGCCTCGGGATCGGCGGCGGTGACGGACGGGTCCCCACCGTCGTCGTCCACGTCGGCCTCCACGTCGAGGTCGTTGTCGACCACGATCGTGACCGCTGCCACCGTGGCGCTCTCGCCGGTGCGCATCAGCGACACCCCCTGCGTCGCGCGACCCAGCGGCCGCACGTCGGCGAGGTCCATGCGGATCAGCGTGCCGGCTCCGGTCACGAGCAGGATCTCGGCCTCGTAGGGCACCACCAATGCACCGACCAGATCGCCACGACTCTCGGACAGCTTGACGGTCTTGATGCCCTGGCCGCCCCGTTTCTGCTGGCGGTACTCGACCAGCGGGGTGCGCTTGCCGTAGCCCCGGTCGGTGACGACCAGCAGATAGGTGTCGGCCTCCTCCTCCTCGGGCGGCACCGGTGCCATCGCGAGCACCTCGTCGTCCTCGCCGATGCGCATCCCGCGGACCCCGGCGGCGGCGCGACCCATCGGCCGGGCGTCGCTCTCCGGGAACCGGATGGCGTTGCCGGACCGCGACACCATCGCGATGTCCCGGGTGCCGTCGGTGACGGACACGGCGATCAGCTCGTCGTCGTCGTTGAGGTTGATCGCGATGAGCACGGCGCGGGGCGAGTCGAAGTCGTCGAGCCGGCTGCGCTTGACCGTGCCCTTGCGGGTCGCGAACACCAGATAGCGATCGTCGCTGAACTCCTTGAGACTCATCACCGCGGCGACCCGCTCGTCGGTCTCGAACGCCAGTCCCGGCACGTTGGCCACATAGACGCCCTTGGACGCGCGCGACTTCTCCGGGATCTGGTGCGCCTTGATGCGGTAGACCCGACCCTGGTTGGTGAACACCAGCAGGTGGTCGTGGGTCGAACACGTCAGCAGGACCGACACGATGTCGTCCTCCTTCATGTCCGTGCCACGGACACCGCGGCCACCACGCTTCTGGGTCCGGAAGGTGTCGACCGGGGTCCGCTTGACGTAGCCGGCCCGCGTCAGGGTCACGACCACGTCACTGACCGGGATCAGATCCTCGATGGTCATCGCCCCGTCGTCCGCGATGATGCGGGAGCGACGCTCGTCGGCGAACCGCGAACGGATGTCGGTCAACTCCTCGCGGATGATGGCCCGCACCCGGGCCGGGTCCCCGAGGATGTCCTTCAGCTCGGCGATCAGGGTCTGCAGTTCGTCGAACTCCTCCTGGATCCGGTCGCTCTCCAGCTGCGCGAGGCGGCGCAACTGCATGTCGAGGATGGCCTGCGCCTGGATCGTCGACAGCTCGAAGCGTTCCATCAACTGGTTGCGCGCGGCCTCGGCGGACGCGGATGCCCGGATCAGCTCGATGATCGCGTCGATGTTGTCGAGCGCGATCAGCAGGCCCTCGAGGACGTGCGCCCGCTCCTCGGCCTTGCGCAGCCGGTACTGCGTGCGACGCGTGATGACGTCGACCTGGTGGGCGATGTAGTGGGCCAGGGCCTGATCGAGCGTGAGCGTCTTGGGGATGCCGTCGACCAGCGCGAGCAGATTGACCCCGAAGGTGTCCTGCAGCTGGGTGTGCTTGTAGAGCTGGTTGAGCACGACCTGGGCGTTGGCATCCCGCTTGAGGTCGATGACGATGCGCATGCCCTCGCGCGAGGATTCGTCGTGCAGGTCGGCGATGCCGGTGATGACCTTGCTGTTGACCAGGTCCGCGATCTTGCGCAGCAGGTTGGCCTTGTTGACCATGTAGGGGATCTCGGTGACCACGATGCGTTCGCGCTCGCGGCCGCGTTCGGGTTCCTCGACCGTGCAGACCGAGCGGATCTTGATCGATCCCCGCCCGGTGGTGTAGGCGTCGTAGGCACCGGCGCGACCCAGGATCAGCCCACCGGTCGGGAAGTCCGGTGCCGGGACGTACTCCATGAGATCGACGGCGGTCAGCGTCGGGTCCTCGAGCAGCGCGACGGTCGCATCGATGAGCTCACCGAGGTTGTGCGGCGGGATGTTGGTCGCCATGCCGACGGCGATACCGGTCGCCCCGTTGGCGAGCAGGTTCGGGAAGCGCGCCGGCAGCACGACCGGCTCTTCCTCGTAGCCGTCGTAGTTGTCGACGAAGTCGACGGTCTCCTCGTCGATGTCGCGCAGCAGTTCCATC
>CAYTLZ010000314.1:0-2937 GCA_964438785.1 uncultured Actinomycetota bacterium | reverse complement strand
GCGGATGCTTCTTATGGCCTATCTGGGAGGAGCATTCCATGAGTGATGTCAGGCAGATGCACAACCTCGACGACGTGATCGGGGCGTATCGAGAGCATCAGCGGCGAACCCGCGGGCTGGCTGATGCGACGTTGCGGAGCTACGAGAGTCAGGCGCGGCTGTTCGTCCGCGTAACGCTGGGTGCGGATCCGGTCGATCTGTCGGAGCTGACGCCCGCAGATGTGGTGGTGTTCGTGTCGTCGCTGGCGACACGGTGGGCACCATCGTCGATGAAGACGTCGCGTACGGCATTGCGGTCGTTTCTTCGCTACTTGTCGGTGCAGGGTGTCAGCGATGGGCGGCTTGAACAGGTGGTGCCGCGGGTTGCGCACTGGCGTCTGTCGAGCCTGCCTCACCGGTTGAGCGACCAGCAGCTGAATCAGCTGCTGGCCAGCCTCCAGGACGTGGGGAGAAGGCCATGTGGCCCGCGGGATCGAGCGATCGTGCGCTGTCTTGCAACGCTGGGGCTGCGGCCCGTCGAGATCGCCCGTCTACGACTCGAGGATCTGGACTGGCGAGCAGCCACACTCGCGGTTGTTCGACGGAAGAACCGTCGGGGGCAGGTGCTTCCGCTGCCGGGCCCGGTCGGTGAGGCGATCGCGGACTATCTGCACGAGCACCGCCCGGTCACAAGAGCTCGTGAGGTGTTCGTGCAGCAGGTGGGGCCGCGCCGGGGCGAGCCCATCGGCGCCACGGCGGTCTCGGAGGTGGTGGCAAGGGCACTGGAGCGTGCTGGGGTCGAGACGTCGATGGCCGGGGCCTACGTGCTGCGCCACACGGTCGCTAGCCGCATGGTGGCCCGTGGGGTGAGCTTGAAGGAGGTCGCGGACTTCCTCGGGCATCGGGATCTGGACACGGCGGCGATCTACGCCAAGCTCGATCTGCCGGCGCTGCGGGAGGTCGCGGGGGTCTGGCCGGAGGTGTCGTCATGACATCGTCGCAGCTGCACATCCAGGTCGAGGACTACCTGCGGTTGCGTCGCAGCTTGGGGTTCAAGCTCGTGAGCGCCGGGGTGCTGCTGGCCTCGCTTGTCCGCCATGCCGAACAGGTCGGCCACCAGGGCCCGCTGACCACCCAGCTCGCGGTGGCGTGGGCGCAACAGACCGCCTCGGAAGATCCGGCCACGGCAGCCCAGCGGTTGGCAGTCGTGCGGGTGTTCGCCTGCCATCAGGCAGCGTTGGACTCTGTCACCGAGATCCCGGCCAAGGGGATCCTTGGAGATGTGTCACGTCGCCGCTCCCAGCCGCACATCTACAGCGACGACGAGATCGGCATGCTGCTGGATCAATGTCGGCAGCTGACCCCCCGGGGGGGGCTACGGCCGGCCGCCTACGTCACGTTGTTCGGGCTGCTGGCCTGCACGGGGCTGCGGCTGAGCGAGGCCTGCCGACTCGACCGCGCCGATGTCGACTTGGACTCCGGTGTGCTCACGGTGTCGCTGACCAAGTTTCGCAAGTCCCGGCTCGTGCCGCTGGACCCCACCGCCGTTGTCGCGCTCGAGGGCTACCTGGCCGTGCGTGACGCCCGGGTCGGTGTCGGTGCCTCGGGCCGGCTGCTTCGCACCGAGCGGACCGACCACCTCAAGCCTGACACGGTGCTCAAGACCTTCTGCCGGATCCGGCAACGTCTGGGCTGGAGCGCGCAAGGCCGTGCCCACCGGCCGCGGATTCATGATCTGCGCCACACTTTCACCGTGCGCCGTCTGCTCGCGTGGCACGTCGAGGGCGTTGACGTCGACGCCAAGATGCTTGCGCTGTCGACCTACCTCGGCCACGTCAAGCCCTCCGAGACCTACTGGTATCTGTCAGCGATCCCTGAACTGATGGCGGTGACCTCGCACCGATTCGAACACTTCGCCAGCCAGCAGGTGCGACCATGACCGCGCCGGGGTTCCCTTCGCTGCTGCAGGCCTTCTTCTCCCAGCGGCTCATCGCCGAACGTGGCGTGAGCGCCCACACCGTTGCCAGCTACCGCGACACCTTCGAGCTGCTGCTCGGCTTCGCCCACACCCGGCTTCAACGCGCCCCGTCAGCGCTGGCCATCACCGATCTCGACGCGCCGCTGATCCTGGAGTTCCTCGACGACCTCGAGACCACCCGAGCCAACTCGGCGCAGACCCGCAACCTGCGGCTGACCGCGATCCGCTCGTTCATGACCTACGCGTCGCTGCGCGACCCCACCTGCCTGCCCACCGCCCGCCGCGTGCTCGCGATCTCGCCCAAACGGTTCGACCGACCCACCATCGACTTCCTCACCCGAGGCGAGCTCGACGCGCTGCTGGCCGCCCCGGACACCGACACTTTCTCCGGCCACCGCGATGCGGTGCTGCTCGCCGTGCTCTACAACAGCGGCGCCCGAGTCTCGGAGATCGCCAGGCTGACCAACGCCGACGTGCTCGTCGACCGCCAGTGCGCCCTGCAACTGCACGGCAAGGGCCGCAAGCAACGAACCGTGCCGCTGTGGACCACCACCGCCAGACGGCTACGCGCCTGGCAGACCTGCATCGACCCCGCCCCCGAAGCGCCGGTGTTCCCCAACCGCTTCGGCCGCCCAATCTCCCGCTCCGGCATCAATCAGCGGCTGCAGACTGCGATCACGACCGCAGCCATCGACTGCCCGTCACTGGCTACCCGGTCGATCTCCCCGCACACCATGCGGCACACCACCGCGATGCACCTGCTGCAGTCAGGGGTTGACATCACCGTCATCGCCCTGTGGCTGGGCCACGAGGACACCGCCACGACCCACCGCTACGTCGAAGCCGACCTCGCCATGAAGAAGGCCGCCCTCGACCGCGTCGACGATCCCGGCGGCGAACCCGTCCAGTTCACACCCCGCGACCAACTGCTCGCATTCCTCGAGCAACTCTGACCGACCAAGCCCGATCCCCGCAAAGGA
>CAYTLZ010000313.1:0-2990 GCA_964438785.1 uncultured Actinomycetota bacterium | reverse complement strand
CAGCCGGCCACCTGCTGGACGACGTCACTCATGGCGCGCAGGAAGTCGTCGTCGTGCTCGAGCCGGCGGGCGGCCGCGTCGTAGAACTTGAAGTCCTGCGCCCCGTCGATCCGGACCCCGTCGAACCCGAAGTCGACCTTGCGGCGCTGCATCTCGAGCAGGATGGCCCGGACCCAGGGGTTGCGGTAATCGAGGTTCTGGCCGTACATGTTCGGACCGGCGAACCACTCGCTGTCGAGCACGTCGAGGCCCTGGTTGTCACTGTGGCCGTAGACGACGTCCGCGATGAGCCGGATCGGCTGCCCCGGGAACGTGTGCAGCACCTCGGCGAGGTCGACGAGTTCGTCGGGCCGGCCGGTCTCCAGCAGCGTCGGGTTCACCGCCGCCGATCCGGCGATCACGACGTCGTAGCCCCAGTTGGTCGTGCTGGGTCGACGCAGTTCGACGAGGATCTCGGTGTCGTCGGCACCGGCGGTCGGGGCGGCGTCGAGGTGGGTCGGCGGCCCGGTCGGGACGGCGTCCACCTCGTCGTGTTCGGCGGCGTCCTCCAGGGGGAGGTCCGTCCAGAACGACGGTCCGGTCTCGTAGACGGTGGTCGGCTCCACCGGCAGCAGTTGGACGGCGTCGTAGCCCAGGAAGGCCTGCTCGTGGGGGGTCAGATCCACGCCATCACGGATGTGCTGCGCCATCGTGGCGAACCAGCGGGTGAGGCTCGCGAGCGTGCCACCGGCGGTCGCGGTCGGGACGTGCAGCTGCAGGATGTTGGTCGCGGGCCCCTGCTTGACGATGCCCGCGCCGACGCGGTCGTCACCGGCGCTCGCGGCGAGTGCACGCCAGTAGTCGGCGTCGCCCCGGACGGCCTGGACACCGGCCAGGTCGTAGACCTCGGCCGGGGCGAACGCGCCGTAGGGCAACGACGCCGCCATCGGATCGAAGATCCGCCGGAAGCTCCCGTCGGGCTGGGGGAAGCTGAGCGCGTAGAAGCTGCCGAGCTGGTCACGGCGGCCGATCCGCAGGCCCCGGACCACGCCGAACACCAGTGCGTCCCGCCGCTTGAGGTCGACCATCGTGCGTCGGAAGCGGACCTGTTCACGGGCCAGCGTCGGATCGAGCTCGTCGATCGGATCGAGCACCTCGAGGTCGATGTCCGCCTCGGCGACGTGCAGGCGCACCAGTCGTGGCGCCCAGAAGCCGAACGCGACCGTCCCGTCGTCGCGGGGGATCGCACCGAGGTGCGGGGCGATGCGGCGGGCGAGGTCCGCCTCGTCCGCCGCGGCCGCCTGCTGCTCGTCGAACCAGGCCAGCATGGCCTCGGTCGCGTCGACGTCGAGCTCGGGCGCGGGTGGCATCGAGTCGCCCGGTTCGTCATCCATGGGTGCGGTGACCGCGTCGGGGGCGGTCTCGGGCGGGGCGGTCTCGCTGCCGGACACGGCGGCACTCCTGGGTCGGCTCCGGGTCGGTTCCGGACCGATACAACCACCCGCTCTGCGGCTCTGCAGCCGTGTCCCGCCGCTCCGGAGCGACGATCGGCACCGATCAGGGCCGGAACACGGCCTTCACGAGTCCGTCCTCGTGGGCGGCGAAGCGTCGGTAGAAGGCCGGCCCGTCCGCGAGTGCCACCTCGTCGTGGGTCACCAACTGCGCGACGGGCACCGTCAGCTCACCGGCGTCGATCCGGGCCAGGATGTCGGTGAGGGTGGCGCGCACCGACGCCCGTCCCGTGGCGACGGTCAGCGTGCGGTCATAGGCGGCCACCGGGTCGAACGCGAACCGTTCGGCGGTCTGGACCGCGATGATGGACAGGGTCCCTCCCGGCGCGGTCAGGTCGAACGCGAGTCGCTGGCCGCTCATGCTGCCGGCGGCCTCCACGACCGCCGGGGCCTGCCGTTCACGGGTGTGCACCTGCACGGCCCCATGGGCGTCGTCGGGTGGGACGGCCTCGTGGGCACCGAGTTCGATCGCGCGACGGCGGCGACCCACGACCGGGTCCACGCCGATGACCGGTGTCGCGCCGAGCGCCAGACCGGCGCGGACCGCGCTCAGCCCGACGGATCCGAGTCCGACGACCACGAGTGCCGCGCCGGGCTGCGGACCGGTGCGACGGACGGCCTCCCACCCCGTGGGCAGGTTGTCGGCCAGCAGGACCCCGGCCGTGTCGCCGAGCGCCGCCGGCATCGCCAGCAGCGTGCCGTCGGCCAACGGGACCCGGACCCGTTCGGCCTGGGCCCCCTGCAGCGTGTGACGGCCGTCGTCGCCGGGTGGTCCCCAGCCGAACAGCTGACCGTGTCGGCACCGACCGGTCAGGCCCGCGCGGCACGGCGGGCAGTCGAGGCACGAGGTCGTGAAGGCCGCCAGCACCCGGTCACCGCGGGCGAAGCCGCGAACCTCGTCACCGACCTCGATGACGTCGCCGACCAGTTCATGGCCCTGGATGACCCCGGTCGCCGCGGCCTCGGCACCGCGGTAGGGGTGCAGGTCGGAGCCGCACAGACCGGCTGCGCGGACGGCGACCAGCGCATCGGTCGGTGCCTCGATACGCGGCTCGGCGAGGTCCTCGCGGTAGGCGATCTCCCCGACGTCCTGCAGTACGAGTCCGCGCATGATCGTCCTGGGTTCGCGACCGGTGCTCGACCCGAGACTAGTTGTCGACCGCTGCGCGGGTCGATCGATCCGGTTGGGTCCCGGACAGGCGTGAAGCCCCGCCGAGGCGGGGCTTCACGGGTCGCTCAGCAGCGACTCCTCACGGAGCGCGGCCAACCGAAGTAGGCGCATTGCACGCGGTGTCGCAGAGCTACAGGGGGCGGACGTCGCTGGCCTGGGGGCCCTTCTGGCCCTCGGTCACCTCGAACTCGACCTTCTGGCCTTCGTCGAGGGTCTTGTACCCGTCGATCTGGATCGCGGAGAAGTGCACGAACAGGTCCTCACCGCCGGCCTCGGGCTGGATGAACCCGAAACCCTTGTCGGCGTTGAACCACTTGACAGTTCCTTCT
>CAYTLZ010000312.1:0-2991 GCA_964438785.1 uncultured Actinomycetota bacterium | reverse complement strand
CCGTCAGGCCGTCAGCCCGTCAGCTGCAGGACGTAGTAGCCGACCGGCATGGCGAACAGGATGCCGTCCACCCGGTCCAGGATGCCACCATGCCCGGGCAGCAGATCGCCGAGGTCCTTGAGCCCGAGCTCACGCTTCACCATCGATTCGGCGAGATCGCCGACGAACGCCGCGATCCCGCAGGTGACGGCCAACCCGATGGCCGTACCCACACCGATCCCGACGTCGAACAGGGGCAGGACCACGGCGGCGAGCGTGGCGGCGACGACGAGCCCGCCGATCAGTCCCTCCCAGGTCTTGTTCGGGCTGACACCGGGGGCGACCTTGTGCCGGCCGAACGCGACCCCGAAGGCGTACCCACCGATGTCGGTGAAGATGGCCGCACCGATGACGGCGAGCACGATGACCGCACCGTCGGGACGGTCCACCAGCAGGACGCCGTAGGCCCCGAGGAAACCGACCCACAACCCGAACAGGGCGGTACTGCCCCAGGTCTCGACGATGCGTTCGCGCCCCGGGTCGGCCAGCAGCCACAGCACGCTACCGAGCAGCAGGACCGCGGTGCCGCCGACCAGTGCCCGGCTGCCGAGGAACAGGGCACCGCCGACGCTGACCACACTGGCGGCCAGCATCACCGGCAGGAGCAGCCGGAGGCCGACCGGACGCACGACCCGGGTGACCTCGATCTGCGCGGCGGCGACGAGCAGCAGGACGACCACCGTGAAGGCCTCGGCCCGCCAGAACAGGCTGCCGAGGAAGATGGCGGCGAGCACCACGCCGACGGCGATGGCGACGGGCAGGTTGCGCCCCCCGACCATGCCCCGCGTGCCCTCGCCCACCTCGACTCCCATCCCGTGCTTCCCCTGGTCGTCGCACCTCACGGCCGCGACCTCGGGGCGCGACCCCACCGTCGGCCGGTGTCGGTACCCGCCGGGCACCGATCCACTCACACCTCGCTGAGTTCCTGTTCCTTGGACTCGAGCAGCTTGTCGATCTGCGCGACGTGCTTGCCGGTGTGGTCCTCGAGTTGCTTGGCGTAGCGCTCGTGCTCGTCCTTGCCGACCTCGCCGTCGTCCTCGAGCTTCTGCATGGTGTCGCGGGCGTTGCGCCGGATGTTGCGTACGGCGACCTTGCCGTCCTCCGCCGCGGTCTTGGCCAGCTTGATGTAGTCCCGGCGGCGTTCCTCGGTCAGCTCCGGGAAGACGCAGCGGATGATGCCGCCGTCGTTGGCCGGGTTCAGTCCCAGATCGGAGTCACGGATCGCCTTCTCGATCGCGTTGACCGCGCTCTTGTCGAACGGGTTGACGATCAGGATCCGGGGCTCGGGGACCGAGAAGTTGGCCAGCTGCTGCAACGGGGTCGGCGAGCCGTAGTAGTCGACCAGCACCTTGTTGAGCAACTGCGGGTTGGCACGCCCGGTCCGGATACCGGTGAAGTCCTCCTGGACCTTGGTGACGGCGAGGTCCATCCGGTTGGCGGCATCCTTGACGGTGTCGTCCAGGCTCATGGGGCTCTCCTCGGTACGGGTTGGGCGATGGCGGTCTGCGGCGGTGCGGCACGCGGGCCGGGTCCTGCGGGCGGTCGAGCCGGGCGCCGCCGGGCGCTGCCGGCGGTCAGGCCGGGGTCGCGTCCTGTCGGCGGGCACGGACCAGTGTGCCGACGTTGTCGCCCCGGACGACCCGGCTGATGTTGCCCTCGCGCAGCAGTTCGAAGACGATGATGGGTAGGTCGTTGTCCATGCACAGCGAGATCGCCGTCGCATCCATGACCTTCAGGCCCTGGTTGAGCACGGCGAGGAAGTCGATCTCGTCGTAGCGCTCGGCGGCGTCGTCGGCGCGTGGGTCCCGGTCGTAGACCCCGTCGACCCCGGTGCCCTTCAGGATGGCGTCGGCGTCGATCTCGAGTGCGCGCTGTGCGGCGGTCGTGTCGGTGGTGAAGTACGGCGCACCGAGCCCGGCGGCGAAGATGACCACACGGCCCTTCTCGAGGTGGCGCACGGCGCGACGGCGGATGTAGGGCTCGGCGATCGCCTGCATGTCGATCGCGGTCTGGACCCGGGTCTCGAGTCCCTCCTTCTCGACCGCATCCTGCAGTGCGAGGGCGTTGATGACCGTGGCCAGCATCCCCATGTGATCGGCGCTGGAGCGGTCCATCCCTGCGGCGGACGGTGAGTTGCCCCGGAAGATGTTTCCCCCGCCGACCACCACGCCGATCTCGGTGCCGTCCGAGGCCTGCAACTCGGCGATCTCGCGCGCGACCTGGCGCACGATCGACGGGTCGATGCCGCCCTGGACCTCCGGGTCGGAGAATGCCTCACCGGAGAGCTTGAGCAGCACTCGGCGCAACGGAGCTCGATGGGCCACGGATCCCTCATCTGTCGGTGATGGCTGCGCGACGACGCTCGAACGGTCGGGGTCACGACCACGGCGCGCGCGACCGACCCGCACGACGGGTCGCGTCGCGCGGCAGCCTAGCCGCAGCCCGCGAACGCGCCGGAGCCCGCCACGAGGGCGGGCTCCGGGATGCGTGCGGGGCGGGTCGCGGACCGGCGTGGGAACGGTGTCCGTGTCGCCGTCGGTCAGGCACCGACCTCGAAGCGGGCGAACCGGGCGACCTCGAGCTTCTCGCCGACGATGGCCTGGACCTCGCTGATCGCCTGGGCGACGGTCTTGTCCCCGTCCATGACGAAGGGCTGGTTGAGGAGCACGTAGTCCTCGTACACCTTCTTGACCTTGCCCTCGACGATCTTCTCGATGATGTTCTCGGGCTTACCCTGCTCGAGCGCCTCCTTGCGGGCGAACTCGCGCTCACGGTCGAGCAGCTTCTCGTCGACCTGGTCCTCACGCACGACCAGCGGCTTGGAGGCCGCGATGTGCAGGGCCAGGTCCTTGGCGAGCTTCTGGACCTGTTCGGCCTTGGCCACGAAGTCGGTCTCGCAGGACAGCTGGAGCAGGACGCCGACCTTGGCCGGCATCCCGGGGGTCGGGGCGT
>CAYTLZ010000311.1:0-2992 GCA_964438785.1 uncultured Actinomycetota bacterium | reverse complement strand
CGATCTGGTAGTAGCGCTCCACGCCGGCGACCATCAGCAGCTGCTTGAACAGCTGCGGGGACTGGGGCAGGGCGTAGCTCTCGCCGGGCTGCAGGCGCGAGGGCACCAGGAAGTCGCGGGCGCCTTCGGGCGTCGCCCGGGTGAGCATCGGCGTCTCGACGTCGAGGAAGCCGTGGGTGTCCATCACCCGGCGGATGACCGTGGTGGCCTTGGAGCGCAGCTGCAGGATCGAGGCCATCTTCGGCCGTCGCAGGTCGACGTAGCGGTGCTTGAGCCGCAGTTCCTCGGACACCTCGATGCGGTCCTCGACCGGGAACGGCGGGGTGTTCGCCTCGGACAGCACCTCGATGGCGGTGGCGGCCACCTCGATGTCGCCGGTCGCCAGGTTGTCGTTGCGCATGC
The DNA here is from genome assembly GCA_964438785.1 of uncultured Actinomycetota bacterium. Classification (GTDB taxonomy): domain Bacteria; phylum Actinomycetota; class Nitriliruptoria; order Nitriliruptorales; family Nitriliruptoraceae; genus PWLR01. The sequence goes on along the minus strand of CAYTLZ010000311.1, from coordinate 2,590 downwards.
CCTCGGGGCGGGCGCGCACCGTGCCGGTGACCTTGACGACCCATTCGGAGCGCACGCCGTGGGCGGCCTCCAGCGCATCGGAGGCGTTCGGGTCGGCGACGACCTGCACCAGCCCGGAGCGGTCACGCAGGTCGAGGAAGGCGACGCCACCGTGGTCGCGACGGGTGTCGACCCAGCCGGCGATGGTGACGGTCGCGTCGGTGTGCTCGGCGCGCAGGTCGCCGGCGCCGTGCGAGCGCAGGCTGCCGTAGGTGCTGATGCTCACGAAGGTGCTCCGGAGATGGGTGGGACGGTTCGGCTGGACGGTCGGTTCGAGCGCCGCGTGGACGGTGCCGCGCAGACGCTCAGGCGTCGAGCAGCTCGCCGACGGCCGACTCGAGCGTGTCGAGCCCGACCGTGCGCTGCTCACCGGACGCCAGCAGCTTCAGCGTGACGGTAGCGCCGTCGCGTTCGTCGGCTCCCCGGATGACCGCGACGCGGACACCGCGCCGGTCGGCGTACTTCAGCTGCTTGGCGAGCTTGAGCCGCCCCCCACCGCTGTAGAGCTCGGTGCGGAACCCGGCGGCCCGGATCCGGCCGGCCAGCTCCACGGCGTCGCCGGCACCGTCGTCGTCCATGATGGTGACCAGCACGTCGGGGCCCTCGCGGCGGGCAGCACCCTCGGCCTCGGCCTGCTCGAGCAGCAGCAGGAGCCGCTCGATGCCGAGCGACCCCCCGGTGGCTGGCACGTCCTGCGACTGGAACATGCCGATCAGCCCGTCGTAGCGACCACCCGCGGCGATGGTCGCATCGAGCCCGTCGTGGACGACCTCGAACACCGGGCCGGTGTAGTACGACAGCCCGCGGGCGAGCACCGGCGCGTAGGCGACCGGGGCATCGGCACCGACCAGCGCCAGCACCCGGTCGACCTCGGCGAGTCCGGCCGCGCCGATCGCGGAGGAGGCGAGCCGGTCGCGGATCGCGCCGGCCGGGTCGTTCGCGGCGAGGTCGGTGGACAGCGCATCGACGGCTGCCGCCGGGATACCGCGGTCGGTCAGCTCGCGCGCGACGCCGCCGATGCCGATCTTGTCGAGCTTGTCCAGCGCGGTCAGCGCGTCGGACTCACGTGCCACGTCGACGCCGTAGGACTCAACCAGCCCGCGCAGCGCCTTGCGCGAGTTCAGCTGCACCCGGAAGCCGCTGAGCCCCAGCGCATCGAGCGTGTCGGTCACCGCCACCAGCGTGGCGGCGTCCGCGACCAGCGAGTCGGACCCGATGGTGTCGACGTCGCACTGGAAGAACTCGCGGTAGCGGCCCTTGCCGGGTCGGTCCGCCCGCCACACCGGTGCGATCTGGTAGCGCTTGAACGGGGTCGGCAGCTGCGAGCCGTAGCGCGCGGCGACCCGTGCCAACGGCACGGTGAGGTCGTAGCGCAGGGCGAGATCCGCGTCGCCGGAGGCCTCGTGGTCGCCGCGGCGCAGGATCTTGAAGATGAGCTGGTCGCCCTCCTCGCCGTACTTGCCGGTCAGCACCTCGAGCCGTTCGAACGCCGGGGTGTCGAGCGGGGCGAAGCCGTGGGCGGCGAAGGACGTGCGGATCGTGGCGAAGGCGGACTCGCGACGGGCGACCTCGTCGGGCAGGAAGTCGCGGGTTCCGGAGGCGGGGTTGGCGTCGATGCTTGCCATGGGAGCACCCTTCGGGGCAGGCGGGGATTCAACGGTGCGTCGGGCGGGCGGATCACGGCACCGGACGCGGCGCGGCGATCCGCCTAGGGATGGCCGTGGGCGTCCATGGCCTGACGCAGGAAGGGGTTGGTCTCACGCTCGACACCGACGCGGGTGTCCGGACCGTGGCCGGTCAGGATCAGCGTGTCGTCCTCGAGTGGCAGCACCGTCGACACCAGCGAGGCGAACATGGCCTCGGTGGAGCCGCGCGGGAAGTCCGTGCGCCCGATCGAACCCGCGAAGATGAGATCGCCGGAGAACAGGACGTCGCGGCTGGCCTCGGTCGCCTCCCCGAGTGGGAAGGTGATGGTCGCGTCCAGCAGGTTGCGGCCGAGGTAGGTGACGTGCCCCGGGGTGTGGCCCGGGTTGTGCGCCACCTCGAAGTCGACACCGGCGAAGCTCAGCCGTTGGCCGTCGGCCACCGTCTGCAGGTGGTCGGTCGGCGGGTCCCAGTCGAGGCCGAACTCGGTCGTCAGCAGCTCGGGCGGCGCCCCGACCGCCGCCGCCGGGTCGGCCCACAGCCACCGGTCGTCCGCGTGCAGCAGCACGGGCACGTCCAGTGCCCGCGCCAGCTGGGGCACGGCCCACAGGTGGTCGAGGTGGCCGTGGGTCAGCAGGATCGCCTCGCAGGTGGCGTCGACGACCGACAGCATCTCGAGCGCCTGCGTCTCGCCGGTCTCCCCCGGGTCGACGATCACGGCCCGGCCGAGCTCGCGGTCCCCGATCGCCCAGCAGTTGGTCTGCCAGCGACCCAGCGGTGAGCCGAGCACGAACTTCTCGGACACGGTCGGACTCCTCGGCAGCGGCTGGTGCGGCCGGTCGGATGGTGGTGGCCGCCCGGCGAGGCTAGCCAAGCGGGCCGTGGCCGCCGGTCAGCTCGCCGCGCC
>CAYTLZ010000310.1:0-3004 GCA_964438785.1 uncultured Actinomycetota bacterium | reverse complement strand
GAACTGGGCGCTCCCCACGGGGCCGATGGCGTAGATGTAGACAGCCGGCACCTGCCAGGACCCCTGGAGTAGCCGACCGGAACGACCCGCGCTGAGCGTCTGGCCGTACAGCTTCCACGTCAGAAGCGCTCCGAACGCGATGACCATGATCCAAGCGATGGCACTGGCGACGTGCTTCGCCGCCGGTGGGAGCCGCTCGTACAGCAACTCCACCGAGACGTGGTTGCCATTCTGGAGTGTCGGTGCGATGGCGAGAAACACGATGTAGGCGAACATAGATCGCGCGACGTCCAGAGCCCAGCCGAGTGGCGCTGAGAAGATATAGCGCCGGATGACAACCACGGTCATGAAGATCGCCAGGACGACCGTCAGGGCAGTTGCAGCGACGAGGAAGGCGCGATTAATCGCAGTCACGACCTGGGTTGTTCGATCCAGCACCGCGCCCTCCTCGCCCTGGTGGTTCTGAGCGTGGACCCGGGAAGCAATCACCCAGGCCCACGGGTCCGTTCTGATCAGTCGATGTAGGACTGGATTGCGTCGATGAGGCGTTGTCCCTCGTCGCTTGTCCCGCGCGAGATGTCCGCGGCTTCCTCCAGCACCGGCGCGATCTCGTCGAAGATCGCCTGACGCTCATCGTCGGTGAGCCGGTAGAACTCCACACCATCTCGGGACTGCATCTCCTCGATGGCCAGCTGCTCCTGCTCCTGCATCGTGGCCGGAACCGCAAGTGACGCCCGCTCAGCCGCTTCCTCGAAGATGCGCTGGTCCTCCGCAGACAGAGAGTCCCAGACGTCCGGGTTGATGACGTAGAGCAGAGTGTTGAAGGTCAGGGAGATGTTGGACAGGTTCGGCGCGACCTCGTACAGACTGGCGCCAAGTCCGAGCGTGGCTGCCTGAGGCGTTGCGTCCACGGTGCCGGTCTGCAAAGCCAGGTACAGCTCGCCCGGATCCATCGAAATCGAAGATCCACCTAGCGCGTCGATCTGCTGTCCCTGCCAGGTGCCGGCAGTCCGCAGGGTCAAGCCGGCGAAGTCCTCCGGCTCGACCAGGAAGTCGCCACCGCCGTTGAAGAAGATGAGCTCAGAACCACCGGGGCCCCACACCAACAGGCGGACACCCTCGCGCTCCATGATCGCGGCGAACTCTGGGTGCAGATCGGCGTAGATGGCATCCCACTGATCGGCGTAATCCTGCGGGTAGGAGCCGAGTGCCTCGAAGTAGGTGAACTCAGGAGCGATACGTGAGGACGTGGAGGCCAGGTCCAAGCCCATGTCGATTGCACCGCCCGCCACGGAATCCAGGTTGTCCCCCACACTCGCGAGAGAGCCGGCGAAGAACGGGTTGAACGTGATCCGGCCGGCCGTGCGCTCCTCGACCTCGTCGAAGAACGGCTGGATGATCTGGGTCCAGGGGTCGCCTTCCGGATGGAAGATCGAAACGTTGATCTCCAGGGACTCACCGTCCTCGACGACGTCCACCTCATCACCAGGCTCAGCCTCCGGGTCCGGCTCCGGGTCCGGCTCCTCGGCCCCCTCGGCCTCCTCGGCGGCCTCTTCATCGGGCTCCGGGTCGTCGCTGTCGTCTCCGTTGCCGCAAGCGGCTAGCATGAGCGCGAAGGCACTCAGCGTGGCTACCACCAGTGGGGTTCGCCGTCGGCGTGTGGGCATGCTCTTCATACGCGTCCTCCTCGGGATGCAGTCTTTCAGGGACCGAGCGCGGTTCGCGCCCGTCGGGTCACGCGTCGTCCTGGGGCCCCCGGCTCGCCAGTCGGACCTGTTCGAGATAGCGGTAGACGGTTGGCTCGGAGACAGCGAAGGCTTCGGCCACGAGTGGGACGGCGCCCTTGATGAGGAACGCCCCCTTCTCATCCAGGAACTCGACCGCACGCAGACGGTCGCTCTTGCTCATCTGGTCACCCCGCCCGAACTGTTTGATGACGTTGGCGATGAGGTAGTCCATCACGTCTGCCGCGTGGGGCAGATCGCGCGGAACATCATTTGCGGGCTGCGCCTCGGCATCGTCGATCCGAATGAGTTCCTCGATCGCCGATGCACTCGCGCGCAACCGGGTGATGTCGAGATTCATACAGAGGGCAACCACGGGATTGTTCTCGGAGTCCCGAAGGATGCACGTGGTCGCCTTGAGGGTCCTTCCGTCGTCGAGTTCCGTTCGATAGGAGTCGACCACGTCTGATCCAGGGGCCAACGAAGGGATCACCCGAAGGAGCAGGTCCCGGATGGGGCTGCCCAGATGGCGACCGGTTACGTGCCCGTTGACGAGATGCACCAGCGAGGTTCGCGGCTGCCGCAGGTCATGCACGGCAACCTCGCAATCTCGCCCGAAGGTTGCGCCGATGGCCTCAGCCGCCACCCGGGCCGACTGCAGCAGGAGTTCTGCTTCCTGGTCACTAGACATGCGAGCTGTCTATCACTGATGCAGCCAGAATGCAAGAAACAATATTCTCGCTGCAAGCAGAATCTCTGCTTGCGGGGGGTTCTTGACACCCGATCCCGCAGCACATCAGCGGCAGCCCATCGGGCCTCCCCATCCACCTACATGGCCGAGAAACGGCTAATCCTGCCCGCACCTGGCGAACTTGTGGCACGTCTCCTGCCGCCCCCCTAGTAGCCAGCAACTCGGCACGGGCAGATGGACCCGTCGTGGACTTCACTGAGAGACCGCACCAAGGGTGAGAGCCGGTTCATCGCACTGCCCGTACCAGAACCGAATCTCGTTCCTCAGGACCTCGACGTCCGGCAGCGTCAACTCCATTGCCCGTCCAGGCCACGGCTCCCCGGTCGCGTCGGCGATGACATGCTGGGTGGCCAACGGCACCGACCAACAGGCCATGGCGAGCAACTCTCACGGTTCGGTCCACTGCTCCGCGAAACCCGCTCTGACTAGTGGCGACATTCCACCGACGTCCAGCCCGAGCCAGACGAGTTGGCTGTCAACCGGGCTGTCAGCACCGTCATCGCACGATAAGCGTTTGACGTGTCCAGGA
>CAYTLZ010000309.1:0-3046 GCA_964438785.1 uncultured Actinomycetota bacterium | reverse complement strand
AGCAGTAGCCCTTGACCAGGGGCAGCAGCAGGTCCTCGCGGGCGATCCAGCGGTCGTGCTCGTCGGCATCGTCGCCGTGCAGCGAGGCCTGGTCCTGGATCCAGCCGGCGTACATGACCAGTGCGCGCATGCCCTCCGCGTGCGACTTCTGGGTCATCAGCAACCGGCGGACGTCGGGGTGGTCGATGATCTCGACCTTCGGCGCCGTCTTGTCGGCGGCGCGGGTCAGGTCGGGCCCCTGCACGCGCAGCTTGGCGTAGTCCAGCGCGTTGAGGTAGCCGGTCGACAGCGTCGACATGGCCTTGGTGCCGACCATCATCCGGGCGTACTCGATCACGAGGAACATCTGCTTGATGCCCTCGTGCACGTCGCCGGCGAGGTAGCCGACGCACGGCGTGCCGTCCTGGCCGAGCGAGAGCTCGCAGGTGGCCGAGCCCTTGATGCCCATCTTCTTCTCGAGGTTGGAGACCCGGACGCCGTTGCGCTCACCGACGGTGCCGTCCGCGTCCACGTGGCGCTTGGGGACGATGAACAGGCTCAGGCCCTTGGTGCCCGGACCGGCGCCCTCCGGGCGTGCCAGCACGAGGTGGACCGTGTTCTCGTGAGTCTGCGCATCGGCCGAGGTGATGAACCGCTTGATGCCCTCGAGGTGGTAGACCGCGCCGAGGTCGTCGTCACCGGCGTCCTCGACGAAGGTGGCCTTGGTCGTTCCGGCACCGACGTCCGAGCCGGCGTCGGGCTCGGTCAGCACCATCGTGCCGCCCCAGTGGCGCTCGATCATGGGCAGCCCGAACCGGGCCTTCTGGCCCTCGGTCCCGACCTTGTCCAGGATGTTGCCCATGAGCGCGCCGATGGGCCACAGGCTGGCGGTCGCGTTCCCTCCGGCGAGCAGCTCGGTCCCGGCCCAGCGCAGGGTCGGGGGCGCCCCGTACCCACCGAGGTGCTCGGGGAGCGGCATCAGGTGCCAGCCCGCCTCGTAGAAGGCCTCGAGCGCCCGGTGCAGCTCGTCGGGGATGGTGATGTCACCCTCGGCGGAGAGCTCCAACGGGGTGCGGTCGGCGGGTACGAACGACTCCGCCCAGATCGACTCGCGGGTGAAGCGCTCCATCTCGGTCAGGATCATGCGTGCCTGGTCCCCGTCGACGGCCGCGAAGGGGCCGCTGCCGAGGTACTCGTCCGCGCCGTGCAGTTCGAAGAGGTTGAACTCGATGTCGCGGAGATTGCTCTTGTAGTGGCTCATGACGCCTCCCGGGGTTTTCGCGGTCGTGCTCGAGGCGGTGCTCGAGCCGTTGGTGGACGGGTGTCGGCTCCCGAGGACGTCCATCCACCAAGCTGGAGCGGATGCTCCATCTTGGAACGTGTGCTACATATTGGAGCGTCCGCTCCAGTTTTGCAAGCTGCGGTCGCACCGCCGGACACCGGCACCCCGGTCCGCCGGTGTTCCCGTCGGTCACGGAGCTAGGGTCGGACACACCGTCGCGGACGGTGTCGCACGTTCAACGCGAACGAAGGACAGGTCGGTGGCCAGGTACCGCGTCGGGCTCGAGACCCGCGAACGCATCCTCGCGGCGACGCGTCGCCTGCTGTCCGAGTTCGGCATCGAGGGCGTGACGCTCAAGGCCATCACCGACCAGGCCAAGGTCGGGGCCGGCAGCTTCTACAACCTGTTCGACTCCAAGGACGACGCCGTGTTCGAGGTCGTCCGTGAGGCCGTCGAGGCGGTCGATCCGGACCCGGCCGGTGCCGGGACCGACTCGCTCGAGGACCTGATCGACGCGTTCGTGGCGTTCATGACCGGATCGTCACCGATCGCCCGCATCTACCTGCAGCTCGCGGGACGGGGTCTGACCGACCCCGGCATCGCCGTCCGGGTGCTGCGCAGTCACCGCCGACGGGTCGAGCGCTTCGCCGACGCCTGGCAGCGGCACGACCCGACGATCGACGAGTTCGAGGCGCAACGCCGGGCCGAGGTCACGCTGGCCGCCCTGACCGGGCTCGGCATGACGGCACTGATGGATCCCGGATTCGACATGCGTCGTCACGCCCAGCGGCTGTTGCACGACGACGAGATGCTCCACCACGGCTAAGTTCGGCAGTCAGGTGTGATGGCATGGACCCAACAGAGGGTCGTGCCTGTTGACTGCGAGCCCGACCCCGTCGCCTGTTCAGGTGGCGGGGTCGCGTCCGTCTCTCACGCCGCCGGGACCGGGAGGTCTCGGCTGCCCGTGCGTGGCGGGCTGGCTGGATCGGTTGCGGCCTCGGACGACCTGTGCCCACCCGCATGATGGTGCTGTGCGGGTTCGGTCTCACCTGGTCTCGGCTCGCCGTTTTGGGTCTCCCCGCGTATCGAGGCGACATGCTGCTGTTGCTGTTCACGCATCAGGCGTTGGCCTTCGGCGGCGATGTTGCGTGCGGCGTTCACATCCCGGTCCAAGACCAGGACGCAGGAGCCGCAGTCGTAGATGCGTTGCCACAGTGCGAGCTTGGTTCTCGCACCGCACCGTGAGCAGGTCTGGGTGGAGGGGTAGTACCGACCGACCCGCACGAGCGCCGCTCGTCGGTCGTTGGCCTTGTAGTCGATCTGCCGGGTGAGCTCACCCAGGGAGGCCTCAGCGACGCTGCGGCCGTTGCGAAGGCCTTTGCGCCGCGCCATGCCGGCGACGTTGAGGTCCTCGATGCAGACGAGGTCGAACCCTCCCGCGAGCCGGCGCGGCAACTCGTGCAGGAACAGCTTGCGGGTCGCGACGACACGTCCGTGCAGCTTTGCTCGCCGGCGCAGCAGCTTGGTGCGGTTCTTGCTGCGCTTCTCGCACCGGGCGATGGCCCGGTCGAGCCGTCGTAGCCGGGTCAGGTGCCGCTCGAGCACGCGGGGGTTGGGGACGTGACCGTGTTCATCGGTCAGACCTTCGATGGGCCGGTCGAGCGTGACGAGGTGCTTGAGGCCCAGATCGACGCCGATCGCACCACCATGATGCTTGACCGGAGCACCAGGGTTACGCAGCCGCGACGTCCCGTCGAGCAGGCGCAGGCGGAACACCGCCTTCCA